>NZ_JBIASS010000016.1:0-404 GCF_042890955.1 Streptomyces sp. NPDC001933 | reverse complement strand
ACACCCCCCACCCCCCCCCCACCCCGCCCCCCCCCCCCCCCCCCCCCCCCCCCCCGCCCCGCCCGCCCGCCCCCCCCCCCCCCCCCCCCCCCCCCCCCCCCCCCGGGGGGGCGGCCCCCCCCCCCCCCCCCCCCCCCGGCCGGAGGCGGATCAGTACTGCTCGGTCTCCACGAAACCGGCGTCCGCGTCGTCGTCGGCGCCGAAGGCGTCGGCGGCGGCGGTCGGGTCGAAGCCGGGAGGCGAGTCCTTCAGCGCGAGGCCCATACCGGCCAGCTTCGCCTTGACCTCGTCGATCGACTTCGCACCGAAGTTGCGGATGTCGAGCAGGTCGGCCTCGGAACGGGCCACGAGCTCACCCACGGAGTGGATGCCCTCGCGCTTGAGGCAGTTGTACGAACGGACCG
>NZ_JBIASS010000015.1:97068-252816 GCF_042890955.1 Streptomyces sp. NPDC001933 | reverse complement strand
GACGCGCGGCTGCTGGCGAAGTACGGGAAGGCGACGCCGGAGGCGTTGGTGGAGTCGGCGTTGTGGGAGGCGTCGCTCTTCGAGGAGCACGGTTTTTGTGACATCAAGATCTCGGTGAAGCACAACGACCCGGTGGTGATGGTCAACGCGTACCGTCAGCTGGCGGCTCGTTGTGACTATCCGCTGCATCTGGGTGTGACGGAGGCGGGTCCGGCGTTCCAGGGGACGATCAAGTCGGCGGTGGCGTTCGGTGCGCTGCTGTCGGAGGGGATCGGGGACACGATCCGGGTGTCGTTGTCGGCGCCGCCGGCCGAGGAGGTCAAGGTCGGTATCCAGATCCTGGAGTCGCTGAACCTGAAGCAGCGGCGGCTGGAGATCGTGTCGTGCCCGTCGTGCGGGCGCGCGCAGGTGGATGTGTACAAGCTCGCGGACCAGGTCAGTGCCGGTCTTGAGGGCATGGAGGTGCCGTTGCGGGTGGCCGTGATGGGCTGTGTCGTCAACGGTCCGGGCGAGGCCCGTGAGGCGGACCTGGGTGTCGCGTCCGGCAACGGCAAGGGGCAGATCTTCGTGAAGGGCGAGGTCATCAAGACGGTGCCCGAGTCGAAGATCGTCGAGACGCTCATCGAGGAAGCCCTGAAGATCGCCGAGTCCATGGACGGGGCGGGGAAGCCGTCGGGGGCTCCCGCCGTCACCGTGAGCTGAAACAGAACCAGAGAGGGGGCCCGAGCGTGACGATTCTGGAGAGCATCCGGGGGCCGCACGATCTCAAGGCGCTGAACGAAGCGCAACTCGACGAACTCGCCCAGGACATCAGGCGGTTCCTCATCCAGGCGGTGGCCCGGTCCGGCGGTCATCTGGGGCCCAACCTCGGGGTGGTGGAGCTCTCGATCGCCCTGCACCGGGCCTTCGACTCGCCCGCCGACCGCATCCTCTGGGACACCGGGCACCAGAGCTATGTGCACAAACTGCTCACCGGGCGGCAGGACTTCTCCAAGCTGCGCGGCAAGGGAGGCCTGTCCGGTTACCCGTCCCGCGAGGAGTCCGCGCACGACGTCATCGAGAACTCGCACGCCTCGACCGTGCTCGGCTGGGCCGACGGCATCGCCAAGGCCCATCAGGTGCTGGGGCGGAGCGACCACGTCGTGGCCGTCATCGGGGACGGCGCCCTCACCGGCGGGATGGCCTGGGAGGCACTGAACAACATCGCCGCCGCCAAGGACCGCCCGCTGATCATCGTGGTGAACGACAACGAGCGCTCCTACGGCCCCACGATCGGCGGCCTCGCCAACCACCTCGCCACCCTCCGTACCACCGACGGCTACGAGCGCTTCCTCTCCTGGGGCAAGGACGTGCTCCGGCAGACGCCCGTCATCGGACAGCCGCTCTACGAGTCGCTGCACGGCGCGAAGAAGGGGTTCAAGGACGCCTTCGCCCCGCAGGGCATGTTCGAGGACCTCGGGCTCAAGTACGTCGGACCCATCGACGGCCATGACATCGCGGCCGTCGAATCCGCCCTGCACCGGGCGAAACGCTTCCACGGCCCGGTGCTGGTGCACTGCCTCACCGAGAAGGGCCGCGGCTACCCGCCCGCGCTCCTGGACGACGCCGACCGCTTCCACGCCGTCGGTGCGATGGACCCGCTGACCTGCGCACCGCTCGCCCCCGCCGGCGGGCCCTCCTGGACCTCGGTGTTCGGGGACGAGATCGCCGCGATCGGAGCGGAACGGCCGGACGTCGTGGCCATCACGGCGGCGATGCTGCACCCCGTCGGGCTGACGAAGTTCGCCGAGGCCTTCCCCGACCGGGTCTGGGACGTCGGCATCGCCGAGCAGCATGCCGCCGTGTCCGCGGCCGGACTGGCCACCGGCGGCCTGCACCCGGTCGTCGCCGTCTACGCCACCTTCCTCAACCGGGCCTTCGACCAGCTCCTGATGGACGTCGCGCTGCACCGGTGCGGGGTGACCTTCGTCCTCGACCGGGCCGGAGTCACCGGACCCGACGGGCCCTCGCACAACGGCATGTGGGACATGTCCGTCCTCCAGGTCGTCCCCGGGCTGCGGATCGCCGCCCCGCGCGACGCCGGCGAACTGCGCGCCCAGCTCCGCGAGGCCGTCGCCGTCGACGACGCCCCCACCGTGATCCGGTTCCCCAAGGAGTCGGTGGGGGAGCCGCTCCCGGCGGTCGGCCGGATCGGCGGTATGGACGTGCTGCACCGGGCGGACGACCCCGACGTACTGCTCGTGGCCGTCGGCGTACTCGCCCCGGTCTGTCTGAAGGCCGCCGATCTGCTGGCCGGGGCCGGTATCCGCTGCACCGTCGTCGACCCGCGCTGGGTCAAACCGGTCGACGGGGAACTGCCGCCGCTCGCCGCCCGGCACCGGCTGGTCGCCGTCGTCGAGGACAACAGCCGGGCCGGGGGCGTCGGCTCGGCGGTGGGGCAGGCGCTGCGGGACGCCGGGGTCGACGTACCGCTGCGCACGTTCGGCATCCCCGAGCAGTTCCTCGCGCACGGCAAGCGTGCCGAGGTGCTGGCCGACATCGGGCTCACCCCGGTCGAGATCGCCGGCCGGATCAGCGCCGCACTGGCCGCCAGGGAGGCGGCGACGAGGACCGAGGAGAGCGCGGAATGAAGGACGACGGGCCCAAGGGCTTCGACCTGGCGCGGCTCCTCGCCGAGCGCGGCGCCGAGCGCTACGAGCTGCACACCAAGTACCTCAACCACCAGCTGCCCCGGATGCTCCACACCATCGGCTTCGACAAGGTCTACGAACGGGCCGAGGGCGCACACTTCTGGGACGCGGACGGCAACGACTACCTCGACATGCTCGCCGGATTCGGGGTGATGGGCCTTGGCCGGCACCATCCCGTCGTACGCAAGGCCCTGCACGACGTCCTGGACGCCTCGCTGGCCGACCTCACCCGCTTCGACTGCCAGCCGCTGCCCGGACTGCTGGCCGAGAAGCTGCTCGCGCACAGCCCGCACCTGGACCGGGTCTTCTTCGGCAACAGCGGCACGGAAGCGGTCGAGACGGCCCTGAAGTTCGCCCGCTATGCCACCGGCAGGCCCAGGATCCTCTACTGCACCCACGCCTTCCACGGGCTGACGACCGGCTCCCTCTCGGTCAACGGGGAGGACGGCTTCCGGGACGGCTTCGCGCCCCTGCTGCCGGACACCGCCATCCCGCTCGGCGATCTCGACGCCCTGCGGCGCGAGCTGAAGCGCGGCGACGTGGCGGCCCTGGTCGTCGAGCCGATCCAGGGCAAGGGCGTCCACGCCGCGCCGCCCGGCTTCCTGCGGGAGGCGCAGGAGCTGCTGCACAAGCACAAGGCCCTGCTCATCGCCGACGAGGTGCAGACCGGCCTCGGCCGGACCGGCGACTTCTACGCGTACCAGCACGAGGAGGGCGTCGAGCCCGATCTGGTCTGTGTCGCCAAGGCCCTCTCCGGCGGCTACGTGCCGGTCGGGGCGACCCTGGGCAAGGACTGGATCTTCCGCCGCGTCTACTCGTCGATGGACCGGGTCCTGGTGCACTCCGCGAGCTTCGGCTCCAACGCCCAGGCGATGGCGGCCGGGCTCGCGGTCCTCGCGGTGATGGAGGACGAGCAGATCGTCGCCCGTGCGCGCCGCACCGGCGATCTGCTGCGCGACCGGCTGACCGCACTGGTCGACCGCTACGAGCTGCTGCACGAGGTGCGCGGGCGCGGGCTGATGACCGGCATCGAGTTCGGCCGGCCGTCCTCGCTCAAGCTGCGCAGCCGCTGGACCATGCTGCAGGCGGCCCGCAAGGGTCTCTTCGCGCAGATGGTGGTGGTGCCGCTGCTCCAGAAGCACCGCATTCTCACCCAGGTCTCGGGGGACCACCTGGAAGTGATCAAGCTGATTCCGCCGCTGGTGATCGACGAGGCGGACGTCGACCGGTTCGTCACGGCGTTCACCGCTGTGATGGACGACGCACACAGCGGAGGTGGGCTGATGTGGGACTTCGGCAGGACACTGGTGAAGCAGGCGGTCGCCAACCGCTGACCCCGGAACTTTTGCCTGAGAGGCAAGAAATTTGCCTCTCAGGCAGGCTCCTGGCCCAATGGGTACATGAATCCTCCAGACGGAGGGGCGGCCGACGAGCTGCCCGGAGTCGCACCACGCCTGCGCGATCTGCGCCGGAGCCGTGGTCTCACCCTGGAGACCGCCGCTCAGCGGGCCGGGCTCTCGCCCGCCCATCTCTCCCGGCTCGAAACGGGCCGTCGCCAGCCCTCGCTGCCGATGCTGCTCGGTCTTGCCAGGATCTACGGTACGACGGTCTCCGAACTGCTCGGCGAGAAGCCCCCGGAACGTGACGCGATCATCCGCGGCGGGAAGTTCGAGGGGGCCGAGGCGGACGGCTGGATGTACCGGCAGGCCGGCGGTTCCGGCCGGGCGATGCAGGCGCTCCGCGTCCGGGTCCCGCAGGCCGCGCAGAGCGATCTCGTGCGCGTCCACCCCGGCGAGGAATGGCTGTATGTGCTCGCCGGACACCTGAGGGTCTGGCTCGGGGAGACCGTGCACGACCTCGCCCCCGGCGACAGCGCGCACTTCGACTCGCTCACGCCGCACCGGATCACGGCCGTCGACCGCGACGGTGCCGAGCTGCTCTTCGTCCACACCCTGTTGCAGAGCCCCGCCGCCGAGCTGTGCCTCGGCAGCGGTATCCACCGTCGCTGAGACCGGCTCCTCCGGTCGCCAGAGAGGACCGTCATGTCCGATTCAGAGAACTTCGACCCGCTGGGGTCCAGCAAGAACTACGAGGCCCAGGAGCGGAAGTTTCCGCGCGGCGTCGTGATCCGGCTGTTCGCCTACCTCATCGCCGGACACATCGTCGCGGCCTTCCTCTACCTGCTCTTCGCGGTGGCCGGCAAGGGCTGACCGGGCCCGCTACCGTGCCTCGTCCAGGAGCCGGTCGCGCAGCCGGTCCCGGGTCGCGGGGGTGAGCTTCAGACCCTCGGAGAAGTAGCGGTCCGTGCTGCCCCAGGTCTCCTCGATGGTGGCGAACGCCGCCTCCAGGTACTCGGCATGGGCGCCGAACAGCGGGTTCAGCAGTTCCATCACCTCGGCCGACATGCCGTCCGCCGAGGTGTCGCTGCGCTTCACCTTGTAGCGGCGGTGGGCGTCGTTGGACTTCAGGTAGTCGGCCTCGATGGCCTCGCGCTCGACGCCGACGGCGAGCAGCGACACCGCGATCGACAGCCCGGCCCGGTCCTTGCCTGCCGCGCAGTGCATCAGGGCGGGCACGCTGTCCTCGGCCAGGGCGTGCAGCACCCGGCTGTGCTCGGCGGTGCGGTCCCGGATGATCGAGCGGTACGAGGCGACCATCCGGTCCGTCCCCTTTCCGTCGCCGAGAATCGAGCGCAGCTGCTCGACATCGCCGTTGCGGACCATGTGCCAGAACTGCGAGCCGTCCGCCGGGTCGGAGAGCGGGATGCTGACATTCCGTACGCCCGGCAGCTCGACGTCCAGCCCGTCGAGCCGGCGGTCGGCCGCGTTGCGGAAGTCGAAGACCGTGTGCAGGCCGAGGCCACCGAGGAACGAGGCGTCCTCGGCGGTGGCGTGCGCGAGGTGACCACTGCGGAAGAGCCGCCCGTGCCGCACCCGACGCCCGTCCACGGTGGGCAGCCCGCCCACGTCGCGGAAGTTGCGGACACCCGCCAGCTCGGGTTCCGTCGACGGGATCTGCGGCAACTGCTGCGTCACGGTGACTCCTGGAGTGTCTGATGCCGGCGCGAGTCGCAGGCAAGGCCACTCCCGCGACGATACGACATTGATTCTTCAGGCAATCATCTCGTCCTTTCCCTGTCGACACTCGGGCGAACTCCGGTTCTCCCGCAGCGAATCCGCCCGGCCAATTCCTCACCGGGCCGTTGCCCGCACTCGACCGATGGTCGATGATGTGCGGAACTGTTCGAATGTGGGGATGCGATGATCGAGACGGACGCAACCGGCCGGACCTGGCTGCTCACCGGGGCGAGCAGCAGCTACGCACTGCGACTGACGGAGCAGGACGAGCTCGTCCATCTGCACTGGGGGCCGAGGATCGGCCGTGCGGCGGCCGAGGCGCTGGCCGCCGCACCGGAGCTGCCCTTCAGGGCCTTCGAGTCCCACCTCGACGGCCGGGAGGAGTATCCGGTGGAGGGCGGGCCCAGGTTCGTCCGCCCGGCCCTCTCGGTGCGGACCCCCGAGGTCCGGGGTACCGAGTGGGCCTTCGGCGCGGCCGAGGCGGACGGGGACGAGCTGCGGATCGGCTTCACCGACTCGGTGCACCGGCTCGCCCTGACCCTGCACTACCGGATGCGGGACGACTCCGACGTCGTGGAGCGCTGGGCCACCGTCGCCCACGCCGGACCGGACGGCCCGCCGCTGGAACTGCTGCGCGCCGACGCGGCCGCCTGGTCGCTGCCGGCCCGCGACGGCTGGCGGCTGAGCCGGCTGCACGGGCGCTGGGCGGCGGAATCTCGGCTCGCACGGGCGGAGCTGATCCCCGGCGAGAGCGTCATCTCCAGCAGGCGGGGCCACACCGGCCACCAGTTCCTGCCCTGGGTCGCGCTGGACGCCGACGGCGCCGCGACCGAGGAGAGCGGCGAGGTGTACGGCTGCGCCCTCGGCTGGTCCGGGTCGTGGCGGATCTCCGTGCAGCGGCTGCCCGACGGGCTCGTACAGATCACCGGAGGCGCCGGCTACGACGACTCCGGACTGCTGCGGCTGGCGCCGGGGGAGTCGTACACCACTCCCGTCTTCGCCGGTCTGTGGAGCGGGGAGGGGTTCGGCGGGGCGAGCCGCGCCTGGCACGCCTGGCAGCTGGCCCATGTGATCCCGGACGCGGCGAACCTGCGGCCGGTGCTCTACAACTCCTGGGAGGCGACGGGCTTCGACATCTCGCTGGACCAGCAGCGGGCCCTTGCCGAGCGGGCCGCGGCGATGGGCGTCGAGCTGTTCGTCGTGGACGACGCGTGGTTCGGGCAGCGGACCAGCGACCGGGCCGGGCTCGGTGACTGGACACCGAATCCGGACCGCTTCCCCGGCGGGCTGAAGCCGCTCGCCGACGAAGTTCACGGGCTCGGCATGCAGTTCGGTATCTGGGTCGAGCCGGAAATGGTCAATGCCGACAGTGATCTCTATCGCGCGCATCCCGACTGGGTGCAGCACTTCCCCGGGCGGGCGCGGACGGAGTACCGCAACCAGCTGGTGCTCAATCTGGCCCGCCCCGATGTGCAGGAATATCTCTGGGAACAGCTGGACACACTGCTCACCGAAACTCCCGTCGACTATGTGAAATGGGATTTCAACCGCTGCTTCACCGACGCGGGCTGGCCGGGCGAGGAGTACCCGCAGAAACTCTGGATCGAGCATGTGGACGCCTTGTACGTGCTGATCGACCGGCTCAGGGCCGCGCATCCCACGGTCGCGTTCGAGTCCTGCTCGGGCGGCGGGGGCCGGATCGACCTGGGAATCCTGTCCCGTACGGACCAGGTGTGGACCTCCGACAACACCGACCCGCTCGACCGTCTCGCCATCCAGGAGGGTTTCGGGCACATCCACCCGGCCCGGGTGATGGCCGCCTGGGTCACCGACAGCCCGAACGACCAGCTCAACGGCAGGGTCAGCTCGCTGCGCTTCCGTTTCGTGAGTGCGATGGCCGGTGTGCTCGGGGTCGGTGGGGACCTCACCGAGTGGAGCGAGGCGGAGCTGGCGGAGGCGCGGACCTGGGTGGACCTCTACAAGGAGATCCGGCCGGTCGTGCAGCTGGGTGAGCTGTACCGGCTGCGTGCGCCGCGCGGCTCACTGAGCGCGGTCCAGTACGTCCACGGGGACGACGCCGTGGTCCTGATGTGGCTGGAGGCGCAGCGGTACGGGGAACGGCCACCGGTCCTGCGGCTGCGCGGACTCGACCCCGCGGCGACGTACACCTGCCTGGACACGGGGGCGGTGCACCACGGTTCGGCGCTGCTGCACCAGGGGCTGCACACCGGACTCCGGGGTGATCTCGACGCCCGGGTGCTGAGGCTCCGACAGGGATGATGGGCGGCATATGTCCGTAATAGGGGTATTTGCCCGAACATGGCCTGCTTATAAGGGACATGGGGGGTGCCTCGTGAGCGGGATCATATCCGTGACGGTGTGTGGCGACGGGGGAGTCGGGTAATCCGTGCGCCGCGCGGAAAGCCAAGATCCTTAATCCACGGAGTGTGACCGGAATTCCGCGCCGATTTCCCCGGCGCGGATTCCGGTGTGGAACCCGTGGCTTGTTCTCGTCGTCCCGACTCGCTTACGGTCACCGTCAATCCGGTCGGACCGCCTAATCCTGCCGCCGTCCGGAATTCACATCCACTCATCGCGTGGCAGGAGCGGGGGAACCAGGTAAGCCGCCGACCGGAGAAATCCGGCCGGCTCGGGGTGAAGTCGCGCTCAGCGCGGCCGGGCATCTCCAGCCCGAACCCGACAGCTCACCTCGCAGGCGCCGGAGAGGAAACAGACCATGCCCATATCGGGTAAGCACCGTCGTCCGAAGGTCAGCACCATCGCCCGTGGCGTCGCCGCGGTGAGCGCCGGCGGCGCCGTCGTCGCACTGCCGCTGCTCGGTGCCACCGGTGCCCAGGCCGCCCCGGCCGCCGCGCCGCAGTCGGCCGCCGCCACGCAGGCCGCCCCGGCCGCGCAGAAGCAGGCCGCCACCACGACGTACTCCGTCGTCTCCGGCGACTACCTGTCGAAGATCGCCGCCGAGCACCAGATCAAGGGCGGCTGGCAGAAGCTGTACCAGGACAACCGCAAGGTCGTCGGCGAGGACCCCAGCCTGATCTTCCCGGGCATGAAGCTGACCCTCGGCGTCAAGGCCTCCGGCAACGCAGCGCCCACCGGCGCCGGCACCGGCTCGGCCCTCCCGTCGAAGGCGCCCTCGGTGGTCGTCGAGAGGTCCGCCCCGGCCAAGCCCTCCGCCGCCCCGGAGTCCAAGGCCCCGGCCTCCGCCCCGGCCGCCCAGAGCAACGGCTCCGGCTACGTCCACCCGGTCCCCGGTAACCACACCACCAATTACCGCGCCTCCGGCTCCAACTGGTCCAGCGGCAGCCACTCCGGGATCGACTTCCCCGTCGCCTCCGGCACCAGCGTGAAGTCCATCACCTCCGGCACCGTCGTCACCGCCGGCTGGGGTGGCGCGTACGGCAACCAGGTCGTCGTCAAGCACGCCGACGGCCACTACTCGCAGTACGGCCACCTGTCCTCCGCCTCCGTCTCGGTGGGCCAGGCCGTGAGCGCCGGTCAGCAGATCGGCCTCTCCGGCTCCACCGGCAACTCCACCGGCCCGCACCTGCACTTCGAGGTCCGCACGGGCCCGGCGTACGGCTCGGACATCGACCCGATCGCCTTCCTGGCCTCGCACGGCATCTACGTCTGAGCCGAACGGCCGGGCAGCTGAGCGACAGAGCATGACCTGAGCAACACGGAAGGGGCGGTGCGCGGCGGCGCATCGCCCCTTCTGCTTATTCCCCCTTTACCAAAAACTGACCGGGTGGTCTATCTCACCACCCGTCAACCCTTTATTACGGTCGCGTAGGTCACATTCGGCGGTGCAGGATAAGCGTTTGTGGCAGACGATTCGAGAAAAAACCAACGTGGCGTCAACAACCGACAGGGCGTCATCGGGTCGTACGCGGCGATTGGCGACAGCTTCACCGAGGGAGTCGGCGACCCCGGCCCGGACGGGACCTTCGTCGGCTGGGCGGACCGATTCGCGGTACTTCTCGCGGACCAGCTACCGGACCCCGATACGACGGGCACGGAAGGCTCCGCGCACGGCAATTTCAGGTACGCCAATCTCGCCGTACGCGGACGCCTCCTCGACCAGATCGTCGAGGAGCAGGTGCCGCGCGCCAAGGAGCTCGCACCCGACCTGGTGAGCTTCTGCGCGGGCGGCAACGACATCATCCGGCCGGGCACCGACCCCGACGACGTGGCCGAGCGCTTCGAGCGCGCGGTCGCCGAGCTGACCGGGGCGGTCGGCACGGTCATGGTCACCACCGGCTTCGACACCCGTGGCGTTCCCGTGCTGCGCCATCTGCGCGGCAAGATCGCCACCTACACCGCCCATGTGCGGGCCATCGCCGACCGCTACGACTGCCCGGTCCTGGACCTGTGGTCGCTGCGGTCCGTCCAGGACCGGCGCGCCTGGGACGACGACAGGCTCCACCTGTCGCCCGAGGGACACACCAGGGTCGCGCTGCGCGCCGCCCAGGTCCTCGGCATCGACGTACCGGCCGACCCCGACCAGGAATGGCCCCCGCAGGCACAGCGCGGCACCCTCGAAGTACGGCGCGACGACATCCACTGGGCGCGCGAGTACCTGGTTCCGTGGATCGGCCGGCGGCTGCGCGGCGAGTCCTCCGGCGACCACGTCGAAGCGAAGCGCCCGGACCTCCTGCCGCTCTAGACGGCAGTCCGGGTCCGTGGTGCCGTCGCTCGGCCGACCCGCCTGAACCTCAGGCCGGTCCGGCGAGCGACGGCAGCACAGCCGCCGGGATCCGCTCCAGCACACCGCCCGCGAAGACGTCGTACAGCGGAAGCGTCTCCAGGTGCACGTACCCGATGTGGCAGTCGCAGACCGCCAGCGGACAGGCGCGCGGACCGAGCGCCCGCCGGTAGCTCCCGTCGTAGAGATTGCCCAGCTCCGCCGGTACGAAATGGCAGCGGCGCACGGTGCCGTCACCGTCCACCGAGATGACCGACTCACCGGTCCGGCAGGGCAGCCCGGCCGACCGGTGCGGATGCCGGCTGTACGGGAAGAGCGGGTCGATGGCCGTCCAGCGGTCCGCCTCCTCGTCCGTGTACGTGTGCCCCTCCGCCGCGTTCACCCAGAGATAGACCTCGTCCGGCAGTGCGGCGCGCAGACGTCGCGCCTCGTCGAGATGGTCGTCGAGCCCGACCACACCGACGCTGTGGCGGATGCCGAGCGCGGTCAGCTCCCGGCACTTGTCGAGGAACCGCTCGTACGGTGTCTGCCCCGGGTGGTACGTGCACCACAGCGCGATCTTCTCGCGGCCCGCCCCACCTGCCTCGGCCAGCCACCCCGTACGGCTGCTGATGTTGGTCTGGATCGCGACCCGGCGGATGTGCGGCAGCTGCGCCAGCTCGACCAGGGCACGGCGGTACCAGGAGCGGACCAGGCCCTCGCCCCACGGCGTGAACAGGACCGAGATCCGGTCGCCGGTCTGCGCCGCGGCCCACGCCGTGAACCGCTCCAGCGCGGCCCGGTCGGCGCGCAGCTGCTCCCGGCTGTCGCGCCGCTTGGCGAACGGGCAGTACGGACAGTCGTAGTCGCACGAGGAGAGCGGCCCGCGGTAGAGGATCGTCAGGTCCATCGGCGCACTCACTTCAGTTCGTACGCGGCCATCGCGGCGCGTACCCCGGGGGAGAAGAGATCCGGGCCCAGCGCGTCGGAGTGGGCCAGGCCTTCGGTGGAGAGCCGCAGCCGTCCGGACGCCCCGGCCGACGCGTCGAGCCAGCCGCGCGCCTCGAACCGGGCCAGCTCAAGGGGGAAGTCGTCGGCCGGCGAGGTGCCGAACCGCTCCCGGTAGTCGGCCAGCGGCAGCCCCTCGGCCTGGAGCACCGACTGAAGCAGGTGGCGCCGGCGAGCCTCGTCGCCGTCGACGTACCGTCCGACCTCCGCGTGCGAGAAGTTCTCGGTGGCGGTGTAGCCGTCGATGATCGCCCGCACCTCCCGCATCTCCACCGCGTAGTCGAAGGAGTAGTGCAGTTTCGTGGTGTACGAACGGGCTCCGCACCCCAGGCCGATCATGCCGTCGGTCTGGCAGGCGTAGTCGTCGGGCCCGTCCGTCCGCGGGGCGTCGGCGCGGCGGAACATCCGCATCGACACCTGCTCGTAGCCATGGGCCAGTAGGTGGTCCCGGCCCGCGCGGTACAGCCGAAGCCGCTGCTCGTCCCAGGCCGCGTCCGACGCATCTGCCGCGGCCTCGCTGTCGGCACCGAGCCGGCCCAGCCCGGTCAGGGGGCGCACGTACAGAGGATAGAGGTACAGCTCCTCCGGCCGCCAGCCGAGCGCCGCGTCCAGCGAGGTGCGCCAGCTCTCCTCGGTCTGCCCGTCGATGCCGTAGATCAGGTCGATGTTGAGGACCGGGATGCGGGCGTCACGTATCCGGTCCAGCGCCGCCTCCACATCGGCACGGCGCTGCGGGCGCACGGCGGCCCGCGCCTCGGCCTCGACGAAGCTCTGCACCCCGATGCTGATCCTGGTCGTCCCGCGGTCGGCGAGGACGGCCAGCCGGTCGGCCGTCGCGGTCGACGGCGACGTCTCGACCGAGAGCGGAACGGACCGCAGGTCGGCCCCCATCCGCTTCTCCGCGATGTCGCAGAGCCGCTCAAGCTCCGCCGCGGTCAGGAACGTGGGCGTACCCCCGCCGAACGCCGCCGCGGCGAACCGCACCGGACCGTCGTCGCCCAGTGCGTCCCGGACCGCGGCGGCCTGCCGGTCCAGCGCGTCGAGGTACCGGGTCGTCAGCTCGCCTGGGGCACCGATCCGGGTGAACAGATTGCAGAAGCCGCAGCGGACCTCGCAGAACGGGATGTGCAGGTAGAGCGAGAGCGCGTCCTTGCGCTCGGCCGCCCACAGCTCGCGCAGCTCCGGCCGGTCGGCGAGCGGCCGGTAGGCGGTCTTGTGCGGGTAGGCGTACACATAGCTCTGGTACGGCCGGACGGCCGGTGCGGCGGTCGTGGTGCGGCTCATGGTGCGGTGGCCCCCGGTTCCAGGAAGAAGTGCGCGTACGGAACGGTCCAGACGGACTCGTGACCGAGCCGGTGCCCGGTGTATCCGTCGTCCCCGTACGCCGTGCCGTGGTCCGAGCAGACGATGGCGAAGCAGCGGCGGCGGCTGCTCGCGGCGGCGAAGAGCCTGCCGATGTGGGCGTCGACGTACTCCAGGGCGGCGGCGTGGGTGGCGCGGGAGTCGCCCGCCTCGCGGGTGGCCCCCGGCCGGTGGAACCAGTTGGGCTGGTGCAGGGCGGACACATTGACGAAGAGGAACAGCCGCTGCTCCGCCGGGAGTCCGGCGACGACCTGCTCGGCACGGGTCACCTGGGCCTCGAAGGAGGTGGGGGACGCCACGCCGAACTCCGGCTCCCAGTGGCTCTCCTGGAACATGTCCGGCAGTACGGAACCGAGCGGCGGCTGCCGGTTGAAGAAGCCGACACCGCCGATGCACACCGTGCGGTAGCCCACCTCGGCGAGGCCGGAGAGCAGATCCGGCGTGTCGTAGACGAAGGTGCCGGAGGCAGTGGACTCACTGCCCGCGAAACGCGCCGCGAACAGCCGGGGGTGCGGTCCGGGGCCGGCCGGTGTCGGCAGAAATCCCGCGAAGATCGCCTGGTGGGAGGCGTAGGTGAAGCTTCCCGGCGCATGCCGCTTCTCCCAGACACCGCCCGGCAGATGACGTGCCAGATGCGGAATGCGCCCTTCGGCGGCGAGCTCCACCGCCACGTCGTAGCGCAGTGTGTCGAGGGTGACGAGCAGCAGATCGTGGCTGCCCACGATCCCGCTCATGTCCGGTTCATTAATATCCGGGTTCACGGCGTCCGCGGGGGTGGGGGCAGTGTCAGGCGGTGGCGGTTGCACGGTGGTTCCTTGCTCTGTTCTGTACGGCGGCGACCTGCGCCGCGTACGTGTCCAGTCCCTCGGCGCCGCTGCCGGGAAGCCCGGTCAGGCGCGGCAGCAGATCGCCGAAGGCGTTGACCTCGCCGACGGCGAAGCGCCGCCAGCCGGTCGCGGGCAGCAGATCGACACCCACGCACAGGGTGTCCGGGAAGCAGGCCGCGGCCCGTTCGCACACGGCCAGGGCCCCGCTCCAGCTGCCGCCCGCCGCCTCGACGGCCGCGCGGACGGCGTCGAGATCTCCGCGCTCGCCGCCGAGGTGAAGATTGGTCATGGGGGAGTGGCTGGTGCGTACCACGGCGTGGGTGGCCCGGCCGTCCACCACCACGACCCGAAGGTCCGTCGCCCGGCCGTGCCGGGTGGCCTTGGGCAGCCAGCGCTCGATGTGCAGCCCGTCGGGTGCGAGCGCGTCGACGACCGCCGCGATCTCCGGCTCCGTCGTGATGCGGCGCACCCGCAGGGAGTTGAAGAGCCGGCCGGACGCATCGCGCTCCACCGAGGTGGTGGCCCTGATGCGGCCCGGCCCGGCCGTCTCCACGGCCAGGACCCCCGAGGCGGACGAGCCGTGCGCGAGCTTCACGAAGACCCTGGACATGCCGTGGTCCGCCATCCGCTCGCGTACGTCCGCCCAGTCCCGCACCACGGGTGCCGCGGCCCCGGAGGTCGGTGACGCCGGGACCGGCACCCCGGCCCCGTCCAGTACCCCATGGCAGAGCCGCTTGTCGAAGAGGACCGCGACATCACCGGGGTCGTCGAGCAGTTCGGCACCGGCAGCGGACGCCGCCCGCGCCACCGTCCGCACGGCCTCGGTGAACCGGGCGTACCAGAGGGCGGATCCCTCGACCCTGGTCGGATCGTCGACGCTCCGCAGAAGCCGCTCCACCTCGGCGTCCTCACCCGGCGAGTCCAGCCGTACGGTCTCGCCGGGCAGGAAGACGGCTTCGCCGCGCAGGACCGCCGACCAGGGCACGACGCGCGCCGCCGGCAGCCCGGCGGCGCGCACGGCGTCCTGGAAGAACGTGACCCGGCGGTTGCCGGGCACACCCACGACGGCGAAGCGCGGCACCCGGCCCGCCGTACTACTCGCTGACGGCGACATAGCGGTCGATGCCCTCTTCCGGATCCCAGTACTCGACATCGTCGATCTCGCCGTTCACCCGCTCGGTTCCGAGCAGGTTCCTCAGACGTTCCACCATCGGGTCGCTCATGTAGTGGTGGTGCAGATCCAGCGACTTCAGGTGGGTGAGCGGCTGGCCCGAGAGCAGTGCCTCGGCGCCTTCGTCGCCCAGGGTCCCCATCGCGAGGGAGAGCGATTCCAGCTGGGCGACCACCGGGGCGGAGGCCACGGCGGCCGCGATCTCGTCCTGGATCTCACTGTTCTGCAGCCCCAGATGGCGCAGGGCGGGGAACGTCGCACCGGAGAGCAGCGGGGCGAGGTCCTCGACCGTGCTGTCCCCGCCGTACTCGGTGACGCCGAGCCAGAGTTCGAGCCGTTCCAGCGCGGGCAGTTCGGAGGCGCCGATCGCGCGCACGACGTCGGACGGGAGCCCGCCGGACTCGAACCGCAGTGACTTGAGCGACTTGTGCCGCACCGGCCGCAGCCCGATCACCGGCCGGTCGCCGACCTCTTCGCCGGAGCCGCGCACCGTCAGCTCCTCCAGCTCCCCGAACGCCTCTACCACCGGGGTGATGTCGCACATCTCCAGCCACGACAATTCGCATTCCTCGCTGACGACATCGGCGAGGAACAGCGCCCGCAGGGCGGGGAAACGGTCGGCGTGAGCGACCAGCAGATCGACGACCGGGGCGAACGGCTCGTACTCCTCCTGCCACCAGGCGCCGATCACCAGGGCCCGTACCTGTGTCGTGTCGACCGTGTCGAGGAAGTGCTGCCACAGCGGGCCGAACGTCAGATCGCCCTGCCAGGCGCTCTCCAGCCGCCACGCGACCGAACCGGCGTCCGGGAGCGGGGCATCGGTGGCCCGGCCGGGCCCGGGAAGGGTGTGGACGGGCAGGCCGTGGAACGACTCGGGGTGTTCGATGTCAGTCATGGTGCGTTACTCCGAGGCCGAGGTGTAGCGGCCCTCGATGCCGCGGTTGCCCCAGGGCTCCTCGCGCTCCGACACATCGACCCGCACACCGTGGGGCTCCAGCGCCTGCACGATCCGGCGCTCCATCGGCTCGGTCATGAAGTGGTGGTGCAGATCGAGCTGTTCGAGATGGGTCAGCGGCTGGCCGTCCAGCAGCGCCGCCGCGCCCTCGTCGCCCATGGTGCCGTTGGACAGATCGAGGACACGCAGCTGGGCGATGACGGGGGCGGAGGCCACGGCCGCCGCGATCTCGTTCTGCAGCTCGCTGTTGCGCAGACCGAGATGGGTGAGCCGGGGGAAGCGGGTACCGGAGAGCAGCGGGGCCAGGTCGGCCACATCGGCGTCGCCCCCGTACGCGGAGACACCGAGCCAGAGGTCGAGCCGCTCCAGCGCGGGCAGCTCGCTGTCCAGAATGCCCCGGATCACCCCGACCGGCAGACCGCCGGTCTCGATGGTCAGCGAACGCAGCCGCTCGTGCTTCGTGGCGGAGAATTCCAGGCCGGTGCCGCCGCGCACACCCAGTTCCAGCAGCCCGGGGAAGGCCTTCAGCAGCGCCGTGACATCCGTCTGCTCGATCCAGGAGATCTCGTTCTCCTCCGAGATCATGTCGCCGACGAAGACGGCCTCCAGCGAGGTCAGCCGGTCGGCGGCGGCGATGATCAGATCGATCGGGTAGGACGAGTCCTCCTCGTACGACTCGCCCCACTGACCGACGATCAGGGCCCGCACCCCGGCCGGGTCGACCGCCTTGAGGAACGCCTGGAAGGCCTCCTCCCAGGTCGTCTCGGATTCGTCTTCGTACGGATCGACCGAGATGCGCCAGGCTGCCGCATCGGCGGCCTGCACGGGCGCCTCACCCGTCGTGTGCTGGAAGTCGACAGTGGGAAGGCCGAGCAACTCGTGCAGATGGTCCACACCGGACATGACCCTGAGCTCCTGGTACTGGGGGACGGGCTGATGTCCACAAGGTTTATCAAGCCGCACTGACAACGGCGCGACCGGGACCGGCGCGACGGTCCGGGCCGCCCGCCGGTCGATTGTCAGACCCTCCCCGTAGCGTTTTCTCCGTGGCCGGCACAGCGGGTGCGGCCATCGAGGGGAGACGTCTGTGTACCGGCAGGGCGATGTACTGATCGTGTCGTTGGACGAGTCGGCGGTGCCCGCGCATCTCGTGGACGCGCCGGGTGAGCCGAGGGACGGCAAGGGCCGTATGGTCCTCGCGCTGGGCGAGGTCACCGGCCATGCCCACGCGGTCCAGGGGCCGGGCCGGCTGATGCGCGAGGCGGGGGTGTTCGGGCCGATGCTGCTCCATCTCCCCGAGGGCGGACGGGTGGTGCACGAGGAGCACGCGGTGATCCCGCTGTCGAAGGGCTGGTACCGCGTGGTGCGCCAGCGGGAGTACACACCGGGCGCGTTCCGCGTCGTCGCGGACTGACGGCTTCCGGGCAAGGGGCCCGGAGACCCCGCGTCGCACGACGCGCAGCGCGTCACGCACAACACAGCACGCAATGCACAACACGCAGCACACAACACACAGAACACCGATCGCAGAACACAGGGGACGGGGAAGACCGATGCAGTACGTGGAC
Organism: Streptomyces sp. NPDC001933; assembly: GCF_042890955.1. Taxonomy (NCBI): domain Bacteria; kingdom Bacillati; phylum Actinomycetota; class Actinomycetes; order Kitasatosporales; family Streptomycetaceae; genus Streptomyces; species Streptomyces sp. NPDC001933. The sequence goes on along the minus strand of NZ_JBIASS010000015.1, from coordinate 235,456 downwards.
TCATGGCGGGCCGTGGCAGCGGCGACCGGCGCGGCCGACCGGTCCGCGGCCGAGGACGGGCTGCGGCTCGCCTACCGCAGCGCCGGACTCGCCGAGCCGGAGCGGATCGTCTGGGTCGATTCGCCCAGGGCCGCGGTGGAGGCCGTCGAGAAGCTCGTCGACGCCGGGCGCTCGGTGCGCGACGAGATAAGGACCCGGCCCTGGGCGCAGGAGCGCCGCCGGATGTATGACGAACTGGGTCCGGCGGGCTGGTCCGCGCTGTGGTCCGCCACGGGCGCGCAGCTCTGGGAGACCACCGCGGCGCTCGCCGAGCGGATCAGGGCCGGTGTGGTCGCGGATCTCGCCCAGCGCCCCGAGGACGAGTCCGACGTCCGGCTGGTGCTGCTCGACGCGGTCCTCGGCCAGCACGACGCGGCCTGGCTCGCCGCTTTCGACGGCCGGGGCGACCGGCTCGACGGTCTGGCCGAGGTGGCCAGGCACGCGGGCTGGTGGTGGCCCTACGAGCGCGCCGTGGTGATCAGCGAGCGCCCGGAGGTGCTGCACCGGGACGAGGCGGGCCGGCTCGACCGCGGGGACGGCCCGGCGCTCGCCTTCCGTGACGGCTTCGCCCTCCACGCCTGGCGCGGCATGCCCGTGCCCGCCGAGTTCCTGGAGGAGCTGAACTCCCTCACCCCGAAGCGGATACGTGAGGAGGAGAACGCGGAACTGCGCCGCGTGATGCTGGAGTTCTACGGATACGACCGCTACCTCACCGAATCCGGCGCCGAGCCGGTGCACCGCGACGAGACGGGCGTGCTCTGGCGCATCGCGATGGACGGCGACGAGGACGTGGTGATGGTCGAGGTGGTCAATTCCACCCCGGAGCCGGACGGCACGCACCGCGTCTACTGGCTTCGGGTGCCGCCGAGGACGAGGACCGCGAAGGACGGTGTGGCGTGGACGTTCGGACTTCAGGGCGAGGAGTACGCACCGGTGCGCCAGACCTGACCATCGCCGGCCGCCCGGACCGCGCGGCCGGACCACGGCCCGGAGCGCCGACGGGGCGGGCGGGCTCAGGCCGTCAGTGCCTCGTGGTCGATGCCGAGTTCGCGGGCGAGTGCCTCGTCGGTCCAGGCCAGCATCGTGGCCCGGGAGAGCGGGCCCGCGTACGAAGTCGTCTGGACGGCCAGGCCGTCCAGCAGGGCGGTCAGCCGCCAGGCCGCGGACATCGGGTCGTCGCAGTGGAACTCACCGGCGGCGGCGCCCTCTTCGATGACCTCCGCCAGTTCGGCCTTCCACTGCTGGTCGAGGTCGCCGGCCACATTGCGCAGCGCCGGGTCGCGCAGCGAGGCGGCCCAGCCCTCGATCCACAGCCGCCACCCCTTGGCCTGCCCCGTCGGCGCGTACCAGCGGACGGCGGCGCGCAGCCGCCGTACCGCACTGGTGCGGCGGCCCAGCACCTTGCGCAGCTGGGCGAGGTCGGCCTCGGCGGCATGCGCGAAAGCCGCCGCGACCAGTTTCTCCTTGGTCGAGAAGTGATAGAGCACGAGCGCGTTGCTCACTCCGAGCACGGCGGCCACATCGGCGATCCGGACCGCCGAGACGCCCCGTACCTCGATCTGTTCGATGGCAGCGCGCAGCAGCTCCTCACGTCGCTCCGCCACGCTCAACCGCACTCTCGCCACGGCGTCACCCTAGCGAATATGCCAGGCGCGGGAAGAGCGGGGGCGGAGCCGTCCACGACCCCGCCCCCCTTCCTCAACCGGCGCCCCGGGCGCCGGCCCGCGCCGTCAGCACCAGATGTCGGCGCAGCCGGAGTTGTACGCGTCGATCAGCGTCTCCGTCAGCGAGGCACCCGAGGCGTCCGTGACGGTGGATCTCAGATCGACCTCGGCGGTCCCGAGCGCCGGCACGGTGACCTTCAGCGGCCGTCGGCGCCACGGGCCGCCGTGGCCGGCTTCCAGCCGGTGCCGTCCGTGGCGTACCAGACCTTCAACGAGGCGATGGGCAGCGCCTTCGCTCACCCCTGCGCGGTGAGACCGACCGTGTAGTCGAGCGGCTTTCCGGGGTCGGCCGCGTTCTCGCCGGAGAGCGGAAACTGGTAATCGAGGTCCAGCAGCCGGGCCGGGGCGGCCGACTTCTCGCGCCCGGAGCGCAGCCGCCATTCGCTGGTGACCCTGGTCCCGAGCATCCATGTCACCGGGTCCGGCGACGTACGGGTGGCATCGACGGTCAGCCGGTACCAGCCCTTCTCGCGCGGCAGGTCGAACGTGGCGCATCCCGGTGCGGCATTGCGGGCCAGCACCCTTCCGCTGTCGTCCGCGATGGCGGGTGGCTGCCATGGCAGCCACCCGCCGCACGGGCCGAACCCGGGCGGAAGTACCGGCCGGGTTGCCGGGTCAGCGGTTCGCGGGGCGTTCCACCTCGCACCGGTCCTTGAAGCCCTGACTGGTCAGGCCGAGAGCGGAATTCGTCCGGGAGCGCATGTTCTCCACCGCGACCATCGTCGTGAGCTCCACGAACGCCGCATCGCCGAGCGCGGCCCGCAGCCGCTGCGCCAACTCGTCGCCGACCTCCGGCGGAGTGACGCTCATCGCCTCCGCGTACTCCATGACGTCACGCTCCAGCGGGGTGTACACCTCGCTCTCCCGCCACACCGGCACATCGCGCAGCTTGCGCGGGTCCATGCCGTGCCGGTGGTTCTCCCAGTAGCCGAAGTCCATGCACCAGCTGCAGCCGATGGTGGCCGCCGACGCCATCACGGCCAGCGCCTTGAGCTGCGCGTCCAGCTTCTTCCAGCGGCCCGCCGACAGCTCGAACCGGGACGTGGCCCACAGCACCCCGGTGTGGTGGGCGGCGGCCCGAAGCGGATCGATGACCTTGCCGAACGTCCGGTTCGAGTACCACGACACGGCGCGGAAAAGCAGAGTACGGGGCGGGTCGAGCGGGATTCGAGAGGTCATGGCCGGTCTCCTTCGGTACGGCTCCGATACCCCGGGGCGGTGCCACGGGGCCGATTGCACCGATGCGACGGACGAGGGGTACCCGGATGTGACATCACTGTCCGGGCGGATGCGGAATCCTGCGACGGGTACGGACGTTGGACCCGGCATGACGGGATTCGACGCAAAGCAGGAAGCGCTGCTGGGGTTGCTCGCCGAGGAGAGCGGCGGAGTGCTCGTGACACTCAAGCGGGACGGCAGGCCCCAGCTGTCCAATGTCAACCACTTCTACTACCCCGGGGAGCGGATCGTCCGCGTCTCGATCACCGACGACCGGGCGAAGACGAGGAACCTGCGCCGCGACCCCCGGGCGAGCTACCACGTCACCAGCGCCGACCGCTGGGCGTGGACGGTCGCGGACGCCACCGCCGAGCTGTCCCCGGTCGCCGCCGATCCGCAGGACGCGACGGTGGAGGAGCTCGTCGCGCTCTACCGCGACGTCCAGGGCGAACACCCCGACTGGGACGACTACCGCAGTGCCATGGTCCGGGACCGGCGCATCGTGCTGCGGCTGCGCATCGAGCACGTGTACGGGCAGCCGCGTGGCTGACGCGGCCCGGTCCGGCCGGCTGAGAGCGCCCGGCAGCAGGCCTCGCGGCGTCGCGGGGCTGGGGCACGCGCCTCGCGGCGTTGTCGTCAATCACCACGTTCCCCAAGCTCTCGGCTTCGCTCGAGCAGGGGAGGCCCCATTTGCCATGCTTCAATCCTCCGCCTTGCGATGCACGCACCCCAGCCCCGCTCCTTCACCCGCGCTGCCTACTGCCGGACGCTCCTACCCCGGACTCTCCGCTCTCGCACCGACGTACCCCCCGCCCATAATGAGACGAGACCGACTCCCCCAGGAGATGCTGTGACCGGCGCCGACCCCCTGCCTCCGCTCCGCACCCGGCTGCGCTCGCTGCGCCCCGCCGCATTCGGCGCGGACCCGGGCGGTGCCCGCATGGAGCGCATCCGCCGCTCGCCCAACTTCGCCGACGGGGTCTTCCAGAACCCGGTGGGGGCGCGGACCAAGCCGTCCGGATCGGCCCTGGAGTTCGCCAAGGTCTACTTCCGCAAGGAGGAGCGGGCACGCAGGGCACCGGCCGGCACCGTGCCCGTCCACGCCACCACCTACGCGGACCTCGCCGAGCCGCCCGCCACGGGGCTGCGGCTCACCTGGATGGGTCATTCCAGTGTGCTCGCCGAGATCGACGGCCGACGGGTGCTCTTCGACCCGGTCTGGGGCGAGCGCTGTTCCCCCTTCGCCTTCGCCGGCCCCAAGCGGCTGCACCCCGTCCCGCTGCCGCTCGCCGCGCTCGGGCCGGTGGACGCGGTGGTGATCTCGCACGACCACTACGACCACCTCGACCTCCCGACGATCCGGGCCCTCGCCGGCACGGACACGGTGTTCGCCGTCCCGCTGGGTGTCGGCGCCCACCTGGAGCGGTGGGGCGTGTCCACCGACCGGATGCGCGAACTGGACTGGAACGAGACCACGAACATCGCCGGGATCAGGCTGACCGCCACCCCGGCGCGCCATTTCTGCGGCCGAGGGCTGCGCAACCAGCAGCACACGCTCTGGGCGTCCTGGGTCGTCACCGGCCCCGAGCACCGGATCTACCACAGCGGAGACACCGGCTATTTCCCCGGTTTCGAGGACATCGGCGCCGAGCACGGCCCGTTCGACGCGACGATGATCCAGATCGGTGCGTACTCCCAGTACTGGCCCGAGAACCACACCGACACCACACCGCTCCCCGGGGCGTGGCCGGACATCCACATGACGCCTGCCGAGGGCGTGGAAGCCCACCTCGACCTGCAAGGACGCAAGCCCCACGGCGTGCTGCTGCCGATCCACTGGGGAACGTTCAGCCTGGCTTTCCACGCCTGGGCCGAACCGGCCGAGTGGACGATGGACGCCGCCGCCGGGGCGGGGCAGCCGATCGCCGTCCCCCGGCCGGGCGAACCCTTCGAGCCCGCGGGAACGCTTCCCCTCGATCCCTGGTGGCGGTCCGTGGCCGCTCCGCTCCGGCACCCCTGGCGCCGCGGTGAGGCAACGGGCGTTTCCCGGAGTCAGGACGAACGCGATCTCGACCTCGCGGGTGAGCGGTGACCCGGGGCAGGACGAGAGCCAGAACGCGATGACGCAGTCGTCCGCCGAGCCGACGGAGGCCGAATCGACGAGCGGCGCCGTCTCCCGGGTACAGGGGAGACGGCGCCGTCTGTCATTCGGGGGTGCGCCGCGTACGGCTCACCCCATGGCCCGGTGGCCGGAGCGCGTCACTTCACGCCGACCGCCCGGATGATCTCCTGGGTGACCTGGCCGCCCCGGTCGTCGCCGGCGGACGCGCGCAGCGAGACGAACTGCGCGTCGGCGGGCACCTTCAGGGTGCCGCGCCAGGCGGCCTTGTACCCGTCGCGGTCCAGGCCCACGGACGTCCAGGTCCGGCCGTCGTCATACGACACCTGGAGGGTGCCGTCGCTGATGGTCCCGGTGTCCGTCGCGCCCTTGACGTACTCGGAGTAGATCCCGACGGGCAGGCGCTGCCCGGCGCGGACGTTGCCCGCGAGGTCGGTGTCGACATCGAAGCCGAGGTTGAGCAGCGGAAGCACCGTCCACTTGTCGGCGGGCGTCGCGGCGGACTTGAAGGTCCACTCGGAGTGGCCCTTCGTGGACAGCTTCCAGCGCTCGGGGTCGAGCGCGGTGTCGGTGACGACCTTGTAGGTGTGCTCGGCCGGATCGGCTTTCCGCACGTACCCGGCCGAGCCGGTGCGCCGGTCGACGCGCGCCCCGTCGACGTAGACCTCGGTGGTCTGCTTGACCGAAGTGTCGTTCCACACGTCGCCGAAACCGGTGTGGTCGGGGCCGGAGTCGCCCCAGCCGGGGGTGTTGAACTGGAGGTCGTTCCCGGCCCGCTGCTGGCCCCAGGCGAGCCCGGTGCCGAGCCAGGGGTGCCAGACCGGCTTGAACCAGTCGACCTCACTGCGGGTGCCGCCCCGGTAGGTGATCAGCCCGCTGCGCTCCTCGATCCCGCGGGGCACGGTGATCACGGACTCGTGCCACTTCTGGCCGGGTCCCGTGGAGACGTAGGCGGTGCGCTCGGCCGGGTAGTCGATGCGCTCCAGGAGGCCGACGCCGATACGGAAGGTGTCGGTGATGGAGAAGCGGAACTCGCCGCCCCGGGTGGGCTTCGCCGCGTGGAACTTGTCGTCCAGCCGGGCGAGTTCGCTCTTCTTCGGGGTGTACGCCAGGTGGTCCGGGATGGCGCCGGGGTGGCCGTCGGACAGGTCGTAGACGTAGGGCGTGTTGCGGGTGCTCGTGAGCTTTACGCGCTTGCCGGACTTGGCCGCGGCCATCAGCCGGGCGCCGTCCGCGGCGTTGACCGTGGCGATGAGCATCGACCGGTCGGTGCGGTCGGCGTTGCCGAACCAGTTCATCAGCCGGCCCGGCTTGTCGTCCGTGACGAACAGGGTCCTGGCGCCCGCGTCCTCGGCCGCCTGAGCCAGCTCGACCGGCGAGATCGCGCCGGTGGCGCGGACGACGACGGCCTTGCCGCGCACGTCCTTGCCGGTGTAGTCGGCCGGTGCCCCGCTGCCCGCGTCGACGACGGGCACAGTGCTGCGGCTGTCGGTGACGGTGCTGCCGGCCTGGACGGTGGCATCGTCCAGCGGCCTGCCGCCCGCCTCGACCTCCAGGAGCGGCTTGCCGAGCCGCCAGACCGTGCGGTACTCGAAGGTGCCGTCGGTGACCTTGTCGGTGGGGGCGGCGAAGATGCTGTCGTAGGTCGGCGGCACCTGGACCGCGCCGAGCAGGTCGGCGCCGTTCGCCTTGCGGCTGTACTCCATGACCATCTGCCGGGTCTCGGTGCGCCGGTCGACCTTGGCGCTGATCTCCTTCAGCTGCCGCCCGTCCAGGGTGACCTCGCGGTCCTGGTCAAGGGCGATCTGGGGGGCGGCGAGGAAGCCGAGGCCGAGCGAATCGGCACCGTGGCTGCCGCGCACGTCGAGGTAGGAAGCCAGGCTGTACGCGCCCGGCTTCAGCCGCAGCGTCAGGGTGCCGGAGTCGCCGACATGCGCCGGCAACGGGTCGCTGCCCTCGACGAGTTGCTGCAGCGCGACGTATGCGGCGGTCGGGGCGCCGTCGCGGTCCTTGACGTGGACGGTGAGCGTGTACCGCTCCTCCTCCTTCACCAGGCCGAAGGCGGTGTGTGCGACGGGGGCACCGTCGGCGCTCGCCACGATCTGTCCGCTGGTGTTGCCGACAGTGGCCTTCGCGCCGTCACCGGTCACCGTGGTGGACGCGGTGCCGTGCGCGGGCACGGTCAGCGACGTGTCGGCGAGCGAGACGACGCCGTCGGGAGCGCCCTGCGCGGCCAGGCTCAGCTCGACCGGCTGGTCCGAGGAGTTGGAGTAGGTGAGCGTCCTGGTCACCGGCTTGTCGTCCGCGTAGGGCCAGCTGTGGAAGCCCAGGTCGGCGCTGCCGGTCGCGGTGATCCGCGCGTCGATCGCGGCGGGCACGGAGACCCGGCCCGCACCCAGTGCGTACGCGGACGCGCCGAGCTGCTTCGAGGTCGACATCAGCGCGTCCTTGAGCTGCGCGCCGGTCCAGTCGGGGTGCTTCTGGGCGAGCAGCGCGGCGACGCCCGCGACATGCGGCGTCGCCATCGACGTACCGCTCAGCGAGGTGTAGTAGCCGCTGCCGCTGATCAGCTGGGAGCGGGCGGCGAGGATGCTCACGCCGGGCGCGGACACGTCGGGCTTGAGGGCGTTGTCGCCGGTGCGAGGGCCCTGGCTGGTGAAGGACGCGGCCCGGTCGGCGGAGTCGACGGCGCCCACGGTGAGCGCGGAGTCGGCGGCGCCGGGTGAGCCGATCGTGCCGGGGGCGCCGGCGTTCCCGGCGGCGATGACGAAGAGGGCGCCGGTCTCCTTGGAGAGCGTGTTCACGGCCTGCGCCATCGGGTCGGTGCCGTCGCTGCCCTCCGATGAGCCGAGGCTCATCGAGACGACCTTGGCGTGCACGTCCTGCGAGGCCCACTCCATCCCGGCGATGATCTGCGACTCGCTGCCGAAACCCTGGTCGCTGAGGACCTTGCCGACGGCGAGGGTGGCGTCGGGCGCGACACCCTTCTCCTTGCCGTCCGACGCGGCGCCGGTACCGCCGACGGTGGAGGTGACATGGGTGCCGTGTCCATTGCGGTCGGCGACCTCCTGCCCCTCGATGAAGCTCTTCGACCGGGAGACGCGTCCCGCGAGATCCGGGTGTCCGGCGTCGACGCCGGTGTCCAGCACGGCGACCGTCACTCCCTTGCCGGTGAGTCCGGACTCCCAGGCCTGCGGCGTGCCGATCTGCGCGTTGGACTCGGCCATGTCGCCCTTGACGCGCCCGTCGAGCCAGACCTTCTCGATACCGTCGGCGAAGCGCGCCTCACCCGAAGTCGCGGTGCGCGCACCGGACTTGGTGGCATGCGGAGCCACGGACCGCCAGAATTCGCGCTCCTGGCCGGCGCGGACCGCAGCCCCGTCGAGGCTGGGCAGGGACCGCACCTTCTCGGCGCCCTGCGGCACACTCGGAGCCGTCCGCGCGTTCCTGCCGTAGGTGACGATCAACGGCAGCCCGTCCGCCGCGCCTTCGTCTCCGTCGGCGAAGCCCTGGCGTATCAGCTCGGTCACGTCGAAGAGCCGCGCGTCGAGGGTGCCGGCGCGCAGGTACGGCAGCGCCTCGTCAGGGGTGACGGTGACGTGGCCGTTCGCCGACTCGGTGCGGACGGCTCCGGTGGCGTCCTTCGGGCGGTCCACGCTGACCGTACTGCTGCCCCGGCCGAGGTCGGTGACGGTGACCTTGTCGCCGGTGACGAGAGTGACGGTGTGGGTGGCGTGGGCGGTGGCCGTGAGGCGTGCGGCTTCGGCGCTGGTGTGCGCGGCTGCCTGGCTGCCGCCGTCCGGTCCGGCTGCGGCTGCCTGCGCTGCCATACCGGCCGGCAGCAGGATGAGTGCGAGCCCGGCCGACATCAGCCCGGCTCTGCGTTTCGGGGGAACTCTTGTCATGGATCCCTCTCTTCATCGGACTCGGGAGAGGGTGATTCCCGAGTGCTGCGAAGAGTGTGGTTGGCCGGTGTCGCCCGGTCCAGGGCAGATCTTGGCGGGGAGGGCTCATGTCGGCTTCCCGCCAGCACCCGCTGCGATGTGCGGCCACACGTGAATCGCGCACCGGATGGACGGCACAAGTGCCTTCCAGGCCAATGTACTTGGCGGCAGGCGGGTGGAATGCGGGAGTTCCGCCCGATGGGCAGCCTGCAGGTGGAGTTGTGATGCGGAAGGCGGCCGCACCCGGCCGGTGCGGTCGTCGGACCACTCCACGGACCGGCCGCCACCGGCGGCACGCACAGGCTCTTGCGCTGCGCGGGGTCGAGTCCGTGTTCCCGACGCCGGGCGGCGCCGCCGTGGGTGGCCCCGTACACCCTCGCATGAATTTCCGTGGGCCCTTCGATGAAGATCGCTCTTTACCGATTGGCAGGCTGTCCGGTCGAACTAGCCTCCTGGCCCATGAGATTTATCAGCAAAGCAGCAGGTCTAGGCCTTGCGCTGCTCTACCTCGTCCTGGGCTTCTGTACGCAGCCCGCTGCGGCGCATGTGTCGCCGCAGCACGGCGAACTCGTCATCTCCACCAAGAACGACGTCACGAGCGGGCGTCTGATCATCCACCGTGACGTGGCGTCACCGCAGAACGCGGGCGCCTGGGCCTCGAATCTGCTGAGCGCCTCCGGTTGCCCCGCCACCGGCTCCGGCGTCGCCGGAGACTCGGGCGGCGTCCCCGGCGGGGTCGTGGTCGAGCTCGCGTGGAACTGCCACGTCGACAAGCTCGACCTGAGCGCGATGCTGAAGCAGGGCGGGCTGACCCAGGTCGTCGCCGAGTTCGACGGCACCACGGCCAATGCCAACGCGCAGACCCCCGTTGTCGACGCGTCGGGCGCCCACGCGCTCCCCGCCTTCCCGTGGGCGGAGGTGTCACTCGGCGTCGCGCTGGCCGCCGCGCTGCTGCTCGCGGTGTGGCAGATCCGCACCGGACGACTCCGGCTCGCCCGGCCGGCCGCCAAGGCCGGCGTCAGCCGCAAGCCGGTGAAGCTGGCCACCATCGGCGTGGTGGCGCTGTCCTGCCTGGCCCCTCAGGTGGCAACGGCCGCGCCGCTCGCGCAGGCGGCAGCGGCGACAGCGAACACGGTCACCGGCACGGTCTTCAAGGACACCAACGGCAACGGCCGGCACGACGCGGGCGAGACTCCGATGTCCGGGGTCGATGTCACGGACGGCTCCGTCTGGACGACGACCGGCCCCGACGGCTCGTACAGCCTGCAGATGGACCCGACCCGCCGGGAGACCGACCTCGTCAGTGTCGTCTCTCCGAACGGCTACACCCCGGCACTGCGTGACGACTACGTCCCGCAGTTCTTCCACAGGGTTCCGGAGGACGGCGGCTCCGGCATCGACTTCGCCCTCGTGCCGGACGAGAACGCTGCCGACCCCCGTGAGAAGTGGGTGATGAACTCCGACATCGAGGTGTCCAACACCTCGGACGGCGCGGCGCGTTCCACCCTGCCGCAGTGGACCGGGCAGGTCGAGACGATGTCCGAGGTCGACGGCGCCACCATGGCCATCGCGACCGGTGACAACACCGTGACCGACTACGCGGACGAGCCGCGCCGCCAGGCCGGATACGACATCCTGCGCAAGGGCCTGGCCGATGGCGGGCTCGGCATGCCCTTCTACCCCGTCGTCGGCAACCACGACGTCGGCGGCACCGCCACCTCGCAGGGCTACGGCGGCAGCCTGGAGTACTACCGCCGCAACCTCGGTCCCGAGTGGTACAGCTTCGACCGCAACGGCCGGCACATCGTCGTCCTCGAGGACAACTACGACTCCAGCGGCCTGAAGCCGCAGCTGGAGTGGTTGCGCGAGGACCTCAGGCGCCACGCGGCCGGCAAGCAGGTGCTCGTCTTCGCACACCGGTCCCTGTTCACCGTGTGGGGACCCGGCGCCGGCATGCAGCCTACTGTCGACGAGCTGTCCAAGTACGATGTGCGGCTCTTCGCCGCGGGCCACAACCAGCAGGCCGAGTACCGCCGTGGTGCATTCGACCGCTCGGTCGAGGTCAACAACCAGGGCACCTACGGCATCGACGGTTCCCACCCGGACTTCAAGATCCTCGACTTCAAGGGCATCTACGACGACCCGAGGACAGGGCGGAACGAGGACACCGGCTATGTCATGGGCACCCACCGCCAGTTCGATGTCCACGACGCGGTCGCGCTGGTCAGCCCCGCCCAGGGCAGTGTGCACGGCAACAGCGCCGGAATCCCGATCGAGCTGTACGCCGAGGACGCCGGGCGAACCCCTGCCACGGCCTCGCTGACCATTCGCGACTCCCGCGGCCACATCCGCTGGCACAAGGACCGGATGGGGTTCGGCGCCAAGGCCCGCAGGACCGGTGTCGAGAACTGCTACGAGGCCCCCGGTGGTGCCACCGAGCCCTGCCCGGCCGCCCGGACCTCCTGGACCCGGGCCGGCGGCAGCCTCCCCGGCATGAAGCCGGGCACCTACACGGCCGCGATGACCGCGGTCGACACCCGGGGCAAGGCGTGGCCCACCGTCACCAACACCTTCACGGTGAAGCCCGAAGGCAAGATCGCCGCGCCGAGGACCGGCCAGGACTGGCTGCGTCAGGGCCGCGACGAGGCGGGCCGCTCCGACAGCGGCGACAACCCCGGCACCGAGCTCGACCTGCAGTGGGCGGCCAACACCGGCGAGCAGTTCAACCTCAACGGTTCGGTCGTCGTGGACGGCAAGGTGATCGTCTCCTCCAGGGCGTTCGACTCGCCGCACCACATGATGCTGGCCTACGACATCGAGTCCGGCCGCGAGATCTGGCGCACCTATCTGGACGGTGACGCCGAGTCGGTACCGGCCTACCACGACGGCAAGGTCTACATCACGACCGCCGTCGGCCGGATCTACGCGCTGGACGCCGAGGACGGCCATGTCGTCTGGCAGAAGATCGAGGACGAACAGCAGCACGGCGAGACCGTACGCCGGTACGGCCGGGCCGGTGGCCCGGTCACCGTCTTCGACCTGAAGGCCGAACCGCGCACGGTCGCCGTCTACCAGAACTGGGACAGGATCGAGTGCCGTGACGCCAGGACCGGAGACCTGCTGGGCGGCTTCGGGGGAGCGGCGAGCTGGGGCCAGTTCCACAGCACGGCTGTCCGGCAGCCCGGCTCCGACATCGCCTACCTGCACAGCGGATCCAGCAACACGGTGGTCGCCATGGACCTCGTCGGATGCAGCCAGCTGTGGGCGAAGGACACCAACGGCGACATAGCCAGTCACTCCTCCCCGGCCCTGACCGACCCGGCCACGGGTACCCCGCAGCTGGTGACGATGACGAACAGCGGCGTCCGCGGGCACGACCTCAGCACCGGTGAGGTCCTGTGGCAGGCCCCGCTGGGCGGCGGCAGCGCCTGCGAGCCCGGCCCGCCCCCGCTGACCAGCCCCGCGATCTGGGGCAGCACCGCCTACGTCGCCGGCCGTGACGGCGTCATCCGCGCCTACGACACCGGCGCGGCCCACCCGGCGGAGCCGATCTGGGAGACCGAGGTCGGCTACCAGCCAGGCAGGAGTCCGCTGGACGACAAGTGGAACGTCGCCAAGGGGTGCACCGAGGGCCCCGGATCGCCCACCGCGCACGCTCTGGTCACCAAGGACCTGGTGTACGCGGGTACCCGCGACGGCCGCCTGGTCGTCCTGGAACGCACCACCGGCAAGCTGCTGACCGAGTACAACCTGGGCGCCGGCGTGGCCTCGGCGCTCTCCGTCAGCGGTGACTACGTCTTCGCTCTCACCGACGACGGCACGCTCCACGCCCTGGCCGCCCGCCACTTGCGCGAGCACTGATCCACCGTCCGCGAGTCGCCTCCCCGCCAAGGGAGGCGACTCGCGGCGCTCCACTCCCGACGGGACCATCACAGTGCACACCCTCCGCACCACCCGCACCCACGCCGCCCGTTTCCTGCTGATCGGCCTGGCCGCCGCACTGACACTGCTGGGCGCCGCAGGCGCGGCCGAGGCGCACCCCTTCGGCACCCCGCCGGTCGCCCAGGTCAAGGCCGACGGCCGTAGCGTCGAGATCACCTGGTCCGCCCAGCAGGACGACCTGGACGTCCTGCACCAGGCGGCCGAGGGGGACGAGGCGGCCTATCTCGGCTCGCACATCACCGTGCGCCAGGACGGACGTGAGTGCCGACCGGGCAAGGCGGACACCCTGCAGCTCGCGAGCAGGGGCGCCGTGGTGCGATACCGCTGCCCCGAACCCGTGGACACGATCGCCCTCACCATCACCGCGCTGACCGACGTCAACCGCGCCTACCGCACCATCTCGGTGACGGAGAAGGGCGGCGGCGGCCTGCACACGGCGAGCGCCCCCACCCATACCCTGACCCTCGGCGGAGCCGACAGCTCCGCCACCGCGTCCGCGGCGACGACGAGCGTGTGGACCACAGACCTTGCGGCACTGCTGGACCACGGAGCCGCACTGCCACTGGCCCTTCTCGTCTCGGCGGCGGTGGGCGCCTTCCACGCCTGTGCTCCCGGTCACGGGAAGTCACTCGTGGCCGGGTACCTCGTAGGCGGCCGGGGCAGGGCACGGGACGCACTGTGGCTCGGCGCCATTGTGGCGGTCATGCACACGGCATCGGTCACCGCACTTGCCCTGGGCTGGTGGCTCGCCGCCCAGCACGCACCTGACGTCGCCGCGGTGACGAACTGGCTGCAGTTGATCGCGGCCCTGGTCGTGGTCGCCGTGGGCGTCGGCCTGCTCCGGCGTCACCTGATCAACCGGAAGCACGGCCACGGCCATGGTCACCACCACGGGCACAGCCATGAGCACCACCACGACCACAGCCACCACATCCCGACGACCACGTCCTTGCTCACCTGGCGTGGCATCCTGCTGCTCGGCACGTCCGGCGGCCTGCTCCCCTCCCCGTCGGCATTCCTCGTGCTCCTCGGCGGACTGCTGACGGGCCGGGTCGGCACGGCCGTCGCGATGGTGTTGGCGTTCGGCGCCGGCATGGCGCTGACCCTGACCGGCGTCGGCCTTGCGGTACTACGCGGTCGCGACGTGTTGCTGGCCCGCGCGGCGTCCTCGTCCGCGTTGCGCGCCTGGAGCACCCGCGTCCCGTTCGTCGCTGCCTGGGCCGTCGTCATCGGCGGCACCGTGGCAGCGGCCGTCGCCACCGGAGAAGTCCTCGCATCGTGATCCGGGACCACGAGCCGGACCCGCCGATCCTCACGTCCAGGATCACCGCCCTGCTCAGCATGACGGGCCCGCACCCCGCGGTGTTCGGTGCGGCGCGGCCCAGGCGCGGCGCGGCCCAGGCGCGGCGCGCGTACCTCTTCCGACGCCATGACGCTCACGGTCAAGGACCTGGAGCCGGGAGACGCGGCGCTGCTGCGGTCGGCCTGAGGGCCGCCGTCGTCCGAGGGACCCTCGCTCACGCGGGGCGAGCGCACGGACGGGCATGACCTCACACGGCCCGGCCCGTCCGGCACGACCGGACGGGCCGGGTCGTTTCGTGTGCTCATGGGCTCATTCCGATCGGCCATTCGGGTGTCGGTCGACCAGGCGTCAATGCGGAGTAATCGGCCTTTTGTGCGAGCGGTCATACCAGAGCGGGACGGATGGCGGGCAAGTTCGACAACTGCCCGCCGCACTCGCTTGTTTGACGACTACCGTGTGTGGCCGGTGATCAACGGTGGGCTCATGACTTTCGAGCCTGCCCGACCGATGAACCGAGCCTGACCGACCACCGTAGGTGCCACCGCATGAACGCCGATTCCTGGTGCCCCACGTACCGAGGACACTGATGTCTCAACTTCGCGCACCCGAAGCGCGACCGGAACGCCGAGAGGGCGGACGGCACGGCCGACCGGGTGCCCGTTCCCACTCGGCCACGGGCAGGCCGCGCGCCGCCCAGCTGTCCCCCGAAGCGCGTATACGCCCCCAACTCCTGCGCACGGCGGTGCTGCCGACCGTCGTGGCGGTACTGAGCGGAGCCGCAGCGGTCATCTTCACCGCCCGCTCCACCGGAGCCCGTCTCTCCGGCGAACTCTGGATCGCGCTGGGCTCCGCCGGAACCCTGGCGCTCGCCGCGGTGCTGGCCGCGTACCTCGCCGCCAACCGCGTCGCCACCACCGTCTTCGGCCGCTGTCTGGCGCTCCGCCGTGCCAGCGCCCAGGGCCAGGCCGAACTGCAGCGGGTGCTGGAACAGCTCCGCAACGGCGAACCGGTGACTGCCCGCAAGCCCGCGCAGCCCTCCGCTCCGGGCAGCGACGGCTTCGAGCTGCTCGCCCAGGAACTCGGCCGCCAGCAGGAGGCCGCCGTGGCCGCGGTCGTCCAGGCGTCCCGGCTCTTCGACCACTCCGGCGAGGACCATAAGGTCGAGGTCTTCGTCAATCTCGCCCGTCGGCTGCAGTCGCTGGTGCACCGCGAGATCCAGCTGCTCGACGAGCTGGAGCACGAGGTCGAGGACCCCGACCTGCTCAAGGGCCTCTTCCACGTCGACCATCTCGCCACCCGCATCCGCAGGCACGCCGAGAACCTCGCCGTCCTCGGCGGTGCCGTCTCCCGGCGCCAGTGGAGCAACCCGGTCACCATGACCGAGGTCCTGCGCTCGGCGATCGCCGAGGTCGAGCAGTATCCACGGGTCAAGCTCGTGCCGCCGATCGCCGGCACCCTGCGCGGCCACGCCGTGGCGGACGTGATCCACCTGCTGGCCGAACTGGTGGAGAACGCGACCGTGTTCTCCGCCCCGCACACCCAAGTGCTGCTGCGCGCCCAGCAGGTCACCGCCGGACTGGCCCTGGAGGTGGAGGACCGGGGGCTCGGCATGCCGGGCAACGAGCAGAAGCGGATGAACGCCCTGCTCGCCGACCCCGACCAGGTCAATGTGGCCCATCTGCTCCAGGACGGCCGGATCGGGCTGTTCGTCGTCGCCTCGCTGGCCCGACGGCACGGCATCGCGGTCCGGCTGCAGAGCAACATCTACGGCGGCACACAGGCCGTACTCGTCCTCCCGCAGTCCCTTCTGGGCGCGAACGGGGATGTCCCGGCCGAGGGCGGCGCCGCCCCGGTCCCGCCCCCCGGCCCCGTACACCGTCCACCGGCCGAGGACGACAGGTCCGGCCACCACAGGCCGGCTCAGGCCTCGGGCCTGAACCCGAGCCCGACGCCGGGCGTGAGCCTGAACCCCGGTACGGGCACCGCACCGGGTCCGCAGGCGAACACCGTCCGCCAGCCCTACGTGCCCAGCCAGCCGCTGCGCCTGCACCAACCGTCCCAGCAGGCACAGGGCGACCATGGCCAGGGCGAGGCCCCGCCGCTTCCGCTGCGCGCCGAGCGCCTGGACCGTACCGCCCCGGACGGGTCCACCCCCGCGATCCCGACCACGGACGACACCCCCGATGCCCGCCACGCCGAGCCCGGAGTGGTGCGCGGCACCATGGGCCGGCCCCAACTGCCCAGGCGCGCCAACCAGGAGCACCTGGTCCCGCAGTTGAGGGAGGCACCGGCCCCGCGCAGCGAGGACGAACAGGCACTGCACGACCCGGGACTCATGGCGGCCTTCCGGCGGGGCATCCAACTGGCCGAGGCCCGCAGCGAATCCGAGGCCGACACCGCCCCGGAGCCGGAATCGGGCCCCGGGACGGCGGCCGACCCGCAGACCTGGCAGTCCCGGGCCCCGCTCGAACCGCTGCCGGTACGCGGAGTCACCGCGGCCGTCGCCCCGTACGCCTCGGGGCCTGCCCCGGACGCCGCCCCGGTCAACGACCCTCTCGAAACGAACACCTCCAAGGAGTAGATGCACCATGGCGACCGATATGCCGTCCGGTCCGGCCTCGGACCTCGACTGGCTGCTGAGCGGCCTGGTCCAGCGCGTCCCGTACACACGCAGCGCGGTCCTCCTCTCCGCCGACGGGCTGGTGAAATCCCTTCATGGCATGGACGCCGACAGCGCCGACCACATGGCGGCGCTGGCCGCCGGCCTGTACTCGCTCGGCCGCAGCGCGGGAGCGCGCTTCGGCGACAGCGGCGAGGTACGGCAGGTGGTGGTCGAGCTCGACTCGACCCTGCTGTTCGTCTCCACCGCCGGGTCCGGCACCTGCCTCGCCGTCCTCGCCGGACGCGAGGCGGACGCGGCGGTGCTCGGCTACGAGATGACCATGCTGGTCAAGAGCGTCCGGCCCTATCTGATGACCCCGGTCAGACAAGCGGCCGGGTCACCGGGCGCCATGGGGCTGTGAGGGTGTCGGTCCCGCAGGACGGGCCGTTGCTCGACGACGCGGCCGGCCGGCTGATTCGCCCGTACACCGTGAGCAACGGCCGGACCCGTCCCACGACCGTGCTCGACCTGCTCTCCCTGATCATGGCCACGGGGACCGAGCCGCAGATGCATCTCGGTCCCGAGCACTCCGTCGCGCTGGGGCTGTGCGGCGGCCCCACATCGGTGGCCGAGATCGCCGCCCATCTGCGGCTTCCCGCAGTCGTCACCAAGGTGCTCGTCTCCGACCTGGTCGACTGCGGGGCAGTGACCGCGCACCCACCCGCCTTCCATGACATGCCCACCGACCGATCTCTGCTGGAGGCAGTGCTCGATGGCTTACGACGACAGCTCTGAGGGCTTCGGCAGCTCTGCCGCGTACGAGAACAACGCAAGCCCCGAAGGCTTCGGAAGCCATGAAAGCCACGAAGGCCACGGAAGTCACAACGGCTACGGCCAGCCCGAGGGCTATGGCAGCCCGGAGAGCTACGGACACCCGGGGAACCACGGGGATGCGCGCAGCTACGGGGATGCGCAGAGTTACGGAGACACGCAGGGCTACGGAGACGCGCTGAACCACAGAGGCACGCAGAGCTACGGAGACGCGCTGAACCGCCGCGGCACGCAGGGCTACGCGGATGCTCCGGGCCACGATGCCGAGCCGGGCCCCGGTGACCCCGGCGGCCCCATGGTCTCAGAGGGGTTTCCCGTGGCGCTCAAGGTGCTGGTGGCGGGCGGGTTCGGGGTCGGCAAGACGACGTTCGTAGGCGCGGTCAGCGAAATCGCACCGCTCAGCACGGAAGAGCTGCTGACCCAGGTCAGCGCCGCCACCGACAGCCTCGAAGGCATCGAGTCCAAGACCGCGACCACCGTGGCGATGGACTTCGGCCGCATCACCCTCGACGAGCAGCATGTGCTCTACCTGTTCGGCACCCCCGGCCAGGAACGCTTCTGGTTCATGTGGGACGAACTCTCCCAGGGAGCGCTGGGAGCGGTCGTGATCGCGGACACCCGCAGGCTCGCGGAGTGCTTCGCCGCCGTCGACTTCTTCGAGCGGCGCGGCATCGGATTCATCGTCGCGGTGAACGAGTTCGACGGCGCCTACCGCTACGCGCCCGAGGAGATCCGGGCCGCACTCGACCTGGGCCCGGACGTACCGGTGGTGCTCTGCGACGCCCGGATCGCCAGCTCGGGCACCGGGGCCCTGGTCACACTGGTCCAGCACCTGATCAACGCCACCTCGGCCCCGGCCCCGTTGACCGGTTTCGGAGCCCACCCGTGATCCGGGACACCACCGGCCGCATGCTGCTCACGCCCGTCGACGGCGACGCCCTCGTCCGTACCCAGCGGCTGAGGACGCTCGGGCTCGGCGAGCGCCCCGACGCGTCGTTCGACAACTTCGACGCCTTCGCCGACCGGGTGGCCGAGGTGACCGAAGTGCCTTTCTCGATGGTCAACTTCATCGACGGCAACCGGCAGTTCTTCGCCGGGCTGCACACCCCCGGCGGCGCCCACAAGGGCTCCGACCTGGGCGCCACTGCCGCGCGCAGCAGCCGCAGCGGCCGGTACGTGGCGCTCGACCGCGGCTACTGCCCGCATGTCGTCGTACGGCGCAAGGCGCTCGTCCTGGAGGACGTCTGCGACTACCCGCGCTTCGCCGGCAATCCGGTGGTCGACGAGATAGGCATCCGTTCCTATCTGGGCGCACCCCTGATCGACCGCACGGGGGTCGCTCTGGGTGCCGTCTGCGCGGTCGACACCGTGCCCCGCCCGTGGGGCAGGGCGGGGCTCGACACGATCAAGTCCCTGGCCATGGAGCTCGTCTTCCACATCGACCAGCGGGAGGGCAACGGCAGCGGAATCTGACTCCGGCAGCGGTCAGACCTCGACCGTCGTACCGTCCAGGAAGGTCAGCACCACCGAGTCCGCACCCGCACGCACCCGCACCGCGTCGCGCAGCGCCTCCGGATGCACGGCGTCCCGGGACAGGGCGACCAGCGAGACATGGATGCTCCGCCCGCCCGGGTGCGGCCCGCTGCGGAGGTACGGAATCGCCGAGTGCGGCCCGTACGCGTTCGACTGGACATCACGTGCCACGGCCGCCCCTTCGATGCCGCCGTCCCAGCCGTGCAGCCCGATCAGGGCGCTGCTCAGACCGTCGGCCGTGCGGGCGAGGGCCCAGTCCGGACCCGACAGGGCGAACGGGCGCTCCGCATGGGCGACCGCGTGACCGCCCTCCCGTACCA
The DNA here is from genome assembly GCF_042890955.1 of Streptomyces sp. NPDC001933. Lineage (NCBI taxonomy): Bacteria > Bacillati > Actinomycetota > Actinomycetes > Kitasatosporales > Streptomycetaceae > Streptomyces > Streptomyces sp. NPDC001933. The sequence goes on along the minus strand of NZ_JBIASS010000015.1, from coordinate 215,881 downwards.
CCGCGCCCTCGGGCGCCTCGACCCGGTGCACCCGGAACTCCCACGGGCCGTGCAGCACACTCGTCGTCTCGATCCGGTATGGGTGATCGTCACCGGGCAGCCGGGCCGCGTACCAGGAGGCGGCGACGCGATCCTCGCAGCGCAACGGATGGATCCGGCGGCGCGGTGACGGGGTGCCGTCCGGTGCCAGCAGCGCCAGATGGCCGTCGATGGCGCGGGCCACGGCGTGCGGGGCGGCCTCGGGCGCCGTCGCCGTCGAGTACGCGAACCGGGCGTAGTGCGGATCTTCGGTGCCCTCGGACAGGTCGGCCGACTCGTCGTACGGCGGATTGTGGTCGCTGCCGTGGTTGATCAGCCGGACGATGCCGTCGTCACGGGTGCCGTGCAGCAGCCAGCCGGTGGCGGGCAGTGCGGTGTATTGGTCGGACTCCTCGACGGGCAGCGGGAGTTCGCGCGCCGTCCACACGGCGTGGTCGGCCGGCAGCAGCAGCCCGAGGAAGCCCTTGCTCGCCCAGTACGGTGAGGCGGGGCCGGAGTACGGCTGGGTGCTCGGCAGGAACGTGTCGTACCAGCCGAGCGTCAGCAGCCCCCGCTCGTCCGGCACACCGCGCTCCGCGAAGTGCCGCATCGTGCCCGAGGCGAGCCGGCGGGTGAGCCCCGGCGCCAGCGGGGTGCAGTCGGCCAGCGCCCCCATCCACACCGGCGCCAGCGCCGCGAACCGGTAGGTCAGCGAACGGCCCTGGTGGACCGGCGCGCCGTCGGATCCGAAGAAGTGCTGATAGTCCTCCAGGAACCGGCTCAGCCGCTGCCGGTAGACCTCCGTCCTGCCACCGTCCTCGGCACCTGCCATTCGCGACCACAGCAGCGGGTACAGATGCATCGCCCAGCCGATGTAGTAGTCGAAGTTCCGGCCGTCCCCGTCGGTGTACCAGCCGTCACCGACGTACCAGTCCTCGATCCTGTCCAGGTTCGACTCGATGTCGGAGCGGCTGTACGGTGCGCCGACCGAGGCGAGGAACTGCTCGGACACCACCTGGAAGAGCCGCCAGTTGTTGTCCCAGGTCCGTCCGCCGACGAACCCGGAGAACCAGTCGACGACCCGCTCCTGCACCCGGGCATCGAGCCGGTCCCAGATCCACGGCCGGGTCTCGTGCAGCGCCACCGCGACCGACGCCGCCTCCACCATCTGCTGCGAACAGTCCGTCAGCCTCGGCCACGCCTCCCCGCTCCCGGGGTCCGTGCCCGCGGCCAGGCCCGCCGTGTACCGCTCGATCAGTGCGGGGTCCACCGCCCCGCCCGCGCCCGCGATCCGGCAGGCGGCGAGCAGGAACGACCGGGCGAACCCTTCGAGACCGTCCGAGACGACCCCCGACCAGCTGCCGCGGCCGGGCAGCCGGTACTGGGCGAAGCCGGGGGTCGCGTACGGCACCAGCGCATCCAGCATCCGGTCGGCGGTCGCCTCCCAGTGCGCCCGGGTCCAGCCGGTTCGTGACGACAGGAGCCGGTCGGGCGGCGGCAGTTGCAGATGCGGTGCGACGGACATGGTGGTGCTGCTCCTCGGGGGTGATGCTCGGGATGGGTTACTGGACGAGTTCGGCTCGGTGGGTGTGGCCGCGTGAGCCGCCGACGGTGACGGTGAGCACGGGCCTGCGGCCCGGGACGAGAGTCACCGAACCATCGGCCCGTGCCACCGACCGCACGGGGAAGGGGAGTTCGACCGTGAGCGTGGTGAGCGTCCGGCCCGGGTCGGCGACCGCGACCCGGACCTGTCCGCCCTGGCGCCGCACCAGCACCGACGCCGGGCCCGACGCGGTGATCCCGGCGGCCGTTCCGGCGCCCCAGAAGTTCACCGCGGTCAGCCCGGCCCGGCGCACCTCCACGGCCTGCGCGGTGGTGTCGTTGGCGACGATCCGGACCGGCCGGGACCGCGACCACACCGCGGTCGCCGCGGCCGACGCACCCGGCAGCAGCACATAGGCGTAGTGGGCATCGGTGGGGGAAGTGCCGTGGTCCGTCCAGAGCGTCAGGTAGCGGCGGGTGACGGGGTCGGTGCTGCCGCCCGTGTCCGCACCCGTGTCGATGGCCCGCCAGGTGCCGGTGCGTTCCTCACGCAGGGCACGCAGGGCGGTTCCCTCCGGGAACACATAGCCGCCAACCGAGTCGACATGCGCCCACCGGGCCCGGCCGAACTCGCCGCTCCAGCCCTGCTCGACGGGGAGGCGGATGCCGTCGACCAGCAGCCGGTGGCGTCCGTCCGTACCCAGGTTGCGGTTCTCGACGATCGTCTCGACCGGCCGGCCGTCGCTCGCCGTGATGCCCGCGCCGAGCGCGATCACCGCGTTGTCGAGCAGGAACCAGGACTTCCTGGACCGCAGGGTGGTGCCCTGGGCGCCGATCACCTCCATGGCGGCGGCCCCGTACCGGTCGTCCAGCACGGCACCGCCCGCGACGGTGTTGGCCGGACGGTAGGTGGACGTACCCGCGCCGGTTCCGAGGTCGGTCCGCGGCCGGGTGTCGACCGTGGTGCCGGGGAGGCGGTACGGATCGACGGTGGGCCAGAAGCCGTCGTTGAACTGCCCGAGGTCGTCGCCGTCGTACAGATACGTCATGCCGTCGCCGGTGTACCAGCCGTGCAGGTTCTCGCCGTTGCCCGCCTCGTACGCCGAGATCCGCTTCGACGACAGCGAGAGAGCGCAGGCCCAGCCGGGGCGGCGGTGCACGACGCGGTCCATGTCCGCGAAGACGTGGCTGCCCGTGGAGCGCCGTCCGGCCGGCACGGCTTCGTCGTTCAGGACGGCCTTGGCCAGGGCGAGTTGCGGGATGGTCGCGAGCCCCTCGAAGGGGGTGGTGCGGTTGCGGGTCAGCCAGCCCTTGACCAGTGACCGCCAGCGCGTCGCGTAATCGGCGGGCGCGCCGGACGCCAGCAGCAGGATCGCCGCCAGGGCCGTCGCACCGTCGCGGTGGTCACCGGCACGCTCCCGGGAGATCGCCCGGCCGCGCACCGAATCCATCATCAGCCCGTCGAAGACCACCGGGGCGAAGGTCCGCTCCACGGCGTCGTACATCACCGACACCTTCGGGTCGGCCACCGCCCACTCGGAGCCCGCCAGCAGAGCGAGCAGATACGCCGTGCCGCCCAGCAGCACGACGCCGTACGAACCGGTGTAGGCCACCACGTCGTGCTGGACGAACGAGCCGTCCTCGTAGAAGCCGTCACCCGAACTCGTGTACTGGAAAAGGCTGTTGCGGCCCGAGTCGCGTACGTCGGAGAGCGCGTCGCGGGCCGAGACGAGCTTGGCGGGGTCCTGCCCCAGGAGCCCGCGCAGCGCGACGATGACCGCCTTGTCGGTGCGGTTCGCCCCGGTCTCGGAGAGCGTGGGGGAGTTGGTACGGCGGTCTGCGTCCGGGCAGAACCGGTCGACGACCGCCAGATAGTCCGCCAGGTCGGCTGCCGGAAGCCGGTCGCGCAGGATGACGGAGCAGTCCATCAGCGCACGCGGGGCGCCGATCTCCCAGAACCACCAGTTGCCGGTCTCGCGCCTGGCCGCGTTGTACGCGGTGTCGTGGGTGAAGCGCAGCGCGGCGACGAGGGCGTCCGCCACCTGCGTGGACCCGGCGAGGGAGGTGCCCCCGGTGGCCCAGGCGGTCGCGACGGTGCGCAGCCGGGTGTAGCTCTGGCCGAAGTTGCCCGGGTCGGTGATTGGTGCGAGGTCCGGCCAGAGCGCGGTGCGGCCGGCGCTGCGGTCGAGGGTGTCCCACAGCTTTGCGGCCGTGGTGTCCAGGGCCGCGACGGCGGTGGCGAAGTCGGGGTCGGCCGGGTCGAATCCGCCGCCGGTGAGCAGGGATTCGGCCCGCTGGAGCAGTGTGTCGAAGCCGGCGGTGGGTGCGGCTGTGGCTCCGCCGGATGCTTCCGCGACGGGCGAGGCGTGTGCCGCGCCGGCCGGGGTCATGAGGGCGACGGCGGTGGCACTGCTCGCCGCGAGCAGAGTGCGTCTGCTCAGGTTCACGGTGAACTCCCTTGTCACAGCGGTCAGTCGGCCATCGTGGACGGGTCGACGGGCGGCTTCGGAAGGTTCAGTGCGGCCAGCTCGGCCCGGCCCGTGGCGTCGATCGGGAACGCCCAGGTGTTCACGAAGAAGTCCGTGAGGTCGTAGCCAGCGACACGGCTGGAGTAGATGGCGAGAGCCCGGTAGCGCTTGTCGTTCTCGGTGTAGTCGGACTGCGGGTTCTCCTCGCGGACCAGCTTGTGCATCCGGGGCCAGAAGTCGTCGCCGAACGCCAGCTCCAGCTGACGCAGCGGGACGAGCTTCTCGTACGCGCCGAAGGACTTCTCGTACGTCAGCCCGGCCGTGCCGAACTTCAGCCGCGCCGACTCGAAGTAGGTGAGACCCGTCTTCGGGTCGACGGTGAGGAGGTTGGACGGCTGCTTCAGGGTGCGCTGCGCGGCCAGCGAGTAGATGTTGACCGTGACCTCGGTCAGACCGCCGGGCTTGTACGCCATCTGCTGGTGGAGGTGGCCGAGTTCGTGGTAGAGCCCCCAGCCCCGGGTCCGCAGCCCCTCCACGGTCGTGGCCCGGTCCAGGTAGGCGCGAGGGAAGCCGTTGTAGCCATGGGTGGCGTAGGCGCCGACACCGCTGGGCACCTTGCTGACCTCGGTGAAGTGGTACGGCCCGGCCTTGCGCCGGTGCACCGGCTTCGAGCCGTCCAGACCGCTGATCCGGGCGTGGGAGTCGATGATCGTCTCGACCAGCCCGAGCAGTGCGGCGTGGTCCTCGCCGCGGTACAGCAGCGCGCCCTCGCGAGTGAGCGTCATGATGGTGTTCGGCGCGTGCAGTTCGACGTACGGCGAGGTGGTGAGCGTGTCCAGCTGTTGCTGGTAGTCGGCCTCGGAGGTGCGGCCCAGGGTGAAGACGGGCATGGGGACGGCACCGGAGCGGAACAGCACACCGGCCTGCTCGCCGCGGCCCGTCAGGGTGAGGTAGACCGGCCCGCCGTGCGGGTCCGTGACGGTGTTGGCCCCCGCGGTCAGCGGATAGCTGCGCGGCTCGGTGATCTCGCCGTAGTAGTCCCAGGCGCCGATCCAGAGGGTGGGCAGCAGATCGTCGTGCGGCTGGACGGTGAGGGAGAGCGGGGTGCCGGCCGGGACGTGCAGGCCGGTGGGCTGGAACTCCGAGCCGCGCAGGGCCTGTCCGAGCCGCAGCCGCTCGGCCTCGGCGGCGGGCCGGGCCGTCAGGGTCAGCTTGACCGGTCGGCCGGCCGCGCGCTCCGTGGCGGTGCCGGACGTGGCGGCCCGAGCCGTTCCGGTCGCGGCGCCGAGTGCGAGGGCCGCCCCGGCCGCGGCGGCCGCGGCGAGAACGGAACGCCGGCCGACGGGGGAGGAGGCGGCGGAAGAAGTGGTGGCGGAGCCGGCGGGGTCTGTGGGCATGCGCATGCGGAACTCCCTGCGGAAACGAGTGAGGGCGGAAGCGTGCGGAACGGTGCTGCTCGGCGCCAGCATGTAAGCGGTTGCTATGGGGAGGCAAGGGGTGACAAGAAGTTACTGTTATTTTCTATGGCCAACTGCGGACAGGCGGGAAGTAACCGGTCACATCCCGGCGGAACGGCCAGGCCTCGGCGCGACGGAATCGCGTACCACGATGTGGGTGCCGAGCCGCAGCGCGCCCGTGGTGGGTTCGCGCCAGTCGTCCTCGTCTCCGCCGCTCACGGCCAGCCGTACGGCCTGGCGTCCCATCTCCTCCAGGGGGATGTGGACGGTGGTCAGCCGCGGCCGTAGCTCCTGGGCCACCGGAATGTCGTCGTACCCCACCAGTGACACGTCCTGCGGCACCCGGATCCCGGCCTCCTCCAGGGCCTGGGCCGCGCCCGCCGCCACCATGTCGTTGGCCGCGAAGACGGCGGTGAAGTCCGGCCCGTCCCGCAGCACTTCGGCCATCTTCCGGTAGCCGAAGTTGCGGCTGAAGGCGCCGGGCCGGACCAGGTCGGGGTCCGGTTCGATGCCGCGCAGTCGCAGCGCCCGCTGGTATCCGGTCAGTCGGTCGCGGGTGGTGGAGAGCTTGGGCGGGCCGGCGAGGTAGAGGATCCGTTCGTGGCCCTGCATCAGCAGATGGTCGGTGATGGCGAAGGCGCCGCCCTCGTTGTCGTACTCGACCGCGACGGTCGGGGCCTCCTCGTCCAGCGGCGGCCTGCCGCACAGCACCAGCTTCGATCCGCCCGCGTCCAGCTCGCGTGCCCTGCGGGCCAGTTCGCTGGTGTAGCCGCGGTCCGCGATGGAGCCGCCGACCACGACCACCGCGTCCGCCCGGCGCTCGTGCATCAGATCGATGAAGGCCAGCTCCCGCTGCGGGTCGCCCTGGGTGCAGCAGACCAGACAGAGCCGTCCGCCGAGCGCGGCCTCCCGCTCCACACCGCGCGCGATGTAAGCGTAGAAGGGGTCGATGACCTCGTTGACGATGATCCCGACGGTGCGGTTGGAGACGCCGGCCAGGGCTCGGGCATGGGCATTGACGACATAGCCCAGCTCGCGCATCGCGGACTCGACCCGCTCCCGGGTCGCCTCGGCGACCGGGTAGTTGCGGTTCAGTACGCGGGAGACGGTGGCCGTCGAGACGCCTGCGCGCCGTGCGACGTCGGTGACCGTCGCCCGCCGTTGTCCGTCCCCGGCCGTGCTCTGCCGGCGCATCCGGCTCACCCCCTGGTGGCTGTTGTGTGACGACGAGCCTAGAGCCTGTGCGGGGGAGGGGCTCACGCGATCCTCCCCAGATCGGCCCGTTGCACAGGGTGGTCGAACGGTGTGCCGTGCGCGTACCGGACCAGTTCGTCGACCGCGAGGGCTCCCAGTCGGCCGACCTCGTTGCCCTGGGCGCCGGCCAGGTGCGGGGTGAGGAAGACGTTCGGCAGGTCCCACAGGGGGTGGCCGTCCGGCAGCGGCTCGGGCGAAGTCACGTCGAGGACCGCGTCCAGCCGCCCGCTGACCAGGTGCCCGGTCAGTGCCTCGGTGTCCACCAGCGGGCCGCGCGAGGTGTTGACGAGCAGGGTGCCGGGGCGCATCAGGCCGATCCTGCGGGCGTCGATGATCCCGCGGGTCTCCGGGGTGTCGGGGGCGTGGACGGTCACCACGTCGCTGGTCGCCACCAGGGTGTCGAGGTCGGTGGGGGTGACGCCGAGCAGTTCCGCCTCGGCCGCACTGACATAGGGGTCGTGGAGCAGCACCTCCACGTCGAGGACCCGCAGGAGTTCGATGACCCGCCGGCCGATCCGGGAGGCCCCGACGACGCCGATGGTCAGCCCGTGCGTGCCTAGCCAGTGCTGGCGGTCGAGATCGGCGCCGGTGCGGTGGGTGCGCCGGGTGCGGAAGAGCCCGGCCAGCGGGAAGACGCGCTTGGCGCCCATGATGATCGCCGCCAGGGTGTACTCGGCGACGGGTACGGCGTTGGCGGCGGCGGCCGACGAGACGACGATCCCGCGATCGAACGCAACCGGGGACAGAAAAGTTTTCACCGTGCCGGCCGCATGGATCACGGCTCGCAGCGCGGGCGCCCGGTCCAGCAGCGCGGCATCGACGGGCGGGCAGCCCCAGCCGGTGAGCAGGACCTCCGCGCCACGAAGTGCCGCCGAGGCCTCCGGGGAGTCGAACTCGCTGATCACGGACGGATTGAGCAGCTCGGCGGTCTCCTCCAGACAGGCCCGCACCGGTGGCGGAAAGACGTCGTCCAGCAGTCCGGGGCTCATGACCAGGAGCGTGCGCGGCCGTCGCGGGGACGGTGTCGCGGCATCGCTACCGGAATGCGCCGGTGCCTCTTCGGTGGTTCGCACCCTGCCTCCGGACAGTAATCGCGTTCTATGGATTGACCGGCACGCTAAGGAGCGTGGTGGCCGACCGTCAAGCTCCCGCTCGCTTCAACTGTCCAAATAGGGAGCATATTTGTGGGTTAGTGGTGCTGGATTCGGCCGCCGGGACATCGCGGCTCAACGACATTTGCCTGGATCTCTTGACGCTTGGGTTAACCGCTTACTAACTTGCGGCCCCAGAAGGCCCACCACGCGCCACCCAGCCGAACAGGACGCACCATGGCTGAAACAGCACCCCCGTTGCCGCGGGAAAAGCGGCGGCAGAAGGCTGAAACACCCTCCCCGCCCGCTGCCGGGGCCGTTGTCGCACAGCGCCGGCTGAGCCTCTGGCAGCGGATCAAGCGGGACCGGGTGATGCTGCTGCTCACCCTGCCCGGCCTGCTGTACTTCATCGTCTTCCACTACGTACCGCTGCTCGGCTATGTCGTGGCGTTCCAGGACTACCAGCCGTACCTCGGCTACATGCACAGCGTCTGGGTGGGGTTCGCCAACTTCTCCGCGGCGTTCAGCGAGCCGGCCTTCTGGTCCGCGACGTTCAACACCCTGGAGATCGCCCTCGTCCAGCTGGTGTTCTTCTTCCCGATCCCGATCGCCCTGGCGCTGCTGCTCAACAGCATCGCCAGCGACCGGATCAGGCGCTTCGTGCAGAGCGTCGTCTACCTGCCGCACTTCATCGGCTGGGTCATCATCGTCTCGATCTTCCAGCAGATCCTGGGCGGTGCCGGGCTCCTGCCCGACGTCCTGGGCGGAATGGGGCTGCCGCGCTACGACATGATGAGCGACCCCGACGCCTTCCCCTGGCTGCTGACCCTCCAGGTGGCCTGGAAGGACGCCGGCTGGGGCACGATCATCATCCTCGCCGCGCTGCTGAACATCGACAAGCAGCAGTACGAGGCCGCCGCCATCGACGGCGCCGGACCGCGCCGCCGCCTGTGGCACGTGACCCTGCCGGGCATCGCCCCCGTACTCATCCTGCTGCTGATCCTCAACCTCGGGCAGATCCTCTCCGTCGGCTTCGAGCAGATCCTGCTCCAGCGCGACGCGGTCGGCCCGGACGCCGGTGAGGTCCTCGACACCTACGTCTACTACCACGGCATCAAGGACAACGACTGGGGCGTAGCCGCCGCCGTCGGACTCGTCAAGGCGGTCATCGGCACCGCACTCGTCCTGGGCGCGAACAAGTTCGCCCACCGACTCGGCCACGAAGGGGTGTACCGCGGTGCTGACCGCTGAGAAGACGCGCGCCACAACGGAATCCACCGCACCGGCGCCCCGCCCCGCACCCGCCGGGAAGTCCGACGGCCGGCCCCCGTGGATGGAACGGCCGACCCGCATCGGCCAGACAGCCAAGGCGATAGCCATCGTCGTGGTCGTCCTCGCCGTCGCCTACCCGCTGGTCGGCGTCATCGGCACGAGCTTCGCCTCGCAGACCGACATCATCAAGAGCTCCGGCCTCGTCCTGTGGCCGGACCACCCCACCCTGGACGCCTACCGCACCATCTTCACCGGCGGAGTCGTCACCCGCGCGCTGATCGTCTCCGTCGGCATCACGGTCCTCGGCACCCTCGCCAGCCTCCTGGTCACCGTCGGCATGGCGTACGGGCTCTCCCGCCGCGACGTCACCGGCTCCCGCTTCATCCTGATGACGGCCCTGTTCACGATGCTCTTCAACGCGGGCATCATCCCGAACTTCCTGCTGGTCAAGGGGCTCGGCCTGTACGACACCTATGCGGCGCTCGTCATGCCCACCCTGGTCAGTGCGTTCAACCTGGTCGTCCTGCGCTCCTTCTTCATGAACCTGCCCGAGGAGCTGTACGACGCGGCGAAGGTCGACGGCGCGGGCGACTTCCGAGTGCTGGTGCGGATCGTCCTGCCGCTGTCCAAGGCCGTCCTCGCCGTGATCAGCCTCTTCTACGCGGTGACGTACTGGAACGCCTTCTTCAACGCGCTCCTGTACCTCAACGACTCCGACAAATGGCCGCTGCCGATGGTGCTGCGCACCTATGTGCTCCAGGGCCAGAGCCTGAACGCCGCCTCCGCCGGCGAGGTGCTCGCCCCGCAGCAGGCCGTGCAGATGGCGGTCCTGGTGATCGCCGTCGTACCGATCCTCTGCGTCTACCCGTTCCTCCAGCGCTACTTCACCAAGGGCGTGCTCACCGGCGCCGTCAAGGGCTGAGAGGCCACCCGACGGTTCTGAGCGCAACCGCCGCCCCCCACTCCTTCCTTCCCCTCTCTCAAGGAGATTCAGGTGTCGAGCTCCACCCCCATCAACCGCAGAGCGCTGTTCCGCATGGGTGCGGGCGTCGGTCTGGGACTGGCCGCCGCCCCGCTGCTCGCCGCCTGCGGCGACGGCGGCACGACCGCGAAGGCCGAGGCCAAGAGCGCCTCGCTGCTGCCCAACACCGCGGTCCGCAACATCGGTCTCAACCCCGACCTGGCGGGCACCGCGGCCGGCGTTCCACAGGGCTACTTCAGCTACCCGGCCAAGCCGCTGCGCGCCACGAAGGGCACCCCGCTCAAGGGGGCGAAGCCGATCAGCGCGACGATGGAGACCTTCTCCCCGCCGCCGCCCTCGCGCGGCAGCAACGCCGCCTGGCAGGAGATCGAGAAGCTCCTCGGCGGCCAGGTGAACATCACTGCCGTCCCCGCCGACGACTACGGCACCAAGTTCTCCACCATGGTCGCCAGCGACAGCCTGCCCGACATCTTCATGTACCCCGAGACCGGTGGCGTCGACAACAAGGCTGCCTTCCTCCAGGCCAAGTGCGCCGACCTGACCCCGTACCTGGCCGGGGACAAGGTCAAGGACTACCCGAACCTGGCGGCGATCCCGAAGGCCGCCTGGCAGGCCGCGATCTTCGGCGGGAAGCTCTACGGCATCCCGATCGCCAGGACCGGCACCGGTGGTGCGGGCTTCTACCGCCACGATCTGTTCGAGGAGGTCGGTGTCACCAGCCTCGACCAGATCACCGACCTGGACCGGCTCGTCGAGGTCTGCAAGGAACTGACCCGGCCCAAGAAGGACCAGTACGCCATCATCGCGGGCGCGACCAGCATGCTCGCCATGTCGGCGGGTGCGCCCGGTGGCTGGCGGCTGGACGAGAAGACCGGCAAGTTCACCCTGGACCTGGAGACCCCGGAGTACCGCAAGGCGGTGGAGACCGCCCGGCTGCTGTACAAGGCCGGCTGCTACTACCCGGGCACCCTCCAGATGTCCGGGGCGCAGAAGGCCCAGTACACGGACATGTTCAAGAACGGCAAGGGCGCCTACGTCCTCGACGGTATGCCCAGCTACCTGGCGCCCGGAGTCGGTTACGTCGCCGCCATGAAGGCGATCGACAAGAAGTACGACCCGCGCCCGTTCGTGCCGGTGGGCAAGGACGCCGTCGCCTGGATGGACAACGTCAAGCTGGAGAACACCCACGTCAAGAAGGCGTCCGGGGACCGCGTCAAGGAGATCCTGGCCCTCGCCGACTTCGCCGCGTCCCCGTTCGGCAGCCAGGAGTACACGCTCATCAACTACGGCGTGGAGGGCAAGGACTTCACCCGCGACGCCAAGGGCAACCCGGCGCTCACCAAGCAGGGCACCCAGGACGTCACCGTGCCCTGGAAGTTCATGGCCTCCGCCGTCCCGGCCATCTTCAGCGCCGACTCGGAGCAGGGCGTCCGGCACGTCCATGACGCCTTCACCAAGATGATCCCGATGATGGTGCCGGACCCGGTGCTCCAGTACTCCTCGCCCACCTGGGACTCCAAGGGCACCGGCAGCCTCAACACGCTGAAGGGCGACGGGCTGAAGGACATCATCTCCGGCCGCAAGCCCATGTCCGCCTACGACCAGCTCGTCAAGGACTACCTGGCCAAGGGCGGCGAGCAGGCCCGCGGCGAGTTCGAGGAAGCCTTCCAGAAGGGGAAGAAGTGACGACGCGACGCTCGGCCCTGAAGCTCGGCGGTGCGGCGGTCGCCGCAGCCGTCGCCGTACCCGCACTCGGTTCGACCGCCCTCGCACAGCCGCACGGCTTCGACCCGAAGCCCGGCTCCGACGGCGTCGGCGACCCGCTCTTCCCGACCCTCGGCAACGGGGGGTACCAGGTCGTCCACTACGACCTGACCTTCGACTTCACCCCGGTCACCTACGACTTCACCGCCGTGGTGCGGATCAACGCCAAGGCCACCCAGGACCTCTCCGCGTTCAACCTGGACACCGACGGCCACACCATCGACTCCGTCACCGTCGCCGGCCGCCCCGCGACCTGGGCGCTCGCGCCCGGCAAGAGCGGACAGGAACTCACCGTCACGCCCGACCGACCGCTCCACAACGGCCAGGCGTTCACCGCCGAGATCCGCTACCGGGGCAACGGCAAGGCGCCCCGACTCGGCCTGACCGGCTGGAAGTTCGGCACGGACGGCGGCTTCGCCTCCGCCGCCCAGTCCTCCCGTGCCGACACCTTCCTGCCCTGCAACGACACCCCGTCCGACAAGGCGACGTGGACCTTCCACATCAGCGCCCCGCAGGGCTACGTCGCCGCCGCCAACGGCGAGCTCCTCCACAAGACCCCGCGCAGCGACGGCTCCACCGTCTGGCACTTCGCCCTGCGCGAGCGCATGGCGACCGAACTCATCGGCATCGCCGTCGTCAAGGGCACCTACCTCTACGGCACCAGCCACCGCGGACTCCCGCTGCGCCACATCGTCCCCCAGGGCCAGGAGGACAAGTACGGGCCGATCGTCGCCCGTACCGCGGACCATCTGGCCTGGCTGGAGGCCAAGTTCGGCCGCTACCCGTTCTCCGTCTACGGCGTGCACATCTACGACGGCTACACCGACGCCCTGGAGAACCAGACCCTCTCCCTGTTCTCCACCAACTGGTTCAAGCTCAACGCCAACGGCCGGCCCGGCTACGAGACCACCATGGTCCACGAACTGGTCCACCAGTGGTTCGGTGACTCCGTCACCCCCAACGACTGGCAGCAGGCCTGGCTCAACGAGGGCCCCGCCGTGTACTACGCCGGTCTGTACGGCGAGGAGCGCGGCTGGTCGGTCTTCGAGGACAAGATGAAGGCGACGTACGAGAAGCTCGACGCGGTCCGCGCCGCCGACGGCCCGCCCGGACTGCCCAAGGCGCTCGGCGGCACCAACATCTACGACGGCGGAGCCCTCGTCCTGTACGCCCTCAGCCTCCGGATCGGTCAGCGGAAGTTCGACCGGGTCATGCGCGAGTGGGTGAAGCGCTTCAAGGACTCCACGTACACCAGCGAGGCCTTCATCCGGCACACCGTCGACGTCACCGGCGACAAGTCCCTCGACCCGTTCCTGCGCGACTGGCTCTTCGGAGCCGTGAACCCGCCCATGCCCGGCCACCCCGACTGGAAGGCCACCGCGTGAACCGCCACTCCCTGAACGTCGTACGAGGAACCGCCGCTGCCGCCTCCGCCGCCTTCCTGGCCGCACTGCTCGTCGCCCCCACCGCCCAGGCGGCGCCCGGTGCCCGCACCCTGTACGCGGCCCCGGACGGACACGGCACATCCTGCACGGTCGCCCGCCCCTGCACCCCCGAGGGCGCCCGCGACCTGGCCCGAACCGAGACCGGCCACGACGTCCGCGTACTCCTGAAGAACGGCACGTACCAGCTCGACCAGCCTCTGAGGCTCGGCGCCGCCGACTCCGGGAAGGACGGCCACACCGTCACCTGGAGCGCGGCGCCCGGCGCCCGCCCCGTCCTCTCCGGCGGACAGGACATCACCGGCTGGCAGCAGAACACCGACGGCACCTGGACCGCCGAGGTCCCGTCCGGCGTCACCCCGCGCCAGCTCTTCGTCGACGGCAGGCGCGCCACCCGCGCCCGCGGCGAGGCCTGCGCGGCGAGCACCTGCGACGCCACGAAGACCGGCATGACCGGCGCGGTCGCCACGGGCATCGCCGACTGGCAGCGCCCCACCGACGCCGAAGCCGTCATCCGGGTCCGCTGGCGCAACTACCACTGCCGGATCACGGCCGTGAACGGCGATGTCATGACCTTCGCCCAGCCCTGCTGGACCAACTCGGCGAGCGGCACGAACCGCACCGGCCCCGCCTGGGACTCCACCACGGTCGACTCCACCCGCTACAGCGGCGTCGCCTTCTTCGAGAACGCCCCCGAACTCCTAGACCAGCCGGGCGAGTTCGTCTGGAACTCGAAGGACCGCACCGTCACCTACCTGCCGCGCAAGGGCGAGAACATGCGCCACGTGCGGGCCGTCACCCCGCACACCGAACAGCTGCTCGTCGTCGACGGCGCCCATGACATCACCGTCAGCGGGATCGGCTTCGCGTACGCGGCCTACCGGCAGCCCGGGACCGACGAGGGCTACGCGGGCATGCAGGCCGGTCTCACCCTGACCGGAGCCACCGGCCCCGTCGACCACGCCGGCCGCTTCTACACCAAGCCGTCCGCCGCGGTGACCGTCCGCGGCGGACAGCGCGTCAGCATCGACAACGCCCGGTTCAGCCGGCTCGGCGGGGCGGGCGCGATCCTCGAAGCGGGCACCAAGGAAAGCTCCGTGACCCGCTCGTCCTTCACCGATCTGTCCTCCGGCGCCGTCTACGTGGGCGACACCGAGCCCATGCCGTCGGCGGCGCTCGCGGGGGAGCGGAACACCGTCGCGTACAACACCATCACCCGCTCCGGCGTCGAGTACACCGACTCGGTGGGCATCTGGGCCGGGTACGAGGCCGGGCTGACCGTCGACCACAACAGCCTGGACCACCTCCCGTACTCCGGGATCTCGGTCGGCTGGGGCTGGAACCAGCCCGAGTCGCAGAAGTCCGTCCTGCGTGACAACAAGGTGACGGACAACCGGATCACCCACGTCATGGAGGTCGCTCAGGCGCAGCACGACGGCGGGGCGATCTACACCCAGGGCTCGCAGCCGGGCACGGTCGTCTCCGGCAACTACATCAACCGCTCCGCCTTCGGGAACACCGAGCGCGACGGCAACGGCATCTACCTCGACGAACAGTCCTCGCACATCCTCGTCGAGAAGAACGTCATCACCCGCATCGGCTACAAGTGGGTGTCGAACTGGGCGGACTACGGAATCCAGAACACCGCCCGCGGCAACTGGACCGACACCGCCGCACCCACCCTCGGCGGCACCGGCTCGGTCATGACGGACAACCTCACCGGCCTGGACCGGCTGCCGGCCGAGGCGCTGGCCGTCGCGGGCCGGGCGGGCGCCCACGGCGGTCCGGTCGAGCAGCTGCGCACCGACCTGGCCCGCACCGGCACCGCCACCCAGTCCTCCACCGAGGGCACGGCGGGCGCGGCACTCGCCCTGGACGGCGACACCAACACGGACACCCGCACACTGTCCGAGGCGGGCGCCTGGTGGCAGGTCGACCTGGGCGGCGAGCGGCACATCCGCCAGATCGAGATCTGGAACAACTCCTCGTCCACGACCGCCGACTTCGACGTGGTCACGGACGACGGAACGATCCACGTCAGCGGGAAGGCACTGCGCCCGACCGTCCTGGACCTGGACAGCCGCACCCGCACGGTGAAGATCGTGACGTCCGGCACCGGACGTGTGGCACTGTCCCAGGTGCTCGTCCACCCGTAGGGCCCGTACGCCCCCGATCCACCGGGCGGTCCCCGGGGACGCCGCCGGTCACACCCCGACCGGCGGCGTCGCCGTGCTCGCCCGCACCACCACCTCGCCCGCCACCCGCACCACCCGGGCCCGCTGCCCGGCCGTCCGCTCCCGCAGGGCCAGCGCGATCACGTCCTCGCCCATCGCGGTCAGCGGCAGCGCCACCGTGGTGAGCGCCGGTGAAAGCTCCCGCACCAGCGGAATGTCGTCGAACCCCGCCAGCGAGACGTCCTGCGGCACCCGGAGTCCCGCCTCCTTCAGCGCGGCGAGCGCACCCACCGCCATCACATCGGTGACCGCGAACACACAGGTCGGCCGCGGCCCGTCGCAGGCCAGCAGCCGACGGGCCGCCGCATACCCGCCGTCGCGGGTGAACGCGTCCTCCACGATCCGGCCGAGACCGATGCCCGCCTCCGCGAGCCCCTCCCGGAATCCCGCGAGCCGGTCGGAGACGGTGGTCAGCGCGGGCGGACCGGTGAGCACCGCGAACGAGCGATGCCCGAGCCCCGCCAGCGTGCGGGCCAGCGCCGCCGCCCCCGCCCGGTTCTCCGGCCGCACGGTGTCCACCCGCAGACCGCGGTGCCGGCTCACCACGGCCACCCGCCCGCCGAGGCGGACGTACGGCGCCAGCTCGGCGTCCAGGGCCCGCTCCCACGCCCGGTCCTGGATGCCGGAGCCGATGAGCAGGATCGCCCGTGCGCGCTGGGCCCGGAGCATCGACACATAGGCGATCTCCCGGGCCGGTTCCCGGAAGGTGGAGGCCAGCATCACCAACAGGTCCCGCTCGGCCGCGGCCCGCATCACACCGCTCGACACGGCGGCGAAGTAGGGATCGCTGACATCATGGCAGATCACGCCCACCGTACGGTTGTTGGCGGAACCGGCGAGCGCCTGGGCATGGGCGTTGGGGATGTACCCGAGCCTTCCGGCCGCCACTTGTACCCGATCGCGCAGATCCTCCCGCACCCGTGCCGTGCCGTTGAGCGCACGCGAGGCGGTGGCGGGGGAGACGCCGGCCTCCCGGGCCACGGCGTCGAGCGTCACATGCCCGGTCGGGGGGCGGCCGTCGTGCGGCCCCGGGCGGCGCGATGCTCCGTGTTCGTTCAACTCGACCCCCAAGGGCGCGGTGGTGGGAGGCCCCCGAAACTTGCCGACGACCTATTGACCGTGCGTGCAGGCAGTCATTAGCGTGGCGAAAACCCTATCAGAAAGCGCTTTCTGAAAGCGCCTTCTCGTCACCGCAGGATCGCACAGCTCTCCACAACTGCCCCCGAAGTGCAGGGAGTTCACAGTGAGCCAGAGCGCGTTGACCAAAAGTCCACCCGAGACGACGGGAGTTGTCCGGCGGGCCGGACCCTCGGTGGGGGAGCGGTTCGCGCGGGCGGCCGAGCAGAGCTGGCGCCCCGTAGCCCTGCTGCTCGCCTGTTTCGCCGTGTGGTGGGTGATCTCGGCGGCTGAGCTGGTGAAGCCCTATCTCGTGCCTTCTCCCGGCGCGACCCTCGACGTCCTGACCGGCAAGGCCGACTACCTCTGGCAGCACACCTGGGTGACCACGTACGAGACACTCCTCGGATTCCTGATTGCCGTGGCAGTCGGCGTCCTGGCCGCGGTGGTCATGGTGTACTCCTCGACCGTCGAGCGCACCCTCTACCCCGTTCTGCTGTTCGCCCAGGTCGTGCCGAAGATCGCGATCGCCCCGCTGTTCGTCGTCTGGCTCGGCTTCGGGATCGGACCGAAGATCCTCATCGCCGTGCTCATCGCCTTTTTCCCCGTGGTGATCTCCATGGTCACCGGTCTCAAGGCGGTCGACCCGGAGATGCTCCAGCTGTCGGCGACGATGGGTGCCAGGCCCTGGCAGACCTTCCTCAAGATCCGCTTCCCGGCCTCGCTCCCGCACCTGTTCTCCGGCCTCAAGGTCGCGGTCACCCTGGCTGTCACCGGCGCGGTCGTCGGTGAGTTCGTCGGCGCCAACGAGGGCCTGGGCTACGTGATCCTCCAGGCCAACGGCAACCTCGACACCCCGATGCTCTTCGCGGGACTGCTCGTGATGTCCCTCATCGGGGTCGTCCTCTTCGTAGCCGTGGAGATCGCCGAAACGCTGCTGCTCCCGTGGCACGCCAGCCGCCGGGACACCTCCGCCACCACCACGTACTGACTCCGCCGTACCGACTTCGTCGCGAGAAGGGCCAGCCCATGCATGCGCGCAGACTCCTGATCGGTGTCGTCCCCCTCGTCCTGGCGGCCACGGCCTGCGGTGGCAACGACGCGTCCACCACAACCAGCGAATCGGGCAAGAAGCTGGACAAGGTCACGCTGACCCTCAACTGGTACCCGTACGGCGAACACGCGCCGTTCTACTACGGCAAGCAGCAGAAGATCTTCGAGAAGCACGGCATCGATCTGAACATCCGGGCGGGCCAGGGCTCGCAGAAGACGGTGCAGGCCACCGCCGCGGGGCA
Source organism: Streptomyces sp. NPDC001933 (assembly GCF_042890955.1). NCBI lineage: Bacteria > Bacillati > Actinomycetota > Actinomycetes > Kitasatosporales > Streptomycetaceae > Streptomyces > Streptomyces sp. NPDC001933. Next base: position 197,946 of record NZ_JBIASS010000015.1, on the reverse strand, counting down.
GACCGACTTCGGCTGGGCCGACACACCCGCGCTGCTCGCCGGTGTGGACCAGGGCGTCCAGGTGAAGAGCCTCGGGGTCTTCCTCCAGACCACCCCGGCATCGGTGCAGTCCTTCGACGCCGAAGGGATCAGCTCCCCGGCCGGCCTCAAGGGGAAGACCATCGCAGGGACCGCCGGTGACGCGCTCTCCAAGACCTTCCCGATCTTCCTGAAGAAGAACGGGCTCGGCGAGTCCGACGTCCGGGTCCAGAACACCGACCCGGCGGGCAAGATCGCCGCGGTCATCTCCGGAAAGACCGACGGACTGCTCGGCTATGCCAGCGACCAGGGCCCCACCATGCAGGACAAGGCCGGGAAACAGGTCTCCTATCTGCGGTTCTCCGAGAACGGGCTGAACTTCTACTCCAACGGGCTGCTCGCCGGCCAGAAGATCCTCGCGTCCAGGTCCGAACTCGCCGGGCGCATGGCAAAGGCCGTCAGCGAGTCCTGGGCTGCCGCCGCGAAGGCCCCCGGGCCCGCGGTCGCGGCGATGGACGGGGCCTCGGAGCAACTGCCGCCGAAGACGGTCCTGGCCGAACAGTTCGCAACGACGCTCACCCTGCTGCACACCCCGTCGACCGAGGGGAAGGCACCCGGGGTGAACAACGAGGCGGACTGGCAGCAGACCATCGATGTCTTCGCCGAGGCGGGCATGGTGAGCAAGCCGAAGGCCGTCGCGGAGTACTGGGACGAGAAGACGGCGCTGAAGGGATGACGATGCCCGAGCAGTACGCGACGAAAGCCGGAGCACCACCGGCCCCCGACGCCGCGACGAAAGTCGGAGCACCGGCCCACGCCGCCGCGGCGGTCGCCCTGTCCGACGTGGCGGTCCGGTTCCGCAGCAGGAAGCGTGACGTCACCGCATTGCGCGGAGTGTCGCTGGACGTGGCGCCCGGCGAGTTCGTGGCCATCGTCGGGCCGTCCGGGTGCGGCAAGTCGACCCTGCTCAAGCTGGTCGCCGGACTGCTGAAGCCGTCCTCGGGCGAGGTCCGGCTCGGTGGCGAACAGGTCCACGGCGTGCGGCACGACATCGGTTACGTGTTCCAGCGCGCCGCCCTCCTGGAGTGGCGCTCGGCGCGCCGGAACATCCTGCTCCAGGCCGAGATCCGGAAGATGCCCCCGGCGCAGGCGCGCGACCGGGTTGACGAGCTGATCCGGATGACGGGCCTGGGCGGGTTCGAGGACGCGTATCCGCACGAGCTGTCCGGCGGAATGCAGCAGCGGGTGGCACTGTGCCGGGCGCTGCTGCACGAACCCCCGGTGCTCCTGATGGACGAGCCGTTCGGCGCCCTCGACGCGCTCACCCGAGAGCAGCTGAACATGGAGCTGAACCGCATCTGGCGGGAGACCCGCACCACGGTCCTGCTGGTCACGCACTCCATCTCGGAGGCCGTCTACCTGGCCGACCGGGTGGTCGTGATGAGCCCGCGCCCCGGCACGGTCTCGGAGATCGTCGAGGTGGGGCTGGGCGCGGAACGGGAGTACGGCGAAACGCTGGGCCGCCCGGAGTTCCGCGACGCGGCGGCCCACGTCCGCGACCTGCTGGGGGCGGCCTCCGCACACGACTGACGCACCGCGTGACGCCCACGGTCCCGTACGGTGCGCGGGGCCGGGGGCGTCACGTGTTCCCGACCGCTCAGTACCGCAGCCGGGACAGATACGTGTAGCTCGCGAGCGCCGAAGCGAACGGATCAGCCGGTGCGTCGTGCTCCACCAGCCACTGCTTCACCCCGCCCCGCCGGGCCGTGTCGAACATCGCCGGGAAGTCCAGCACCCCCGAACCGACATCCGCGAAGTCCCCGTTCGGCGCCATGTCCTTCACATGCAGGGCGGGGAAGCGGTGCGGATTCCGCACGAAGAGCTCACCCGGCGCCGAGGCGCCACCCTTGGCCGCCCAGTACAGATCCAGCTCGAATCCCACCAGCTCCGGGTCGGTCTCGGCGAGCAGGATGTCGTACAGACCGACGCCGTCGACCACCTGATGGTCCGTGCCGTGATTGTGGTAGAGCAGCTTCAGCCCGGACTCGCGCGCGGCGAGTCCTGCCCGGTTGAACTCCCTGGCCACTTCCCGGTATCCGGCCGGGCTGTGCAGCGAACCGGGCAGGCTGGGCACGACGATCCACTTGCCGCCCAGCGTGTGGATGTCCTCCAGCGCCTGCGGAAGACCGGCCCCCTTCACGATGTCGTAACCGACGTGTTCGAGGACGGCCCGCAGCCCGGTGCCGTCGAGCATCCGCCGGATGTCTGCCGCGCTGTGCCCGTGCCGGCCGCTCACCCCGACCGTGGCGTAGCCGATCGAGGCCAGCCGCTCCAGGGTGCCCCCGAAATCCGTGGCCAGTGTTGTGCGCATGGTGTAGAGATGCATGCCGATCCCGGACGGCGGGATGCGCCGACGACGGGACCCGGCGGAGGCGGGGGTGGTGCCGAGCCCGGCGGCTGCGGCGGCACCCACCGCCGTGCCCAGGAAGGAGCGTCGCGTGCGGTACATGCGGGGTCTCCCCTCTCAACTCACGTCGATGCGTACGGAACCGGTGGTCGTGTCGCCCTTGTCGTCGGTGACCGTCAGATGCGCGGTGTACGCGCCCTTGCGTCCGAAGGTGTGCGTGGCCGTCGCCCCGTCCGCCGTGACCCCGTCGCCGAAGTCCCAGTGGTACGAGGAGATCGTGCGCCCGGCGCCCGGCTGGACGGCACTGCTCAGCGTCACGGAGAGCGGTGCGGCGCCGGCCGTCGCGCTCGCGGTCACCGCCACCTTCGTACCCGAGGGCTTCTCGACCCCACGGCCGTTGAAGCGCAGCCAGTCGACGGCGAACAGATCGGCCTTCTCGCCGCTCCACTCAGGGTTGCTGAACACCGCGTACAGCTTCACGGTGCCGCCGGGATCCGTCAGCGCCGTCGTCGGCGAGACGGGATTGCCCCAGCCGCCGGTGTTCGGGACGGACACCTCGCCCAGCAGCGGGCCGGTGGGCGATCCGGCCCGGAACTCGACACTGCCGCCGATCCCGCCGGACGCCGCGCCGACGGTCACCGACCCGACATGCTTCAGGTTCACCGGATCGAAGGCGATCCAGTCCCCGTCCTCGATCTCGGTCAGCCGCTTCCCGCCGGAGGCGTCGGCCCTGCTCGCGGTCACCACACCGCCGTGCGCTCCGCCGGTCGCCGTGAAGTGCTCGGCCTCACGGAAGGAGGTTCGCAGGGTGAGCGAGGCGGAACCGGTGAGCGCGGGCGCACCCGGTGCGCCCTTGTCCTCGTACTGGGCGGAGATCCCGTAGTACAGGTTCTGCCCGGGGCCGTGGCTGTCCCCGGCGTCGGTGACGATCTCCCCGGCGCAGCCGGTGTAGTTGTCGAGCGGATGCAGATGCGTGTCGTGCCCGAGCTGCGACTGCACCACCACCCGCGAGCAGTCCACCGGCGCGCCGCTCCCGTCCTCCTTGTCCTTGACCTTGATGGTGAACGGGATGGTGTCACCGAAGCTGAACATCCCGCCGTTCGGCGGCTGTTTGATGGTCACCTCAGGACGGGTGTTGCCGACGGTGATGTCCTGCACTGCTTGCCCGGTCAGCCCACCGGGCCCGGTGACCGTGAGCCGCGCGGTGAACAGCCCCTTCGTGCGATAGGTGTACGAAGGGTTCGCTTCGGTCGAGTCGGTGGTGCCGTTGCCGTCGAAGTCCCAGGCGTACGAGACCGGTTGGCCGCCCGGCAGTCCGGATCCGGCGCTGGAGAAGCCGACGCTCAGCGGTGCGGCTCCGTTGTCCCGGTCCGCGGTGATCTTCGCGTCGGGCAGCCGTCCGTCACCGACGTAGTCGATCCGGTAGATGCCCGCGCCTTCGTTGCTGCCACCGCGCCCCGTACCGCTGCCGAGCCCGAAGTCGATGACGTACAGCGCACCGTCGGGGCCGAAGTCCGCGTCGAAGGGCTGGTTCCACTGCATGTCCTGGAAGATGCCGTTGACGGACTGCAGATCACCGGCCTTGACGGGAGCGAACCGCGGATCGTCGAAGGTCTGGTCCTTCTGCTGGAAGGAGAACGTCTTGAACCACTTCCGGGTCAGCTCGTAATTGATCCACTTCCCTTCGAAGTACTCGGGGAACTTGGTGCGATAGGTGTTGTCCGGGTCGTAGTCGTAGACGGGACCGCTCATCGGACCGCCGCCTCCGGTGCCGAGTTCCGGGAACTCGGCAGAGGCCGAGTACGCGTACCAGACGGTGGCGGGCCGGGCCTGCGGCAGCTCCCGCAGCCCGGTGTTGTTGGGCGAGTCATTGACGAGCGCCGCGCAGTCGAACTTCGGGCCGGACTTCTTCGCCGCGAAGTCGTAGTCGTTGAAGGGGGTGTTGTCGCCGACGCAGTACGGCCAGCCGAAGTTTCCCGCCTTCGTGATGCGGGTGTACTCGACCGTGCCCTCGGGACCGCGGTCGGCGACCGCCGCTTTGGCGTCCGGACCGTAGTCGGCGACCAGCAGCGCACCGCTCAGCGGATCGGTGGTGATCCGGAAGGGATTGCGCATCCCCATCGCGTACACCTCCGAGCGTGTCTTCTCCGTCCCGGGTGCGAAGAGATTCCCCTCGGGAACGGTGTACGTGCCGTCGTCCTTCGGCGTGATGCGCAGAATCTTTCCGCGCAGATCGTTCGTGTTGCCGGCGGTGCCCTGCGCGTCCCAGGCGCGGCGGCCGGGGCTCTCGTCGATCGGGCTGAAGCCGTCCGAGGCGAACGGATCGGTGTTGTCACCGGTCGCCGCATACAGGTTGCCGGCCTTGTCGAAGGCGAGTGAGCCGGCCATGTGGGAATTGGCCCGTCCCTCGCCCCGCCAGGTCGGAATGGTCAACAGCCGCTTCTCCGAAGCGGGATCGACCGAACTGCCGGTGACGGTGAACCGGGAGAGGTTCAGCCGTTTCTCGGTCTTGTCGGAATGCAGCAGATAGAGCCAGTTGTTGGTGGCGAAGCCCGGGTCGAGGGCGAGACCGAGCAGTCCGTCGGACTGACTGGTCATCTCCGGTGTGTAGGCCAGGTCCAGCGCGGTCGACACCTTCATCGTCGTCTGGTCGATGACCTTCAGCTTTCCGGTGCGCTGGGCGAAGAAGACCCGCCGGTCGGGGGCGACGGCGAGCTCGAACGGATCGGCGAGGTCGCTGGTCGCCAGCGCGGTCCGCTGGAACGAACCGGTCCGCGTCGCCGTGCAGTCACCTGGTTTCGCGCCCGCGGCCCACTCGATGCCGCCGAGCAGGTGCTGGACGAAGCCCTCCTCCTGGAACGCCGAGGACGCGTGTCCGCCGGCGGTGAACCAGGAGCGGCCGCCGTCGTAGTTCTGGCACCAGGACCACGGATGGTCCACCCCCTCGTCGAGTCCCGTGACGCCGTCGCGGACCTTGATCTGCGCGAGGGTGTGGACCTTGGAGGTCGGATTGGTGCGCCAGTTGTACCACTCCTCCGTACGCTCCCAGAGGTCCGGAAGGCCCTTGGTGGACGGGTGGGCGTGGTCGAGAACCTTGACCCGGCCGGTCTGTACGGCGGGGTGCTGGTCGAAGATGGCACCGACAAGACCCTCGTACCAGCCCCAGTCGCGCTCGCTGGCGGACGCGGCGTGCAGCCCGACCCAGCCGCCTCCCGCACGGATGTACTTCTGCAGGGCCGTCCGCTCGGCGGCGTTCAGCAAATCACCTTTCTCCGGCGTGGAGTTGGTGTTGTTGAACACGACGGCCTGGAAGCGGGACAGATCGGTGTCATTGAAGACGGCGGAGTCGTCGGTCGCCTCGACTTCGAAACCGTTCTCGGCGCCGAGTTTCTTGATCGCATCGATTCCGGCCGGAATCGAGTCGTGCCGGAAGTTGGTGACCTCGGAGTAGATCAGGACCCGGAAGGGCGCCGCATGGGCCCGGGGCGGCGTGGCCACGAGCAGGCCGACGACCAACGCCAGGAGAGCGGTGAGGGCGACGAGCGGCGACGGGAACCGGTGACCCCGTAAGGGGCGGCTGTACGACGGACGATGACTCATGGGCGCTCCCTGTGCGGTAGATGCCGACTGCGGGATTTAGAAAGCGCTTTCTGAAGTGCATCGTTCAGATTAGGTTGAGGTCACCATGGGGTCAATGGGCCGGGACGGCATGTGATGGCCGCACGGTGCCTGCGGTACGGGCCGGGGGAGGGCGGGCCCCGTCCCTCCGCCCCTCCGCTTCACCCCTCCGTGTTCTCAGCCCCTCCGCCTTCTCCGCCCCCTCAGCGACCGAGGAAGCTGCCGATTCGTTCCCGCAGCCCCCGCGCGTCCAGCCCGTGCGCGGCGAGATGCTCTTCCATCTCCCCGTACTTGCGCAGCTCGGCCCGCCCGACGCCGAGCCCGAGCACCCGGTGCGGGAGATCCGCGAGCGCGTCATTGGTGGCGGCCGTCGAGGTGCCCGCCAGATACGGCTCGACGATCACCACGTCCGCGGCCCCGTGACCACCGACCGCCCGCCGCAGTCCGGCTCCGTCGAACGGGCGCACCGTCGTCGCGTACAGCACGGTCACATCGAGCCCGTCGGTCGCGGCGAGCACGTTGTCGAGCATCGGCCCGACCGCGATCACCACCCCGCCCGCCCCCTCCCGCACCACGGTGAACCCGTCCCCCGGGCCGACCGGCCGCGCCCGCTCGTTGGACTGCAGGGACAGTCGCACGTACACCCGGTCGTCCCCGGCCGCGGCCCGCCGTAGCAGCTCCTCGGCCTCGTCCGGGTGGCCCGGCACATGGACCGTCCAGCCGTCGAGGGTGTCCAGGAGCGCGACATCGCCCGGCGACATGTGGGTGAAGCCGCCGGCCGGCCAGTCGTACGAGGCTCCGGCGCTCACCAGCACCCCGCCCACCCCCTGATGGCCGAAGTCGAGTTTCACCTGCTCGAACGGCCGCTCCACCAGAAAGCTGGCGAAGGTGTGCACGATCGGCCGCATTCCGGTGAGCGCCATTCCGGCACCCGCTCCGACCAGCAACTGCTCCCTGATTCCCACATTGACCACCCGGTCCGGATGGGCCCGCGCGGCCGGGCCGAAGCCGTCCCGGCTGATCTCGGCCAGGACCAGGGCGAGGCGCGGGTCCTCGTCCAGCAGCTGTGTCGTGGCGGTGATGAAGCGGTCACGCATCGTGTCCATCTGGAATGTCCCTCTCTTCGGTCTTCGAACGGTGCGTTCAGTTCTTCGGGTCGACGTGCACGACCACGGCCCTCGGCCGTCCGGGGTGCGGCGCGGTGAACGCCGCGTACAGCGCCTCGTGGTCCCGCCCGTCGACGGAGTCGACCGACCAGCCCGCCGCCTCGAACCGGGCCGCGATCCCGCCGGGCCGGGCGTACGAAGCCGAAGCGTTGTCGATCACCACGGTGTGCAGCTGCTCCAGCCCGGCCGGGCCCGCGTAGGCGAGCGCCTCATGGTTGCTGCCCTCGTCCAGCTCGGCGTCGCCGACCAGCACCCACACCCGCGGATCGGTGAGCCCCTGCGCCCGCAGCCCGAGCACACTGCCCACGGCAAGCGGCAGCCCGTGCCCCAGCGACCCGCTTCCGATCTCGGCCCCCGGCACCAGCATCCGGTCCGGGTGGTGCCCCAGCGGTGAGTCGTACGACCCGAACCCCGCCAGCAGCTCCTCCCCGAAGAATCCACGCGCGGCCAGGACCGCGTAGTACGCCATCGGCCCGTGCCCCTTCGACAGCAGGAACCGGTCGCGGCCGGGCGAGTCGACGGTGCCGGGCGTCACGCGCAGTACCCGGTCGTACAGCACCCAGATGGCGTCCAGGGTGGAGGTTGCCGCAGGGCCGTGCTTCTCGTCCCCGGTCATCAGGCTGATCAGGTGCATCAGGCGGTTCATGGAGCGGTGGTCGCGCGCCGGTGCGGCAGTGGTGTTCGTCATGGGACCAGCGTTGAACATCAAGCTTGGTTGAGGTCAAGCGGTAAAGGCGTTCGTGACCACCCTCCCGAGTGCGGTATTGTTCTCATGCGCGTTCGGCCAGGAGGAAACCCCAGGTCAGACGGGCATCGGGACGTGGCGCAGCTTGGTAGCGCACTTGACTGGGGGTCAAGGGGTCGCAGGTTCAAATCCTGTCGTCCCGACCACGCGGAAACGCAGGTCGGAGGCCGTTCTCTCATTCGTGGGAGGGCGGCCTTTCACGTGTTTGGGAGCGCGGCGGTCGCAGTCACGCAGCCCGTGGTGGGGGACGGAGCCGAGGAACAGATACGGGAGAAGTTCCGTCAGGCGCTTCGGCTGCGCATGCCCGCTGACGCGAGCACCACCGTCGGCACCGACACCAGGACCGCCCAGCCCAGGCGGCGCGACTGGTACGTGGCGCAGCTCGCCTCCACTCCGTCCTCCATCGACCCATGCGCGGGGCTTGAGTCGTTGCCGAGGACGGAGTGGCACTCGGAGCGGGGGTAGGCCGAGCTGATGTCCGGCGCGCTGGTCAGCAACCACAGGATCACGCCGGCTCCGGCGCAGGCCAGAAGCCACACAATTGTTTTGTTCATGCCGTGACTGTAAGCCTGCGATCTGCTCCAACCCTCGTCGGCCCCGTCACCTGCGGCGGCCTCGTACACCTGGCGTTCCTGCGGCAAGTTGATACTGGAGACATCGTCTGGAACCAACCGTCACCGCCGTAGCCGGGCGAAGGCTGGGGGACAAGCTCACAACAGATCTTGATTGGTGCGTGGTCCGCGAGGAGCTCGGTCCCCCGGTGTCAGCGTCCCAGCTGACCGTCGAGCCAGGTGAGGGTCTCGGGGGTCACGGGGTCGGTGATGTCCGCGAACTCCTGGTGCTTCTTGAGGAACTTGGCCACGTAGGGGCACACGGGCACGATCCGCATCCCGGAGGCGCGGACGTCGGTCAGGGCCTGCTCCACGAGGATCGCGGCGAGCCCCTGGCCGGCGTACGCGTCGTCGATCTCGGTGTGGAAGAAGACCCGGCGGTCGTCGCGGTCGCGGTAGGCGGTCAGGCCGGCGCGGTTGTCGTCGACGAGGATCTCGTAGCGGTGGCGGGCGTCGACTTGGCGGACGACGGGGTCGGTGGTGGTCCGGTCGCTCATGATGGGCCCTTCGGTTCGGGGGTCAGCGGTGGGAGGGGTTCTTGCGGGGTGTGATGACGGCGTTCGGCAGGGCGGGGGCGGGCAGCCGGTGGCCCGGGTAGCCGTCGACGGTGCCGAAGCGGTCGGAGGCCCGTTCCCACTCCTCCCGCGCTTCGACGATGTCCTGGTGGCTGCGGCCGATGAAGTTCCACCACATCACGATCTCCTCCTCGAAGGGCGGGCCGCCCAGGAGCACCGTCCGGGCCGGGTGACCGGACGCGTTGGCGAGGGTGAGGGTGGTGCGGCCGGGGGCGGCGTAGCCGAGTTCGGCGGGGCGCAGGAGGGCGCCGTCGAAGTGGACGTCGCCCTCGTCGACGAGCAGGCCGTGTTCGAAGCCCGGGTCGACGTCGAGGGTGACGGTGGCACCGGCGTCGATCAGGATCTCGGCGCCGAGGAGCGGGCTGTAGGTGCGGACGGGGGAGGTCTCGCCGGCGAGGGTGCCCAGGAAGACCCGCAGTTCCGCCCCGTCGACGTGGTGCGGCTCCGGTGCGTGGTGCTGGAAGGCGCGGGGGGCGTGCCGGTGTTCGTCGGGGAGGGCGACCCAGAGCTGGACGCCGTGGAGCACGGTGGTGCCGGGGGTGGAGACCTCCGTGTGGCTGATGCCGTGTCCGCCGGTCATGAGGTTGATCTCGCCGGGCCGTACGAAGGCGTGGGTGCCCAGGCTGTCGCGGTGCTCGATCTCCCCGCTGAAGAGCCAGCTGACTGTCTGCAGTCCGGTGTGCGGATGGGGTGCGACGTCCATGCCGCCGGAGTCGGCGACCCGGTCGGGGCCGTAGTGGTCGGCGAAGCACCAGGCGCCGATGAGCGTACGGGCCCGCTGGGGCAGGGTGCGCCGTACGGTCATCGCTCGCGGTCCGCCCAGCGGGACGTCCCGGGCGGTGAGGATCTCGACCTCCGTGTGATCCATCTCGCGGCCTCTCTCGCTCCAAAGTAGTTTCGCTTTCAACAATTATGGGTGATCATAGTCGCGATGACAACCCGCGACAACAGGCGAAGGAGCACAGGGTGACGGAGACGGCACAGGCCGCGGCGGTTCCCCGGACCGCAGGCCGGATCTACCTGGACAAGCAGAGCCCCGCCGCGTACCAGGCGCTGGTGAAGACCGCGGACGCCGCCCGCGCGACGGCTGCCGAGGCCGGCCTCGACCGGATCGTGGTCGAGCTGATCAACCTTCGCGTGTCCCAGCTCAACGGCTGCGCCTTCTGCCTCGACGTCCACACCCGGGCCGCGCTGCGCGCCGGGGAGACCACCCGGCGCCTCGGCGTGCTCGCGGCCTGGCGTGACACCGAACTCTTCACCGCCCGCGAACGCGCCGCCCTCGCCCTCGCGGAGGCCACCACTCACCCCGCCGATGCCCTCGCCCAGGAGCGGGCGTACGCGGAGGCGCGCGAGGTCCTGGGTGACGACGAGATCTCCGCCGTGATGTGGGTGGCGATCACGATCAATGCCTTCAACCGGGTCTCGATCCTCAGCAAGCACCCGGTGCGGGAGACCCCCGCGCGCTGAGTCCCTGCGGAGCCGTCGCCCATTCCGGGAGGGGGTATTCGCACCCGTCGTGCCGTACCCGCAGCTCCTCGCGCCGCTTGGCGGTGGTGGCCGCCGTCGTCATTCCCGCGGCGGCCGTCACCGCCGCGGGGTCCGGCCGCGCGCCGGCGCCGTCGACGGCGACAAGCGGATGCCGGCGGTCCTGGGGCCCCACGTATTTGGTCAGGCTGTGTGGCTGGGGCGAGTCGACGGCGTGACCCTGTGTGGCTGAGCGGTGTCCATTTGGTGAGACGCGTCGGGCCTGCGCCCTGCCGCCAGGTGCCCCTTCGCTCTTCACAGAACCTCCTCGTGGCGTGACCGGAACACGCCTTGCTCCTCAACTCGCCCGCATTCAATACTTCGTTGAGCACACAAACGCATCAGGAGTCACGAGCGCACAGCTTGGTCCGGCCGGCCAACCGCCCGGGCGTTGACGGGGGAACTTGATGAGGTGCACGTGACTCGCCGTGACCAGCGTGCGGTCCTTGCTCGCGTGCCTCGACGGAGCATTCCCCCTGCCATCTCTTGGTGCCTTCATCTGGTGCCTGAGCAGGGATAGGAGGGGGAATGCCGACGAATGCAGTGAGCGCAGCAAAGCCGACATATCCCGGCGTATACGTCGAAGAGCTTCCCAGCAGTGTCCGCACCATCTCGACCGTCACGACCTCGGTGACCGCGTTCGTGGGTCACACCCGGCGCGGGCCGCTGAACCAGCCGGTGCGGGTCACCAGCTTCGCCGAGTTCGAGCGCCGCTTCGGAGGTCTCAGCTCGCAGAGCGCCGTCGGCTACGCGGTGCACCAGTTCTTCGGCAACGGCGGCACGGTCGCCGTGATCGTCCGCGTCACCAAGGCGGGCAGCGGAAAGGCCGCCTGCGCCACCCTTGAGTCCACCGAGGGTCACAGTGAGTGCCCGGTCCTGGAGGTGCACGCCAAGGAGCCCGGGCACTGGGGCAACGGACTCCGGGTCGCCGTCGACTACGACACCACGCGCCCGGACGACGAGTTCAACCTGCGCGTGTACGACGCCCGAGGTGGCGCCCGCGAGGCCTTCACCGGCCTGTCCATGGACGCCTCGCACGGACGCTACGCGCCAGCCGTCATCAACTCGGGCTCCCGGCTCATCCGCGTCGACGTCGTCGGTGAGGGCCGCCCCGACCCCTCGGGCACCGTCTCCAAGAGGTTCGGGCAGGAACTGCCCGACCTGGCCGTCGACCTGACGGTCAAGATCGGAGAGGTCGAGCGCGAGTTCACCCTCTACGCCCCCGGGACCGACGGCGAAGCCCCGTGCAATGTCGCCGAGTTGGCGCTGCTCCTCGAACGCAAACTGCGGGCCCTGCCCGACGCCCCCGGCAAGCACGCCTTCGCGGGCGTCCAGGTCACCGCGTTCGGCCGGCGCATCCAGGTCGTGGCGGGCTCCACCGACCCCGAGGACGTCGTCCGCTTCGTCGGCGAATGCGCAAACGACCTGGGCCTGGAAGGCTCGGTCAACCCGCCGGTGTTCCCGCTCAAGGGCGGCGAGGACGGCGACCCGCCCGGAGCGCGCGACCTCATCGGCTCCGAGGCCGACAAGAGCGGCATCCAGGCGCTGCGCGACGAGGACGACGTCAATCTGCTGGTGCTTCCCGAGCTGGCGGCGTACGAGAACACCGACGACGCGATCACGGTGGTCTCGGCGGCACAGCGGCTGTGCGAGGAGCGGCGCGTCTTCCTCCTGGTCGACGCCCCGAACTCCTGGGGCAGCGTGGACGCGGCTCGCGCCGGGCTCGCCGCCTTCGACCAGGTGCGCGGCAGCCACGCGGGCCTGTACTTCCCGCAGCTCCAGCTCACCGACCCGCTCACCGGACGGCTGCGTTCCTTCCCGCCGTCCGGAGCGGTCGCGGGCGTCTTCGCGCGTACGGACGCCGAGCGCGGTGTGTGGAAGGCGCCCGCGGGCACCGAGGCGCGGCTCGCCGGCGTGCACTCCCTCGCGGTCAAGCTCACCGACCGGGAGAGCGGCCTGCTCAACCCGCTGGGCGTGAACTGCCTGCGGACCTTCCCGCTGGTCGGCCCGACCGTCTGGGGCGCGCGCACGCTGGAGGGTTCCGACGCCCTGGACAGCGAGTGGAAGTACGTGCCCGTCCGCCGGCTCGCCCTGCATGTCGAGGAGAGCCTGCAACGAGGTCTGCAGTGGGTCGTCTTCGAGCCCAACGACGAGAACCTGTGGCAGCAGATCCGCCTCAGCGCCTCCTCGTACCTGCACAACCTCTTCCGCCAGGGTGCCTTCAAGGGCGGCACTCCGCGCGAGGCGTACTTCGTCAAGTGCGACCACGACACGACGACGGACGAGGACATCGCGAACGGCGTCGTCAACGTCCTGGTCGGCATCGCGCCGGTCAAGCCCGCCGAGTTCGTGATCGTCAAGATCCAGCAGACGTCCGGCCAGTTCGAGCTCTGAGGTCCCCGAACCCGAGACGGACCAGAGAGCGAGAAGGAGAGCGTGAAGGAATCCGATGGCTGAGTTCAACGTCAACGCCCATCGCTTCGACCCCTACAAGAACTTCAAGTTCCTTGTCCTGTGGGACGGTCGTACGGTCGCGGGCATCAGCAAGATCAGTCCGTTGAAGCGGACCACCGAGGTCGTCAAGCACCGGAACGGCGGCGACCCGAGCTCCCCGCGCAAGTCGCCGGGCCGCTCCGAGTTCGAGGGCATCACGCTGGAGCGAGGGGTCACCCACGACCCCGAGTTCGACCGCTGGGCCAACAAGGTGTGGCAGGTCGGCGCCGGTCTCGGCTCCGAGGTGTCCCTGGCCGACTTCCGCAAGGACATCGTGATCCAGGTCCTCAACGAGGCCGGGCAGGTCGCCGTCTCGCACAAGCTCTACCGGGCCTGGCCCAGCGAGTACCAGGTCCTCGGCGAGCTGGACGCCAACGCCAACGCGGTGGCGATTCAGAGTCTCAAGCTCGAATGCGAGGGCTGGGAGCGCGACTACGAGGTGCCCGAGCCGGAGGAGCCCTCCTTCCTCAACCCGGCCTGACAAGGGCCGAGTCGGGAGATCTGCATCAACGGCCGCGGCACCGGCTGCGGCACACGGCACTGGACGAACGGACGCCACCGCATGGGCGGCGGCGAGGGCACGGAACGGGGGCGGGTGTGACGGTCATTCAGGCCGACGACCTCCTGGCGACCTGGGAGGCGGGAATCGGGCGCGACGGTCACGGCCGTGCGTTGCTCCTGCACCGCGCCGCCCGTCCCGAGCTCGGCGGTGACAGCGAGGCCCTGCTGTCGCTTCCCGTCGGTGCCCGCGAGGCTGATCTCTTCGCTCTGCGCCGGGCGCTGTTCGGCGAGCGCATGCAGGTCAGAGTCGACTGCTCGGCCTGCGGTGCCGACATGGAATTCGATCTGGACGCGGGGGAATTCGCACGCTCCCTGCGACCGCCGGACCAGCGTGTGGCGCACCTCGACGAGGATGGCTGGGACGTCGCGTTCCGGGTGCCGACCGTCGCCGATCTGACGGCGGCGGCCCGGCACCCGGACGCGGCACTCTCGGCCGACGGGGCGCGACGGGCGCTGCTCGCCCGCTGTGTCGTCTCGGCGGTCCACGACGGGGAGACCGTCTCCGTCGATGCCCTGCCCGTATCCGTACAGCGCAAGATCGCCGAGGCCGCCGAGGCCGTCGACCCGGCCGCCGATGTGACGCTCAACATCAACTGTCCCGAGTGCTCCGCGGCCACCCGAGCCGAACTGGACATCGCCTCCTACCTGTGGACTGAGCTGGACGCCTGGGCGCGCGACGTCCTGCTCGACGTCCATCTGCTCGCGACCGCCTACGGCTGGAGCGAGCCGGAGATCCTGGCGCTCAGCCCGATGCGCCGCCGCTACTACCTGGAGCTGTGTGCGGATGTCTGAGCCCAAGGGCGCACCGGGCGCCGAGTCCCCGGACTCGGGCGCCCCGGACCACTTCGACCGGCTGCTCGCCCGGCACTCCGGGGGAGCAGTGCCGCGTGCCGGTGTGACACGGGTGCGGCCGAGGCTCGCCGGACCCTTCGAGCGGGTCGAGGCCGTGCGCGCGACCGGGCTCCCGGAGCCGGACGGCACCGATCCCCTGTGGCCCACGCATTCTCAACAGATCGTCCAGCAAGGGGAGTCGAGCCGGGAGACGCGTGAGGTCCGCTACCACTCGGAGCGCGACCGCACCGTCGTACGCAGCGAGACACCACCCGCACCGGCACGGCTCACCCCGCGCACACCGACCCCGGCCCCGCCGGAGGTTCCACTGCTGCGGCCCGCTGCCGCACCGGTGCCACGCGCTCTCCCCGAGACCTCGCGCCGCGCCGCGGCACGCGAGCGCACCCCGGGGACGCCGCCCCGGAGTGCGGTCTCGGCGCCCGTCCCCCCAGGTGCGGACATCGCGGCCGCCGCCGTACCCGCCCCCCTCCGGCCCAGCGCCATGGACACGGCGGCGGCACGGGACGCGGTGCGGCAGTCGCCGGGCCGGCGCGGGGCGCGCGGCGGCGAGCAGGTGGTGCATGTGCAGATCGGGCGGCTGGAGGTCACCGCGGCCGGTGCGCCGTCGCCCGACACGCGGCGTGCGGGGACGTCCGCCCCCGTCAGACAGGGCGCGACGGTGAGCCTCCAGGACTACCTGGCACGGGGGCGCGAGTGAGAGACGCACGCAGGGGACGTTTCGACAGCGGACGCATCGACGAGACACCGAGCCATCGGGGCACCGAGGGACTGAGGAACTGACGCCATGAGCAACGCACTCGCACTCGCCCACGTCACCCAGGCCCTCGCCCTGCTGATCGAGGACAACCTGCAGCCCGAGATCGACATCGCCGTCAACGTCGAACCGCGCAAGCCGCCGGCCGATCCGCCGACGGACCCCACCATCACCGTGTTCCTCTACCAGGTCACGCCCGACACCTCGCAGCGCAACAACGACCTGCCGAGCAGGGCGTCCGACGGCAGACTCGTCAAACGCCCGGCCGCGGCCCTCGACCTCCACTTCGTGATCAGCGCGTACGGCGACGAGACCACGCTCGTCGGACAGCGGCTCATCGGCTCCGTGGTGCGTACGCTGCACGAGATACCCGTCCTGCCCAAGGACATGATCGAACTGGCCGCTGAGAAGCCCTACTTGGCGGGCAGTGACCTGGCCGATGCCGTCCAGAGGGTGCGGTTCACACCGACCGTGATGGACATCGACGAGACGTCGAAGCTGTGGGGGATGCTGCACCAGACCCCGTACTCGCTCTCCGTGGTGTACCAGGCGGCGCTCGTCTTCATCGAGGGCCGCGAACAGCCTGTTCCGGCCGAGCCGGTGGACCGGCACACGGTGCGGGTGCTGCCGTTCGGGGCGCCGGGGGCGCCGCAGCGGCCGGTACCGGTGGGCGGGGACGGGGGCGGTACCGAACCGGCCACGGGGTCCGGCGCGGGCTCGGGTTCCGTTACGGGTTCGGGCTCCGGTTCCGCTACGGGTTCGGGCCGCGCTGTCGGGGCGGGCCCCGCCTCGGCCGAGGCTGCTGCGCCCACGCAGAGCGGTGCGCCCGCGAAGGCTCCGGCCAGGGCGGTGGCCAAGTCCTCCGCGAAAGCGCCGGTCAAGGCAGCCGCCGCCAGGACCCCGGCCCGGACGCGCAAGGCCACGTCACGGGGCGCCGCCAGGGGGACAGGCGCCGCCGCCCCACAGCCCAAGGGCGCGGGCGCCGAGGGCGCGGAGAGCTGAGGCGGCGTGCGGACGACGGGGGCAGGTGACGACATGGCGGCGAATGGGGCGGGCACAGCCGGCGGGCGGGGTGGCGCCCTGTCGTTGACGGCGGAGATCCGGCGGGTCCTCGCCCTCGTGGACGCGCATGCGGCGCGGGCGGGCGGCGCCAGTGTCGCAGCAGACGCCACTTCCGCCTCTCCCACACCTTCGGCTTCCCCGCGAGGGAAGCCCACCGCACCCCCGGCGCCCCCGTCGTCCGACCACACCGCACCTGCGGCGGACGCCCAACCCGCCCACGTACCGGAGACAGCCCCCGCGACCGCCGCCCCGCTCACGGCCCTGACCTCCTGCTTCGGCCTCACGCCCTTCGAGCGCGACCTCGTCCTGCTCACCGCCGCCTACGAATTGGACCCCACCACGGCCGCCCGGTGCGCCGCCGCCAGCGGTGACCCGGAGCGGGCCCACCCCACCTTCTCCCTCGCCCTGGCCGCGCTGTCCGAGCCGCACTGGAGCGCGCTCACCCCGGTCGCCCCGCTGCGTCGCTGGCGCCTGGTGGAGCTCGACGACGAGTCGCGGCTGACCATGTCCCGGTTGCGGCTCGACGAGCGCATCCTGCATTTCCTGCTCGGCTCGCCCTACCTGGACGCCCGATTGCACGGCCAGTTACGCCGAACCCCGGTCGCCGACGGCCTGCCGCCCTCGTACGACCTGGCCGCGAACCGCGTCACCGCGGGCTGGACGACGGGCAGGCGCCCGGACGCCCCGCTCCTCGTCGAGCTGGTCGGCGGCGATCTGCGCAGCCGCGCCGACATCGCCGCCGCCGCGGCCGCCCGCGCCGGGCTCGGGATCTACGCGATGAACGCCGAGGACATCCCGACCGACCCCGCCGCCCGCGACGCCCTCGCCCGGCTCTGGCAGCGCGAGGCGATCCTGCTGCCGGCCGCGCTGCTCGTCGAGGTGGGCGAACTGGACCGGGACCAGCGGGCGGCGACCGAGGCGTTCCTGGCCGGGGCCGCCGTGCCCGTCGTCGTCTCCAGCGAGGACCCGCGGGCGTCGGAACGGGCGCGCGGCGAGCGGGTGAGCGTCCCGCACCTGGACGGCGAGGAACAACTTGGCTTGTGGGCCCGGGAGTTCGATGGCGTCGTCGACATCGAGGAGAGGCAGCTGCGGTCCCTGGTGGCGCAGTTCCAGCTGCCCCCGCATGTCGTACGCTCCGCGGCTGCGGCCGTCCGACGCGATCTGCCCGGCGAGGACGGACTCGACGGGGCACAGCTCGCCTGGCGGGCCGGCCTGGGCGAGGCCCGCGTCGGCATGGACGAGCTGGGGCGGCGCATCGAGCCCGAGGCGGGCTGGGACGACCTGGTGCTGCACGAGCGGCAGACCAGTGTACTGCGCGAGATCGTCGCGCATGTGCGGCAGCGGGCGAAGGTCCACCAGGAATGGGGATTCGCGGGAACACTGCGCCGGGGCCTCGGTGTCACCGCCCTATTCGCGGGCGGCTCCGGTACCGGCAAGACCCTGGCCGCCGAGGTGATGGCCAAGGAGCTCGGCCTCGACCTCTTCGTCATCGATCTCTCCCAGGTGGTCAGCAAGTACATCGGTGAGACCGAGAAGAACCTCCGCAAGGTCTTCGACGCCGCCGAACGCGGCGGCGCGCTGCTCCTGTTCGACGAGGCCGACGCCCTGTTCGGCAAGCGCAGCGAGGTCAAGGACAGCCATGACCGGTACGCCAACCTCGAAGTCAGCTATCTCCTCATGCGCATGGAGGCCTACCGGGGCCTCGCCATCCTCACCACCAACATGAAGAAGGCCCTTGACACGGCCTTCATGCGCCGCATCCGCTTCGTCGTCGACTTCCCCTTCCCCGCAGAGCAGGAACGTGCCGAGATCTGGCGCCGCGTCCTGCCGCCCCGGACCCCGGTCAAGGGCATCGAGCCGGACCTGCTCGCCCAGCTCACCGTCGCCGGCGGCTCGATCCGCAACATCGCGCTCTCCGGGGCCTTCCTCGCCGCCGAGGAGGGCGACCGCCTCCAGATGCGGCACATGCTCGCGGCGGCCCGTACCGAATACCTCAAGCTGGAACGCTCCTTGACACCGACGGAGGTCCGCGGATGGGTGTGAAGCGCGACGACCTCCGGGTGCCTCGTGACCCTCGCGAGATTCGCATCGATGTCGGCGAACTCGTCCTCGACGGCTTCCGCGTTGACCCCGACCGGGTCTCGGCGTCCTTCGAGCGTGAACTGTCCCGTCTCGTACGTGAACACGGCGTGCCCCTGGCCGCGGACGGCGCTCTCGTGTTGGAGGCCCTGTCCGGCCTGCCGCCACTCCCGGCAGGCCTGTCCGCCCGCCGCCTCGGCCAGGAGCTCGCCCGCGCGGTGCACGCCGGCCTCTCCGGACGCGGGGAGGTGACCCGATGAGCGCTGCGCCGACCCAGGACTCGCGCGCGGAGCAGTCCGCCGAACAGCGCCGCAGGAAGCGGAAGGAACGCGCAGCCAAGCACCGCGCGCCCGAGCCGAAGGACATCGTCAGCGGCGCCGGACAACCCCTCGACGTCGGCGTACGCCGGGAACTGGAGGAACAGCTCGGACACGACTTCAGCCGTGTACGCCTGCACACCGACCGGGATGCGGGCGTCCTCACCGACCTGCTCGGCGCGGACGCGGTCGCGGTCGGCCAGGACATCTTCTTCCGCGAGGGCGCCTACCGACCGGGCACCATCGACGGCCAACGCCTGCTCGCCCACGAGCTGTTGCACACGGTGCAGAACCCGGAGGGGCTCGGCGCGCTGCGGGCCGGGCGCGATCTCGGCGCGGTGAGCCTGCCGCAGCAGGCCGCGGAGCGGGAGGCGGAGGCGGGGGCGCAGCAGCTCGTACGCTCCGAGGAACAGGCCCCGGCAGGGACCCCGGAGATCGAGGCGGGGCAGGCCACCCCCGGCTGGATGCGGTACGCCACCGTCGACGCCGACCGGAACCGCATCGAGCAGATCGACCCGGCGACCCTGGTGGACCGCCTGACCAACTCGGTGGTGCGCTCGCTGCGCGGCGACCCGGAAGACCTGTCGAAGCGTACCCGCATGCAACTCGCCCGGCTGCCCGAAGAGTTACTGGACGGGGTGCTCGTCAGTCTGGAGAACCGCCTGCTCAGCTCGGAGCACGAGCGGGTGCTCGATCTGGTCGACGACATCGAGTACGTCGACGAGCTGGAGCAGAACTCCCTCGATGCGCCGGGCGTGGAGAGCGACGCGGCGGCGGACCTCTTCCTGGAGCGGGAGACGGCGTGGCGGACGGCCGAGGAGGAGCAGGAGCGGGAGTCGTTGCCCGAGGCGGCGCGGGGGCCGGAGAAGGAGCAGGCCCAGGCGGAGGGCGCGCCCGGGAGCACACCGGAGAACGGCTGGGAGCGCACGGAGGACGGGCAGCCGGCGACCGGGGTCGCCGTGGCCCCGCCCGGCAGGAGTCCGAAGCCCCGGCCGAAGCCGGGCACCGACTCGCAGCAGGACAGGGGAGGTTCGGGCGCGGGGGCCGGGGCCGGGGAGCAGCAGACGGCTCCGGCTGCCGCGCCTCGGCAGGAGTCGTCCTCGGGAGACGGTGCCGCTTCGGGCGGCGGGAAGTCCGAGGGCGGCCGGCAGGGGAGCGACAAGAAGGAAACGGGCGGCGCGGACGGCAAGGAAGGGCAGGACCAGCAGGGCGCCCCGGCCGCGAGCAAGGAGGAGTCCGCGGCGAGGAACCGTCCCGGCGCCGGCGACGCGCTGGCGGCGGGGAAGCAGCTCAAGCCGCAGGACAAGGCCGGGCAGGAGAAGCCCGGCGGCTCGTCCACGGCGTCCGGCAAGGACACCCAGCTGTCCGGCGCGGTCAGCAGGCTGGACGGCGTACGCAATCAGGACGTCGACGGCCCTGAGGAGAAGGCCGAGGACGATCCGTTCGGGGCGGGCAGCGAGTCGGAGGTCGAGGTCGGGGGCGCCGAGCCGAGCGCCTGGGACACCAAGCTCCAGCCGGAGGACTTTCTCCCGGCCGCCGACCTGGATGTGTCCGGTGTGCCGACCGCGGAAAAGTCGGAACCCGGGGCAGCCGATGGCGCGCTGCCGTCGTTCCCGGCGCCGCCGCCGACCAAGGCCGACAAGGTGCAGGCCGAGCGGGACGCCGAAGACGCCGAGGACGCAGCGGACGCGGATCTGGCGGAGCCAGACGAGGACGTGGTCGCGGGAGAGCCGGAGCCTTCCGCGGAGGCGGACGAATCGGCGGCCGTCGACGGGCAGTTGAGCGGCATCGATGTGGAGCGGGCCGAGGCCGCTCCGGTGGGCGTGGGCGCGGCGTCGAAGGACCCGAAGAGCGGCGACGACCCGAAGGCCGGTCCGGTTGCCGCGCAGACCACTGTGCAGGAGGCGCCGGGCAAGGCCGAGCCGGGGGGTGCGGCCAAGGAAGGCGCGGCCAAGGAGGAGAAGGGAACGCCGACCGCCGGGGACAAGGCGGGCAGTGCGCCGGAGAAGGCTTCCCAGCAGGCGGGTGGCAGCAAGTCGGCGGCTTCGGAGCCCGGGGCCAAGCCGTCGGGTTCACCTTCGGGGGCGACGTCGGCATCCGGATCCGGAAGCGGGACGGCGACCGGGTCCGGGTCTGGGGCTTCGGGCAAGAGCGAGCCGGCGCCCGAGTCGAAGGCACCCTCCACCGACGGACCCGGTGCCGGGAGCGGTCCCGCGCCGGAGGCGCCTGCGCCGAAGGCACCCGCGCCCGCTGCTCCGGAAACCGCGAAGGCTCCCGAGGCCCCGGCCCCGGAGGCCGCACCCGCCCCCGAGACCGCTCCGGCACCCAAGTCGACGGGCCGGAATCAGGGCTCGGCCACGAAGGGGCCGAGCGGGGGAGGAGGTGGCGGCAGCGCCGCCAAGGCGGCCCCCGGCAAGGGCAAGAAGGACTCGGCTCCGGCCCCGAACCTCACCACCGTGTCCCCCGAAGCGGGCCTGTCCACCGCCTCAAAGCTCAAACCCCACAAGGCACTTCAGGCAATGTCGGGAGTCGGCGGCGCGGCGGACCGCACAGTCGGCGACGAGCACAAGGCACTCGCGGCCGCCCCGCCCCAGATGCAGCGCCCGGCGGGTGCGCCACAGACCCTGGAGGGCAAGCCGAAGAGCGACGCCCCGGCCACGTACTCGCAGGACCCGGCACAGAAGTCCGAGGCCCCCAAGGACGAGAAGGCAGAGGTCAAGGGCGCCAAGGAGCCCGAGGGGCAGATCGAGGCGGAGAAGGCGGAGGAGCCCGGCGGCTGGGACACCTTCAAGATGGCCCTGGGCTTCATCGGCGGCAAGATCGTGAACGGGGTCGCGAGCTTCTTCGGCGCCGACAAACCCGTTGTGGACCCGCAGGAACTGGCCGCCAAGTTCGCCGGGCTGCCCACCAAGGACGAGGCGCTGAAGAAGGCCCAGGCGGGCAACGCGCCGGGCGTGCAGATGCAGGGCGCCGCCGAACAGACGGCCGGCGAGCAGAGCTCCAGCGTCGACACCAAGGGCCAGGAGACCGTCGCGACGGGCAGCGACGACGCGAGCCGCCCGATGGGCGAGAACCAGGTCTACCCCAACGCTCCCAAGGAGCAGATGAAGGGGAAGGTGCCTGGCGCCGACGGCGGCAAGGGCGGAGTCCCCGAGGCCGGCGCGTCCACCGGGGCCGTACCTCCCGAGGCCGCTTCAGAAGTCGCGGAGCACGACCGCGGCCCGCAGTTCCAACAGGCGTTCAGCCAGGGCCAGAAGGGCATGTCCGAAAGTCGGCAGACCAAGGACAAGGACTTCCGCGAGTCGCAGGCCAAGCACAAGGCGAAGGTCGACGCCGAGATCGCGACCAACACCAGGAGCCAGGCGGACCAGCGCGGGAAGGCGATGACCGAGGTCACCGCACAGCGCACCGACTGGCGTACCGAGCAGGACGGCGAACTCAAGAAGCTCGGTACGAAGAAGACGGACCGGCACGAGAAGGTCCGCAAGGACGTCAAGGACAAGGAAGAGAAGACAGACAAGGACGTCACCAAGGAAAAGGACGACGGCGACAAGAAGATCAAGGACGAGAACACCAAGGCGGAGAAGGACGCCGAGAAGCAGCGCGACGACAGCGTCAAGGAATCGGGCAACTGGGTAAGCAAGGCCTTCAACTGGATCAAAGACAAGGTCATCGAGATCAAGAAGGCGATCGTCCGTGTCATCAAGGAGGCACGGGACGCGGTCGTCGGCTTCATCAAGCACTTCAAGGAGACGGTGGAGCGCTGGATCAACGAGGCGCGCAAGTTCATCGTCGACACGATCAAGACGCTGATCAACGACCTGATCGAGTTCGCCAAGGCGATGGTGCGGGCCGTCATCGAACTGGCCAACCGCATCCGGAAGCTCATCACCTCGCTCATCGCGGCGGCGATCGCATTCGTGAACCGCCTCGCGGCGACGCTCAAGAAGATTGTCAGTGACCTCCTCGACGCGATCGCCAAACTGCTCAGCGACATCCTGAACATCCTGAAGAAGATGCTCATGGACGTCATCAAGGCGGTCGTCGACGCGGTCAAGACCGTCCTCGACTATGCCTCCAAACTCCTCGGCGCCCTGGGCGACTTCATGCTCATAGCGGTCGACTTCCTGTCCGACCCGGGCGGCTGGCTGAGCGGGGCGAAGAACTCCGCGGTGGACGGCGCGAAGAACCACCTCTTCCGCGAGGTCGTCTCGGCAGTGAAGACATGGTTCCAGTCGAAGATCGAGGAGATCATCGGCGTCCCGAAGGCGATCATCGAGCGGCTCATCAAGGGTGGCTTCACCCTGGAGAAGATCGTCAAGGAGACGTGGGACGCGGTCGTCCCCATGCTCCCGGTGATCATCGGCGAGATCATCATCACGAAGGTCATCGCGAAGCTGATCCCCGGCGCGGGCTGGGCGATGGCTGTCATAGACGCGATCCGCACGGCGATCGGCGCGCTGAGCGAGATCCTGCGGGCGATCGGCGCGGTCATCTCCTGGCTCAAGGTCGTCCGCATGGGCGGCGCGGGAATCCTCTTCGCGAAGGCGGTGGCGGCGGGGGTCGTCGCGCTCCTGGAGCTGGCTTACGAGGCGCTGATGAGCGGCATCGGCAAGTACGTCGCCAAAGTGGGCAAGCGGCTGAAGGGGGTGGCGGCGAAGCTCGGCAAGGGCGGCAAGGGGCCTGGCAAGGGGAAGGACGGCCAGGGCGGGGGCGACGACAAGGGCAAGAAGCCCGGCCAAGAGGGGAAGGCCGGTGACAAGCCCAAGGAGGGCACTCCCGCCAAGACCGGTCCGACCGGCACGCCGCCCGGCAAGAAGCCCACGCCCACGAAGGAAGAGGAGACCAAGGGCGGCGAGGCTGTGAAGCCGGGCAAGGGCAAGCCAGGCAGCGACAAGCAGGGCAAGGACGGGAAGAACGACGGCAAGCCGGACACCCGCCCGACACCGGCCCCGAAACCGGATCCCCAACCGAAGCCCAAGCCGGACCTGGACGCGAAGCCGAAGCCGAAGGGCGGGGACGGCAAGACCCCGGACAAGCCGAAGGATCAGGACGGCAAGACGCCGGACAAGACGAAGGACAAGGACAAGGACAGGGACAAGGACGGCGACGGCTCGAAGCCGAAGCAGGACAAGGGCGACGGAAAGCCGGGCAAGCCGAAGGACAAGGACGGTCCCGGCAAACCGAAGGACAAGCCTGGCGCGAAGCCGGGCGGGCGCAAGGGGCCGGGGAGGACGGGGCCGAAGCCTGGGAAGAGTGGGCCTGGGCGGCCGAAGTCCAGGGAGGACAAGGACAAGCGCAAGAAGGAGGAGGACTCCAAGGAGTCGAAGGACGAGCGTTTGCGCAGGATCGTCGCCCGCCTACGCCCACGGCTGACGCGACTGCTCCGCCATGGGGTCAACCCTCTTGTCCTCCGATCCCGTCTCGCCTCATGGCGGCTGTGGTACAGGCTTTCGGCCTTGTTGCTTGAGCAGGGTGGACATTTCACCGCCCGGATCAATCCGTCGATCACACTGAATGATCCGCAAGGGAAGACTGTCGATGCCAAAGAGTTGAGTCGGCTGCTGACGCCGATCGGTCGCGAGGCATACGACGACTACGTCGCCTCTCGCCAGGTCGCCATCTCACAAGGACGCTCAGACTTCACTGCGGGCAATGAGAACGCTCTTGAAGGACTTACCAAGATAGAAAAGCAGCAAGTCTTCGGCCAGCAGCCGCCACCGACGGAGAGGATCACTGTCCTGCCGGGCGTGCGCAATTACTACCCACAGGGCCAGATGCCCCCGCATTGGCAGCCAGGGGACATCGGCCACATACAAATGCGGCCGTCCAAGTACAAGGTGATGGTCGAGTCTCTGTTCAATCGTGCCGAGAAGCTTCGCATTCCTGCAGAACAGCTAACCAAAGCGCTTGCCACGGGTTCCGAGCGGGACATTCAAGGACTGCGACCGACGAACGTTCCCTACGGGCCGTTGACGAAGAACAAGGGCAAGGCTGTATACGGCTTCCAGAACAGGGTCCGCTCCGTTGTCACCCTGTTCCACTCGGGCGAGCCCGCGCGAAACAATGACGTGGCCGTACCGCAGGCTATTTCGTCGTCGATGCTCGACGTGAAGAATCAGAGGGGTTTGACGAGAGAGCAGTCGGAGTCTGAATCGCATCGTGTGATCGGCGGGGATCATGCACCCATGGCCATGGAGGATGCGCACAGGCGCAATCTCCCGCCGGCGAGGAGTCAACAGATCCAGGACCTCCGGGCGGAACGGGTCGGCAGCATCATTATCGATTTGCTCGAACAAGCACCGAATCTATCCCTGGTCACGTCGGCAAACTATGACCTACGCCCTCTGGCAGACGCCATACGCGACTGGTTGGCCGCGCACTTCAACGGCAAACCAGCAGAGGACCTGATCCGTGCCAGATCCGCACTCAAAGCGCAATTTGCGGTACTCCTCAAGAGCTATGATGGCTGAGCCGACTAGCAGATAGGGCGCTTCATAAATGGCAATCACATACCTGGTTCTTGGAACTGCTCCGGCGCAGGAGGAGTTCGTCGACCTCATTGATGACTCGTTGGGCGACCTTGACGACGACCTTGGAGTCGACCTCACGTATGTCGACCTCCAGGATCGCGGCGAGCATCTCCTGGTTCACGTCTACGAGGCGCCGGACAGCGAGGTTCGGGTCTCTGTGGTGAAGGACGACAGGACGCCGGTCGACTATCTGGCCGTCGAAGCTCCGACCCAGGAACTCCTGGACAGTGTTTCGGCATTCCTTCGTGAACGGCTCCCAGTGCAGGATCTGGAGACCCTCCAGTCCTCGGCTCGTCGCGATATTTTCGAGAATCCAGGTGCACTGGTAAAGCTTGCGATTGCATCCGGTGAACCTGACGAGACGACCGAGGGCATCATTCGGGATGCATTGAAGAGCGATGACCTGGCCGTGCTCAGTGCTGCGGTCGAGGCGGCCAGTCTGGCTGGCTGGCCATCTTTTGCAGGCGTTCTCGCGGATTACTACGCGCAGCACCCTGACAGGGAGATCAGGGAATTGGCAGGCAGGGCCTTGAATACTCTCATCATGGGAAATCCGTCGGGTTCTTGAGATCATTCAGCCGCGGCGCTAAGGCCGACTGGGAGGGGAATTCGTGTCATCCAAAATCCACCTGAAATGGTGTGGCCGAGACGGAGGGGTGGACCTGTGACCCGCTACACCGACATCCCCAAGCCCATCCGCTCCGGCATAGTCCTCATCGACCCCGACCGCGGCACCCCCCAGCGCATCATCGTCCTCCAGTTCAACCCCGACACCCTGGAGCGCAGCCTCTCGCCCCAGACCGCAGGCGCCGGCGGCGATTCCGGCGGTGGAGGCAGCGGAAACGGGGACCGGAACGAGGCGCTGCGGCTCAAAGGTCCCGCCCAGGAGACGTGGAAGTTCACCGCCGAGATCGACGCGACCGATCAGCTGGAGGTCGCCGCGCCCGACGGGATCCACCCCCAACTCGCCACCCTCGAAATGCTCGTGCAG
Source organism: Streptomyces sp. NPDC001933 (assembly GCF_042890955.1). Lineage (NCBI taxonomy): Bacteria > Bacillati > Actinomycetota > Actinomycetes > Kitasatosporales > Streptomycetaceae > Streptomyces > Streptomyces sp. NPDC001933. The sequence goes on along the minus strand of NZ_JBIASS010000015.1, from coordinate 171,640 downwards.
CCCACCACCGCGCAGCTCCGCGAGGCGAGCCGGCTGGCCAAGAACGGCACCATCGAGATCAGCCCCATCGAGATGCCGCTGACCCTGTTCACCTGGGGGAGCAAGCGGGTCATGCCCGTGCGGCTCACCGAGCTGTCCATCAACGAGTCGGCCTTCGACGTGAACCTGAACCCCATCCGGGCCTCGCTCAGCATCGGCCTCAAGGTGCTCAGCGTCAGCGATCTGCCGGCCGGGCATCTGGGCGCCGATCTGTACATGGCGCACCTCGCACAGAAGGAGCGGCTCGCGAGCGCCGCACGCCGCGGAAGCCTGGGCGCGCTCGGGCTCAACGGGGTGCTGGGCGGATGAAGGAGATGCCCAACGGATGGAAGCGCGGAAACACCGATCAGGAAGGGCTGAGCCATCCCCATGGCTGACATAGAGCCGTACGAGAACGCCATGGACGCGATACCGGGCGCGCACCCGTACCCGAGATCGAGTCGCTACCACGACGCCGAGATCGGTATCCACCGGCAGGCTGACGGCACCGAAGTCCGGTACACCAAGCGGCGGTTACTGCCCCCGCTTCCGGACGAGGGCGACACGCAGCAGCACACCGTCGGCGCCGGCGAACGCCCCGATCTGCTCGGGCAGCGCTACTTCGGGGATCCGGGCCAGTGGTGGCAGATCGCCGATGCCAACCCCGTACTGGATCCCGGGGAGCTGACCGACGAGGCCGGCAGCACCATCGACATCCCGCTCGCCGGCGGCTTCCCGCAGGGGAGCCGCCGTGTCTGAGCAGCCCGTGGGGAAGGGCCCCGTCCACATCACCCTGCACATGGGGACTCAGCTCACCAGACCCGTGCCGCAGGAGGTCGCCGAGGCGTTGCTGTCCGCGCAGATCACCGCGACGGCGGGGGAGCGGAGCGGATTCCAGCTTGCCTTCGACCTCACGAAGAACGGGCTGATCAGCCGGCACCTCCTTCCCGAGGGGGCCTTCGATCCGAAGACGCGCCTCATCGTCACCGTCAGCGTCAAAGGCACACCCGAGGTGCTGCTCGACGGGCTGATCGTGCGCCAGGAGGTGGGGGCCAGCAACCAACCGGGCCATTCCACGCTCACCATCACCGGGGAAGACCTCACCCTCCTCATGGACCTGGAGGAACGGACCGACCGCTATCCCAACCTCCCGCCCTCCGAGCGCGTCCTCGCCATCCTGCGCCGGTACTCCGAGTACGGGATCCGCCCGGACGTCTACCGCGAGCAGATCCCCCAGCCGCCCCAGCAGAACCTGCGGGTGCACTACCAGACCGGCACCGATCTGAGTTACGTCAACGAGCTGGCCCGTGCCAACGGATACACCTTCTACCTGGAGCCGGGCCCTGCCATCGGCCAGTCGTCCGCCCGTTGGGGCCCGGAGGTCCGCCTCGGCATCCGCCAGCACGCCCTCAACGTCAACATGGACGCCAACTCGACCGTCGACCAGCTGACGTTCGCGTACGACGGCACCGCACGCCAGGAACCGCAGGCCCGGGTGCAGGATCCGGCGACCAGGTTCTCCGCCCTGCTGCCGCAGCCGGCGATCAGTCCGCTGCGGCCCCCGCTCGGCAGGCGGCCCACGCCTGCGCTCAGGCGCAAGACGCTGTCCGGCACCGCCAAGCAGCTGCGCGCGCAGGCCGAGGCCCAACTCCTCGCGCAGGCCGCCGTATCGGCCGACGTCATCAGCGGATCCGGGTCGCTCGACGTGAACCGGCACGGGTATCTGCTGCAGCCCCGCCAGCTGGTGGGTGTGCGCGGCGCGGGGCGGGCATACGACGGCGACTACTACGTCAAGTCCGTCACGCACAATCTGCGGCCGGGTTCCTTCCAGCAGAACTTCACGCTCTCCAGGGAGGGCCTGGAGGCGCAGAGCGACATCGTCCGACCCTGACCGCCCGAGCGAGCAACACCACACACACCAGGAGCAGTTCAGCATGGCGGCACCCAGCAATCGCTTCCTCGGCAAGTTCCGTGGCCGGGTCATGGACAACAACGACCCGCTGCACCTGGGCAGGGTCACCGTCGAGGTCCCCGACGTCCTCGGTGACGAGCCGTCGACCTGGGCGCTGCCCTGCCTGCCGTTCACCGGGCCCGAGGCCGGCCAGTTCGTGGTGCCGTCGAGGGGCACGGGCGTGTGGGTGGAGTTCGAGCAGGGCGACCCGAGCTTCCCGATCTGGACCGGCTGCTGGTACGGCGACGAGAAGGAACTGCCGCCCGACGCCAAGAAGTTGGTGGAGAGGCCGTCCGAGTTCAAGCCGGTCGTGGTGCAGACACCCGGGGCGCACAAGATCGTGATGTCGGACGCGCCGGGCGCCGAGCGGGGGATCAGACTGCAGGCCGACGGCGGCTCGTACATCCACATCACCAAGGAAAAAATCACCATCGCGACCGGTGAGGGCGCGGAGATCGTCCTTGAGGGCAGGCGAGTGACCATCAGCAAGGGCCTGACCGTGGACGCCAAGCAGTAGACAGGACGGGGGAAGAATCGAAGTGTCCGGGACAACCGGAGCATCCGGGAATCTGCTCGGCGAGGACGCCGTGATCAGCTGCCCGCACGGCGGCCGTGCCACGACCGCCACGCCATCGAACGGGCCGGTGCTCCTCAACGGAGTGCCGGTCCTCACCGGCGCGCACACCCATGTGGTCGCCGGCTGCCCGCACACCGTCGACGGTGTGCCCTCACCCTGTGTGGCCGTCCGCTTCACCGCGCAGGACACCGGCATCACCGTCGACGGCGCGCCCGTGCTGCTCGACACCTCCGCGGCCCAGTGCTTCTCGGCGGCGTCCGTCGCCCAGGGGCCGCCCTTCGTCCAGGCCACGCAGCGAGAGGTGACCGTCCCATGAGCCGACGGACCAGGGTCCGCAGCGACATCGCCTTCCCGTTCCGGGCCGACGGGCGGGGGCGCACCGCGCACGCGGATCACGACGAGCACGTACGGGACCTGATCGAGCAGTTGCTGTTCACCAGCCCCGGCGAGCGCGTCATGCGCCCCGACTTCGGCTGCGGACTCCGCGACCTGGTGTTCTCGCCCAGCAGCCCCGAGCTGACCAGCACCCTTGAGCTGTCCGTACAGGCCGCTCTGCAGCGCTGGCTCGGCGACCTGATCGAGGTCGAGGCCCTGGACATGGAGAGCGACGAGAACGTCGTACGCGTCCACCTCGCATACGCCGTGCGCGTCACCGGGACCCGCCGTGACGACGTCTTCGAAGGGAGGGCCCAGGCGTGAACAGCACCACGACAGGAACGACGACCGGCACCAGGCGGGCCAAGGTGAGAGCCGCACAGCTCAACGGAGTCGACTTCGTCGAGGTGAGCGACGACGGACTCACCCTGACCGTCACCTTCCTCGGCAAGGCCCCGCACGGCCTGTGCCCGGAGAACGTACGCATCGACGGCGGCCGCCGCATCACCGGCATCCGCGCCGAGGACGTGAGCGTCGAGCGCGAGGAGGACCCGGAGCTCGACGACCGCCTGTACGTCACCCTCGACAGGGCGGGCGACTCCTCCCGCTACCGGCTCTCGCTCGTGGAGGCCGATCCGTACGGGCGGCCCGGCGAGGTGCCCTTCCGCGGCTTCGACCAGCGCTACCACGGCGCCGGGTTCGTCTTCCGCCCCGACTGCCCGGCACCGTTCGACTGCAAGGAGGCGCCCCACCGGGGGGAGAGCTTCCCAACGGCGCCGGTCATCGACTACACGGCCCGCGACTACGGGACGATCCGCAAGCTGCTCCTGGACCGGCTCGCGCTCACCACTCCCGACTGGGCCGAGCGGAGCCCCGCCGACCTCGGTACGACCCTGGTCGAGCTGCTCGCACACACCGGCGACCGGATCAGCTACCAGCAGGACGCGGTCGCCACCGAGGCATATCTGGACACCGCCCGCCGCCGGATCTCCGTACGCCGCCACGTACGGCTCATCGACTACGCGATGCACGACGGCGTGGGCGCACGGGCCTACGTCGCCGTCGAGACGGCCGGCGAACACACCCTGCTGCCGGGAACCTTCCGCTTCGCCTCCGTGGACATCCGCGCCCTCGACCCGCACGACACCCCCGGACCCGGCACCGTCATCGACGACGCGGACCTCGCCGACCTGGACGAACGCGGCGCGGTCGAGGTCTTCGAACCGGTCGCCGCCGACGAGCCGCTGCGACTGCTCGACGCCCACAACGCGATCCGCCTGTGGACCTGGGGCGGCGAGGCGACCGGCCTGCCCAAGGGCGCGACCGCCGCCACCCTGCGCGACGAGTGGCGCGATCCGGAGCTCTGCCAGGAGCGACGGCTCGACCTCCGCCCCGGCGACGTACTGATCCTCGAAGAGGTGAAGGGTCCGCGCACCGGCACCCCGGGCGACGCCGACCCCGCCCACCGCCAGGCCGTCCGCGTCACCTCCGTCACCCCCGGCGTCGACCGCATCGAGGACCAGCCCGTCCTCGACGTCACCTGGGCCGCCGAGGACGCCCTGCGCTTCCCGCTGTGCCTGGCCACACTCCAGGGCCGCGACTGTGCACCCGTCGAGGACGTCAGCCTGGCGCGCGGCAACGTCGTGCTCGTCGACCACGGCCGCTCTCTGACCCGGTGCGGCGACGGCCTGCCCGAGACGGTGACCGTGCCGCACGCCCCGGCCGTGGCCGGCGCCTGCGGCACCCCGTCCTTCGGCTGCGCCGACCGCGACGAGGGCAACGCACCGGCCCGGCTCATCAACTTCCTTGCCGACAAGGCGGAATGCGGTACGTCGCTGAGCGCGGACGACATCCGTGAGCTGTTCGACGTCGTCGGCGAGGCGGAGACCGACCGCGCCGGGCTCGGCCTCGAACTCGCCGGGCAGCACGGCCGCGAGCGCGTGGTCCCCGGCACCTCCTACGCCCAGGCCGCCGCACTCAGAACCCTCCTCGCCCAGTCCGTCTACCCGGGCCTCGCACCCCGCTTCCACCCCAGGCCAGGCCGCTCACCCATCATCCAGGCCGTCGCCTTCCCGGACCCGGCCCAGGTCAGCAAGGGCCAGGCCGACCGGCTCGCGGCGATCCCCGAGCGGATCAGGCAGCGCCTGGTCGAGCTGTGGCGCAGCGCCCGTTCCCGCGACGGGCTCGACGAGGCGGAGATCGCCGAACTCACCGTCCTCTACGGACTGAAGACCCTGGAACACCTCGAACTCCACCGCCATCCGGTCCGCGCCCTGCGCGAACTCCTCCACCGGAGCGACCGGTTGATCGCGGGCAAACTGCGCCGCATCGAGGTCCTCACCGCCCGCGCCCGCGCCGGCACGGTCCTCGACGGACACATCGCCTGGGAGATCGCCCACAGCTGGGGCCCGGCGTACGCGGCCGGACTCCACCCCGACGAGCCCGTCCTGCGCGGCCCGGCCTCCGCCGCCCTCGCCCACGACCCGTGCCATGCCCTGCCCGCCGTGAGCGTCCACGACGGCGAACACATCTGGGAGCCACGCCGCGACCTGCTCGAAAGCGGTCCCCGCGACCGGCACTTCGTCGGCGAGCTCGACGACGACGGCCGCCTCGCCCTGCGCTTCGGCGACGGCCTGAACGGCGCCCGGCCCACCCCGGGCGCCCGCCTGGAGCTGCGCTACCGGCTCGGTGGCGGCACCGCCGGCAACGTCGGCGCCGAGGCCATCAACCACCTGGTGGTCTGCCGGGAGGACGACGCACCGGTCCCCGTCGCGGGCGTACGCAACCCGCTGCCCGCGCTCGGCGGAATGGAACCCGAACCCCTTGAACAGGTAAGGCAGCTGGCCCCGCTCGACCTGCGCCGCACCCGGCTGCGCGCCGTCACCGCCGAGGACTACGCGGCGCTCGCCTCGGCTCTGCCCGGGGTGCAGCGAGCCGCCGCCGAGATCCGGTGGACCGGCAGCGTCCAGGAGGTCCACGTCGTGATCGACGCGTACGGCACCGGCACTCCCGGGCCCGCCCTGCTCGACTCGGTCGCGCACGCCCTGGAGACGTACCGGCGCATCGGCCACGACCTGGTGGTCAGCCCCGCCCGGCCGACCCCGGTGGACATCGGGCTGTGCGTGACCGCGAAGCCGGGGCACCAGCACGGGCAGATCCTTGCCGAGCTGTACCGCGTCCTCGGCCGCGGACGGCTGCCCGGCGGGCGGCTCGGCTTCTTCCACCCGGACGCGCTGACCTTCGGCGAGCCGGTGCGGCTCAGCCGTCTCGTCGCGGTTGCGGCCGCCGTCCAGGGAGTGGAGAGCGTCCAGGTCACCCGGTTGCGGCGCCTGTTCGATGAGGACCGCGGAGAGAGGGAGGAAGGCGTGCTGCGGCTCGGCCCGCTGACGATCGCCACCTGCGACAACGATCCGGACCGGCCCGAGAACGGCCGCCTGGAGATCACCCTGGGAGGTGCCCGATGAGTGACTTCGACGAGTGCACCCGCGGCGGCGTGTGCGGCGGCGGTCATGACGAGCGCCGGGCGCCGTCCGCCCCGCACAACCCGCCGGGCCGTACCGCACTCGACTACCGGGTCGGCGACTACGGCTCCTTCCTGGCAGCCCTCCACGACCGGCTCGCCTCACCCGCCTACCCGGCACTGGACCGGCTCACCGTCCGTACCCCCGACGACCCGGCGCTCGGCCTGCTCGACGCCACCGCCGTCCTCGGCGACCTGCTCACCTTCCACTCCGAGCGGATCGCCGACGAGGCCTATGTGCGCACCGCCAACGAGCACCGCTCGCTGGTGCTGCTGGGCCGGCTGGTCGGACACCGGCCGCGCCCCGGCGTCGCCGCCTCCACCCACCTCGCGTACCGCCTCGACCGGGACCCGCGGGCCGAGGCGCTGCCCGTGCTCATCCCGCGCGGCGCACGCAGCCACTCCGTGCCCGCCTCCGCCGACGAGGAGTCCCTGACCTTCGAGACGGGCCGGGACCTGATGGCCCGCTGGGACTGGAACGAGCTCAAGGTGCGCCGCCGCCGGGCCACGCTCATCACCCCGGACGACGTGGAGCGCCGCTCCGAGCTGTTCGTCGAGGGCACCGACCACTCCCTGCACACGGGGGACCAGCTGCTGTTCGTCTTCGAGGAGAAGGCGGGCGGCGACCGGCGCCTCGCGCCCATAGCGCGGGTCCGCGTCGACCGGGACGAAGACATCACCGGTATCGGCCTGCCCATATCGGCGCCGCCGACCCTGACGGAACTCGTCGACGAGGTGCGGCGCTGGGTCGCCGAACCGGAGGGACCGGGCGAGCCGGGCGAGGAGCCGCCCACGCCTCAGGTGCCCAACCCGCGGCCGGTCAGCCTGTTCATCGAGGAGTTCGACCAGCAGGTGCTCGCACCCCTGAGGGCCGACCTGCCGGGCATCAGGACGCCGGGGAAGCTCGCCGACCGGCTCGCCGAGCCGGTGGAGCGCCTCGGTGAGGCGCAGGTCCTCGCCGAGGCGTACGAGGACGTCGCGGCCTGGTTCGAGCAGCTGGAGGCAGTCCTCGCCGAACTCGCCGACCGGGCAATGGATTTGGCGCCCGGCCGACCGGTGGACGAGGACGAGCGGGCCGCGGTGCGGAAGTACACCGCGCAGCGGCAACAACCCAGGGCCGCCGCCTTCGACGCCCTGGCCGCCCTCGTGCCCGCCCTCACCAGTGGCCGGGCCGCCCGCGCCGGCCTCACCCCCGCCGGCCAGGCCCCGGGTGCCGACACGGCCCGTCTCCTCGCGGCCCTGCACCCCGGCCTGGCCCGCACCCTCCCGTCGGCCCTGCGCGAGGCCAAGGCGCCGAGCGCGCCCAAGCTGCTGCGCGAGCTCCTCGCCATGCGGGTACGGACCGCCCCGTTCGGAGCGACGGCCCCGCTCAAACCGGTCCAGGACGACCGCGGCCGGGTCGTCCGCACCGCCGACTGGCCGCTCACCGGCGCCGTACTGACCAGCATGCGCGTCGTCTTCGACACCTCGGGCAAGGTCCCGGAGAAGGCGGAGTTCCAGTACATCGAGGGCAGCGCCTCCGACCAGCGGTCGGAGAACCTGCTCGGCCAGTCGAACATCCCGACGTTCCCGCTCGGCCCCGGCACCGTCGACCTGTCGACCCGCACCGCCCCGGATCGCGAACTGAGCTGGCTGGCCCGGCGCCCCACCGACTCCCAGGAGCCCGGCGTCACCGCCCGGCTGCACGCGGGGCTGCCCGAAATCGGGCTGTTCGTGTCCCGGCCCGACGACGCGAACCGCATCCAGGTCGTCGTCAGCAACGGCTCGTCCGAGCCGGTGATCCTGCTGCCCGGCGTGCCCCAGCAGGTCACCCGCGACGGGTACGAGGTGACGCTCAAGTACACGGCGGCCGGCACCCAGCCGGACGTGGAGATCGTCATCGCCGGCAGGCCCGAGCCGGTCGACCGCACGATCCTGCAACTGGACAGCGTGCAGGACGCCATCACCGTCGGCAGCTGGGTCGCGGTCCTGCGCCCCGGGAAGAGCCGGCAGACCCGCCCGCCCGGCGACCCGGACCTGGGATTCGTCACCACCAAGGTCACGGCGGTGCGCACCGCCGCGTACGCCAACTACGGGATCACCGGGCGCGGCACCGAACTCGTCCTCGCCGACCCGTGGTTGGACGAGAAGGACGTGCTGCTCTCGCACATCAGGGACACCACGGTGTACGCGGCCGGGGAGCCGCTGCGGATGGCGGACGAGCCGCTCGGCGAGGACGTCCACGGCAACGAGATCGAGCTGGCCGACCTGCACGAGGGCCTCCGTCGCGGCCGGACGCTCATCGTCAGCGGGGAGCGCAGCGACATCCCCGGCACGGCCGGCGTCGAGGCCACCGAGGTCGTGGTGATCGCCGAGGCCGAGCGCGCCACCGACCCGACCGCCCCGGACGGGCCCTCCCACACCAGGCTCACGCTCACCGCCGACCTCGCCCACCGCTACCGCCGCGAGACGGTTCGGATCCTCGGCAACGTGGTGGAGGCGACCCACGGCGAGAGCCGCGACGAACCCATCGGCAGCGGCGACTCCGAGCGCACCGACCAGACCTTCGCGCTCTGGCAGTCCCCGCTCACCTGGATGGCCGCCGACACCCCTCTGGGCGCCACACCCGCCCTCGAGGTACGCGTCGACGGTCTGCTCTGGCACGCCGTCGACAGCCTCGCCGGACGCGGCCCCCGCGACCGCGTCTACATCACCGGCACCACCGCAGACGGCCGCACCACCGTGACCTTCGGCGACGGAGTGCACGGCGCCCGGCTGCCCAGCGGCCACGAGAACGTCCGCGCCCGCTACCGCTTCGGCACCGGCAAGGCAGCCAATGTCGACGCGGACCGCATCACCCAGGCCGTCACCCGCCCCCTCGGTGTCACCGCGGTCACCAATCCGCGGCCCGCCACCGGAGGCGCCGACGCGGACGCGCCCGCGCTCACCCGCCGCACCATTCCGCTGTCGGTCGCGGCCCTGGACCGCCTCGTCTCGGCCCCCGACTACGAGGACTTCGCCCGCTCCCGCGCCGGGATCGGCCGGGCCTCGGCCCGTGAACTCTTCGACGGCAGAAGGCGGTTGCTGCATGTCACGGTCGCCGGCACGGACGACGTCCCGATCGCCGATCACACCGGCGAATCGGACCTGCTGCGCTCCCTGCGCGCCTCCCTCGCCGAGTACGGCGACCCGCGCCTGACCGTGCGGGTCGACGTACGCGAACTCGTGGTGCTGCTCCTCGCGGCCAGGGTCAAGGTGGCCCCCGACCACTCCTGGGAGACCGTCGAGCCGCGGCTGCGCCAGACGCTGCTTCGCCGACTCGGTTTCGAGGGACGGGAGCTGGACCGGCCCGCCGCCCTGTCCGAGGTCCTCGCCACGGCGCACTCGGTGCCGGGCGTCGACTACCTGGACGTCGACGTGTTCACCGGCGTCCCCGCCTCGGCGACCCCCGGCGAGCTGGCCGACCTGGTCACCGACCCCGGTCCGCCGCGCCCCGTCGTCCTGGCGCGCTCGGCGACGTACGACGAACGCGTCCACACCGTGCGCGACAAGGACGGCGAGACGCTGTCGGCCGTCAGCGCCCGCTACGGGCTGCCGCTCGCCGAACTGCTGCGCCTCAACCCCGACATCACCGACACCCGGCGTCTGGCCAGGGGCCGTTCGGTGTACGTCTTCCGCGGCATCCGCCCGGCGCAGCTCGTCATGCTGTCGCCGAAGGCCGCGGACACGATCGTTCTCACGGAGGTCAAGTGATGTCCCGAGAGCCGGACGGCCTCGCCGATCTGCTGCCCCAGTGGCACCGACTGCGCGACGCCGAGGAGGGCGAGCCGCTGCGGGCGCTGCTCGCCGTCATGGCCGAACAGCTGGACCGGGTGCGCGACGGTGTCGAGCAGGGCTACGAGGACCTGTTCGTGGAGACGGCCGCGCCCTGGGTACTGCCGTACCTCGGCGACCTCGTGGGCTACCGGACCCTGCCCGGCTACGAGCGGGTCCTCGCCCCCGGCCTGCGCGGGGCCACTACGGCCGGACTGGAGCAGGCCATCGCGCCACGCCGCGATGTCGCCGCGACCGTCGCCAACCGGCGCCGCAAGGGCACCCTGCACCTCCTGGAGGAGATCTCCGAGCAGGTCGCGAACTGGCCCGCCCGCGCGGTCGAGCTGTCGCGGCTCGTCTCCCATCAACAGCCGGTCAAGCTGTACGCGGACGGGGCCGGGCACCGCATCGAGCGCGGGCGGACCGCCGACCTGCGCGACGGCGCGGCGCTCGATCTGGCCGGCGGGCCCTTCGGGGCGGTCTCCCGCGCGGTGGATGTGCGGCGCGCCGATTCCCGCTACCGGCAAGGGGGCTTGAGCCCGGCCGGGGTGGCGCTGTTCGTATGGCGGCTCAAGGCGTATCCGCTGACCACGTCACCCGCGTACTGCGTCGACCGGGCCCGCAACCTGTACACCTTCTCCATCCTCGGCAACGACAGCCCGCTGGTCACCAAGCCGGAGCCGGAGCCGTCCGCCACCCACATCGCGACGGTCGACAACGTTCCGGCGTTCATCCGGCGCCGCCAACTGCACGACCGGCTCGCCGACTACTACGGGCCCGGCAAGAGCTTCGTCATCCGCCGCGACGGCGAGGACGAGCCCGTGCCGCTGTCCGACATCGTGGTCGCCGACCTTTCGCAGTGGCGCTACCGGCCGCGGGGCGGACAGGTCGCCGTCGACCCCGAGCTGGGCCGGATCGCGTTCGGCGCGCGGTCCGCGCCCCGGCAGGGCGTGTGGGTCGACTACCACTACGCGTTCGGCGCCGACATGGGCGGCGGCCAGTACCCGCGCGACCGCGTCGAGCGGCCCGACGCCACCGTGTACCGGGTGGGCCCCGGCCAGACGTACCGGCAGATCATGGACGCCTACCGGGCCTGGCAGCACGACCGCCGGGCGGGCACCTGCGGGCCCGACGGCATCGTCGAGATCACCCACAGCGGCGCCTACCAGGAACAGCTGGACTTCGACCTCGACCCGGGCGACCGCTTCGAGCTCCGTGCCGCGGAGGGCGCACGTCCCGTCATCCGGCTCCTGGACTGGTACAGCAACCGGCCAGACGCCCTCAACGTCCGTGCCGTGCGGGAGGACTGCGCGCCCGGGGAGCGACCGCGCATCGTGCTCGACGGGCTGCTCGTGGCCGGGCGCGGCATCAACGTCACGGGCCCGATGGGCGCGGTCGTCGTACGGCACTCGACGCTCGTTCCCGGCTGGTCCCTGGAGCCGGAGTGCGCTCCGCACTCACCCGACGAGCCCAGCATCGTCCTGGAACGCACCACCGCCTGCCTCCAGATCGAGGACAGCGTCCTCGGCACCATCGAGGTCATCGGCGACGAGGTGTCCGAGGAACCCCTCGACATCCACCTGCGCGACTCGATACTCGACGCCACGGGGCCCGACCGGGAGGCGCTGTCCGCACCGGACTGCCGGCACGCACATGCCGTACTGCACATCCACCGCTCCACCGTGATCGGCGAAGTGCACACGCACGCGGTGCGCATCGCCGAGAACTCGGTCTTCACGGGGCGGCTGCACGTCGCGCGGCGCGGTATCGGCTGCATGCGCTTCTCCTGCGTTCCCGCCGGGTCACGCACCCCGCGCCGCTACCGTTGCCTGCCCGACCTCACGGGCCCCGGCGGCGCCGCGAAGGTGCGGCCGCTGTTCACCTCCGAGCGCTACGGGACCCCCTGGTACGGAGAGCTGGCGGAACGATGCGCCGAGGAGATCCGGCGCGGCGCCGAGGACGGGGCCGAGATGGGCGCCTTCCACGACCTGTACCGGCCGCAGCGCGAGGACAGCCTGCGGGCCCGTCTCGCGGAGTACGTGCCCGCCGGGACCGACGCCGGGATCTTCTTCGTGACCTGAGCCGAGCCGCACCCGAGGGCGTCTGCCGCGCCCTTCCCACCGACGACGTGCGACCCGCACACTTCCGAACCAGGGGGACACCCTTCATGCACGCAGACATCTCCCGCTCCACCTTCCGGCCCGCACGGCACTACTCGGCGGTCATCGCCCAGCAGGGCCGGGTCCAGCTCGACGCGGACGCCAACGAGCAGGCCGCGATCCAGCTCCACCAGGCGCGCACGACCGCCGTCGACCTGATCGGTCGGCACGGCGGCCCGCTCGGCGCCGACGGCGACACGGGCTTCCGCATCGAGTACCACGGAGCCACCCCCGACCTCGACACCCTGGACATCCACGGCGGCCACTACTACGTCGACGGCATACTGTGCGACGCGACCCGCCCGGCCCCCGGCGACGCGGTGCCCGACGAGGACGCCGCCGCCTCCGACCCAGACGACGGGACGCCCACCGCCGAACCGCCCGCGTTCTGGGACTACTGGGACCAGCCCGACGGCTACCGCGACAAGGAGAAGCCGGGTGACCGGCTGCCCACCGACTACCCCTTCGTCGTGTACCTCGACGTGTGGGAGCGGGCGGTGACCGCCGCCGAGGACCCGGCGCTGCGCGAGGTCGCCCTCGGCCCGGCGATGCCCGACACCGCCGCCCGCCGCAAGGTCGTCTGGCAGGTACTGCCGCTCGCCTACTCGAAGCTGGGCATCGAGGGCGATGCGCCGTCGCCCGACGAGGTGCGCCGGGCCTTCGAGCGCTGGGCGGCGGACGAAGCCGCCCCCAAGTCCCGCCTCGCCGCCCGCAGCGAGCGCCCCGACCACGCCGACGAGGACCCTTGCCTGGTCAGGCCGGACGCCCGCTACCGGGGCCCGGAGAACCAGCTCTACCGCGTCGAGATCCATGAGGGGGGCGAGGCCGGCAAGGCGGGCAAGCCCGGCAACGCCACCTTCAAGTGGTCCCGCGAGAACGGCTCCGTGGTCTTCCCCGTCGACGAGGTCGACGGCACCTGGGTGCAGTTGGCGAACCTCGGGCAGGACGACAAACTGGACCTGGACGTCGGCGACCACGTCGAGCTCGTCGACACCGCGTACGCCTCCCGTCTTGAGCCCCTGCCGCTGCTCAAGGTCGAGGAACTGGACCTGCCGGGCCGCCGGGTACGTCTTTCAGCCGAGCCGGACCAGCACGTCGGGCGGCGCCCCGAACTCCACCCGTACCTGCGCCGCTGGGACCACCGGGCGGGGACGAGCCACCGCGGAGGCCGCACCACCGCGCTGCGCGGCGGCGCCATCCGCATCGAGGAGGGCGCCTGGCTGCCACTGGAGGACGGCGTCGAGATCTACTTCGAGAAGGGCCGGACGTACCGCACCGGCGACTACTGGACCGTCACCGCCCGCACCGCGACCGGCAGCATCGAATGGCCCGTGAACGCCGCCCGCAAACCGCTCCTGATCCACCCCGCCGGCATCGTCCGCCACTACGCGCCGCTCGCCCTCGTCAAGGGTGAGGGCAGCCCAGTCGACCTGCGTCTCGGCTTCACCCCCCTCGCCACCCGGGCCGTCCCGCCGGCGGGCGCGGCCGCTCTCGCCGCCGAACAGCAGGCACGGGAAGAGGAGCTGGCCGCCGAGGGCGCCGCCCCGGCCGCCGAGAGGTCGCAGACGACCGCCGCCGCCGAGGCAGCGGTGGACGAGGCCGCGGCCGGGGAGGAGAACGCCTGATGGCCACGCCCCTGACCGCGTCCAGGCTGGTGGAGGTCCTGCGCGCCGAGGGCCTGACCGTCCACGAGGTACGCAACTGGCGCCGCCACAACCGCAACGCGAAGGGCCTGTACGGCCCGATGCACGGCGTGATGATCCACCACACCGTCACCTCCGGGACGGACTCCTCGGTCGCGCTCTGCTACGACGGCCACTCCAGCCTGCCGGGCCCGCTGTGCCACGGCGTCATCGACAAGAAAGGAGAGATCCACCTCGTCGGCAACGGCCGGGCCAATCACGCGGGCCTCGGCGACAGCGACGTGCTGCGCGCCGTCGTCAACGAGACGAAGCTGCCGCACGACAACGCCGCCGACACCGATGGCAACCGCCACTTCTACGGCTTCGAGTGCATCAACCGCGGCGACGGCAAGGACCCATGGCCCGAGGCCCAGAAGGAGGCCATCGAGAAGGTCGCCGCCGCCATCTGCCGCGCCCACGGCTGGAGCGAGCGCTCGGTGATCGGCCACAAGGAGTGGCAGCCCGGCAAGGTCGACCCGCGAGGCTTCACGATGGACGGCATGCGAAAGCGCATAGCGGACCGGCTGGACGGCCACGGCGGGGACAGCGGGAGCCACGAACCGAAGCCGAAGCCGAAGACCGAGTACGAGAGGTTCCCCGGCAGCGGATTCTTCCATGTGGGACGGAGTCACCCCGTGATCACCATGATGGGGCGTCGCCTGACGGCGGAGGGCTGCAGCCACTACGAGACGGGCCCGAGCCCCGAGTGGACCGAGGCGGACCGCAAGTCGTACGCGGCGTGGCAGCGCAAACTGGGCTTCAAGGGGAAGGACGCCGACGGCACCCCAGGGAAGGTCAGCTGGGACCGGCTGAAGGTGCCGAAGGCGAAGCAGTGAGCACGATGGGACCGGGTCCCGCCGCCTGATCTCCGACTTCAGGGAGCGTTTCACCCGGCAACGGGTGCGCTTCGGGCGCAGATCCCGGCGACGGCCCGGCCTGACCGGCCCCACCCGCGAACGGGTGGGGCCGGACCGGTCGCTACCCGGCCGCCGGGTTCGGCGCCGGGGCGTAGCCGGTGGGCCGGGTGGTGAACGTCCCCCGGCCCTGGGTCCGGCTGCGCAGCCGGGTCGCGTAGCCGAACAGCTCCGCCAGCGGCACGGTCGCCGTGATCACCGCCGTGCCCGCCCGCGCGGCCGAGCCGGAGACCCGGCCGCGCCGTGCCGCCAGATCGCCGAGGACACCGCCCACGGCATCGTCGGGCACGGTGACGGTGACCTCCGCCACCGGCTCCAGCAGCACCATCGCGCTCGCCCGCAACGCCTCACGGAGCGCGAACCGGCCGGCCGTGCGGAACGCCATCTCCGAGGAGTCCTTGGAGTGGGTCGCCCCGTCGGTCAGCGTGACCCGCAGCCCGGTCACCGGGTGCCCGCCGAGCGGGCCCTCGGCAAGCGCATCCCGGCAGCCGGCCTCCACCGCACGGACGTACTCCTGCGGAACCCGTCCACCGACGACGGTCGACCGGAACACGAAGTCGGGCCCGCTGTCCCCGCCGTCGTCACCGGTGGCCTCCAACGGCTCCGTGTCGATGACCACATGGGCGAACTGCCCGGCGCCGCCGTCCTGCTTCACATGGCGGTACACCAGCCCGGACACCCCGCGGGCGACCGTCTCCCGGTAGGCCACCTGAGGCCTGCCGACACCGATCTCCAGCCCGTGCGCACGCCGGATCTTCTCCACCGCGACCTCCAGATGCAGTTCCCCCATCCCCGACAGCACCGTCTGCCCCGTCTCGGGATCGGTACGGACCGCCAGCGAGGGATCCTCCTCGACCAGCCGCGCCAGCGCCGTCACCAGCCGCTCGGTATCGGTCTGCCTGCGGGCCTCGACCGCCACCGAGACGACCGGGTCGGCCGCGGTGGGCGGTTCCAGGACCAAGGGCGCCGAGGGTGCGCACAGGGTCGCCCCGGCACGGGCCGCCTTCAGCCCGATCACCGCGACGATGTCCCCGGCCACCGCCGTATCGACGTCCCCGTGCCGGCCCGCCTGCACACGCAGGATCCGTCCGACGCGCTCGTGGCGCCGCGCGCCCGGGTCCAGCACCGTGTCCCCCTTCCGGATCGTTCCCGAATACACACGCAGGAAGGTCAGCCGTCCCGTCTCGGTCGAACTCACCTTGAACACCAGAGCGGCGAACGGCGCCGCCGGATCGGCGGCCCGCTCCTGCACCGCGCCGTCCAGGGTGCCGCGTACCGGCGGCACGTCCAGCGGTGACGGCAGGTAGGACACCACGGCCTCCAGGAGCGGCTCGATCCCGCGGTTGCGGTAGGCCGAACCGCAGAGCACCACAACACCCTCGCCGGTACGGGTCAGGTCGCGAAGCGCGGACCGCAGCGTCCGCTCGGACACCGACGACTGCGCGCAGAACTCCTCCAGCGCGGCCGGATGGAGCTCCGCCACCGTCTCCTCCAGCAGCAGCTTGCGCCGCTGCGCCTCGTCGCGCAGCGCCTCGGGCACCTGCCCCTCCTCGAACGTGCCACCGCCGTCGGCCCAGACCAGCGCCCGCATGCGCAGCAGATCCACCACTCCACTGAACCCGTTCTCGCTCCCGATCGGCAGCTGTACCACCAGCGGGACGGTGTGCAGCCGGTCCCTGATCGACGCGACCGCCGTGTCCAGGTCGGCCCCGGTACGGTCCAGCTTGTTGACGAAGGCGATCCGCGGCACCCCGTGCCGGTCGGCCTGCCGCCACACCGACTCGCTCTGCGGCTCGACGCCCGCGACGGCGTCGAACACCGCGATCGCTCCGTCGAGCACCCGCAGCGAGCGCTCCACCTCGTCGGAGAAGTCGACATGGCCCGGGGTGTCGATCAGATTGATCCGGTGGCCGTCCCACGAACAGCTCACCGCGGCGGCGAAGATGGTGATCCCGCGGTCGCGTTCCTGGGAGTCGAAGTCGGTGACGGTCGTCCCGTCGTGGACCTCGCCCTGCTTGTGGACGGCGCCGGTGAGGTAGAGGATCCGCTCGGTGACGGTGGTCTTGCCGGCGTCGACGTGGGCGAGGATGCCCAGATTGCGAACGTCGTTCAGCGGACTGGTGGTTTGACGGTGCAGTTCGGTACGCACGGCCCATGGCCTTTCGGAATGATCCGGAACGGGAGGGCGCGATTCCCGGACGAACCGGCCTGTGATCAGGCCGGGCGAAGACCTCCGGCACGGTGTGTCACACCGGTGAGCCGCCGCCCGGCCGTGTAGACGCCGGGCGCTGCGAGGTCACTTGTCCGTCGCGGGGGACCGGTGCGGGCCGCGCAGCCTGCACCGGGCGCACGAAGACACCAGGATCACCTCGTACCGCGACGAGGGAACGACAACAGCGGTGCGGTAGCGCACGGCCGGTCTCCCCTCACTGGTCACGGTGCGCGCCGCAGTGTTGTTGTGGCGCGCGTTTCGTGGTGAGTGTAGGGAACCCGGGTGCGGTCGGGAAACCGGATTTCGTGGCCCCGCGCCCGGCGGCCGGTCATGGACGGCCCGCTCCGCTCCGCATGCGTGCACCAGTTCCTCGATCGGCCCCATGTTCCTTGCCAGGGAAGGGCGTTGAAGGCGATGGCGAATGATGAAACGATCCTCGGGAACCGCACTGGGCGGCGCTCGGGAAGGAAACACAACGATGGACGGAGACCACGGCCAGGCTGCCGCCACGGTGTTCGACGCGCTGGGCGCCGACTACGAGCGGGCGTTCGCCGGATCCGCCGCCCACCACGCCTCGTTGCACCGGCTGCTGGGCGATCTCGCACCGCACAGCCGGATCCTGGACGTCGGCAGCGGAACAGGGCGGCCGACCGCCCGGACCCTCACCGAGGCCGGCCATGAGGTGCTGGGGGTGGACGTCTCGCCCGGCATGGTCGAACTGGCCGCCCGGCAGGTTCCCGACGCGGCGTTCGAATGCGCCGATATTCGCGAACTCCCTCTGGGAGAAGGCAGTTTCGAAGCGGCCTGCGCCTATTTCTCACTGCTCCAGATGTCCCGTGACGACCAGTTCCGGCTCCTGCGGAAGCTCGGACGGCTGCTGGTTCCCGGCGGTCATCTGGTCGTGGCCACGGTGCCGCTGGACGTGGAGGACTTCGACGTCGTCTTCATGGGCCACAACGTGCGGGCGACGAGCTTCGGCCCGGAGGAGTTCACCGAGCTGGTCACCGCGGCCGGGCTCTCGGTGCTGTGGGAGCAGAGCACCCTGTTCACCCCGGAGTACGAAGGGGCGGTGGCCGAGCCCCAGTTGTTCCTGCACTGCCGACGGGCCTGACACCCGGTCCGCCTTCGGGTGCCGGGCCTGCCGCCCCTCAGTGCTCGACCGGCAGCTTCACCGGGCGGCGCGTGCGTCGGACCCCGGCGCACCGCCGCACGAGGAAGACGGGACGCCGGCCGGCCTTGAGCGGGGCCTTCCAGTTGCGCAGCGCCTGCCTGCCGCACCCGCGCCACTGCGCGGGCGAGATGGGCACGGGCTGCCCGCCCCGAGTGACCAGCGCGTTCACCGGAGTCATCGGGTCCGCCGCCATGGTCTTGGCGAGCAGCACGCCGATCACCAGCGGGGCCAGCGACAGCGCCAGCGTCGTGCCGGCGGTGGCGACGTGCTGGATGCGGGGGCGGGACGGTGCGTCAGGAAGCATGACAGTCATTCGACCAGCGACCGCCCGCCGGCGGATCGGCCGACGTACTCAGCTCGGCCCGCCCTCGTACTCACGCCCGGGTGTACGAAGGCGGGCCGCCGTGCCCGTCCGCGACGGCCGCTACGCGGTGGTGCCGGGGCCGGAGCCAGCTTCCGAGGCGGCCTTGATGCCCTTGGTGATGTCGTCCATGACGGAGAGCGCGGGTGCCTTGGCGTTG
This sequence comes from Streptomyces sp. NPDC001933, assembly GCF_042890955.1. NCBI lineage: Bacteria > Bacillati > Actinomycetota > Actinomycetes > Kitasatosporales > Streptomycetaceae > Streptomyces > Streptomyces sp. NPDC001933. The sequence goes on along the minus strand of NZ_JBIASS010000015.1, from coordinate 152,748 downwards.
ACGTCGAAGCCCGACCGGACCACGACCAGCAGGTCCTTCGAACGGGGCGACGGGAAGGCCAGCGACTGGACGTACCCGTCGTCACCGTTCTTCGTCACCACCTTCCAGCGCACCAGGTACCCCTGTTCGCCGGCCACGGTCACCGGCTCGGACTTGAGTTCCTGGTGCGAGGTGATGCCGCCGTAGATCTTCTCGCCGTACGATTCGGTGGCATTGGCGGAGATGTCCTTCTCCGCCGTGGCCTTCGCCGTCGTGGTGTCGAGCTTCAGTACCTTCGCGGGCGCGGAGAACACCCCGCCGCGCACACATTGCTCGGACGTGTCGCCGGGACACGGGTACTCACCCGTCGTCACTCCCGCACTCGTGACCCCGGAGGTGCCCTTCCAGCCGTCGGGCACCGGCAGATTGATCCCGCTGGTCAGGTCGGTGGCGTAGCCGTCCTCGGTCCCCGGCATCCGCTGCTCGGGGGCGCCGCTCCCGCCGCCGCCTCCCGGAGCGCCCGGCCCGCCACGGGGGGAGTCCGAGGGCGGGGCGGACGGGGCCGTGGCCGCGCGCTCGTTGTCGTCGCCGGAGTTGTCCGACAGCAGGAAGACGCCGCCGCCTACCGAGGCGAGGACCACCACCGCGGCCGTGATGCCCAGTCCGACGCGCATCCGGCGGCGCCGGATCGTGGCGGGCGGCACGCGCAACTGGTCGGTCCACCGGGTGCCGTCCCACCAGCGCTCGTGAACGGGGCCGATTCCTGTGTACCCGGGGTCTGGGTGCCAGCCGGGCGGGGTCATCTGGGTCACGGACCCCACCGTAGAACGGTTGCGTGAGAATCGCATGAATCGGCTGTGGCGGATCGATCCGGATCACTAGGGTGAGGCAGCGCTCCGCCCCACGGACGGAGCCCGGGTTCAGGACGCCCCACCGGCCGGAGGGGTTCTCCGCCGTCCCAGCGGGAGGCCGAACGATGAGCGAAGAAACAGCCGTGCGGATCGAGCGCGACGGCCCCGTGTTCACGGTGATCCTCCATCGGCCCGAGGTCCGCAACGCCGTGGACGGGCCGACCGCCCGGCAACTGGCCGACGCCTTCCGGGAGTTCGAATCCGATCCGGACGCGGCCGTCGCCGTGCTGTGGGGCGAGGGCGGTACGTTCTGCTCGGGTGCCGACCTGAAGGGCATCGGAACGGAGCGGGGCAACAAGGTCCTGGCCGAAGGCGACGGGCCGATGGGGCCGACCCGTATGCACCTGGGCAAGCCCGTCATCGCGGCGGTCTCCGGCCACGCGGTGGCCGGGGGCCTGGAGCTCGCCCTCTGGTGCGATCTCCGGGTGGCGGAGGACGACGCGGTGTTCGGGGTGTTCTGCCGGCGCTGGGGAGTGCCGCTGGTGGACGGCGGAACGGTACGCCTGCCGCGGCTCATCGGTGAGAGCCGGGCCATGGACCTGATCCTCACCGGGCGTCCCGTACCGGCCGCGGAAGCGTACGCCATGGGGCTGGCCAACCGGATCGTGCCACCCGGCGAGGCGCGCGGCGCGGCGGAGAACCTCGCCCGCGAGATCGCCGCGTTCCCGCAGCTGTGTCTGCGCCACGACCGGCTTTCGGTGCGCGAGCAGCACGGCCTGAGCGAACCGGAGGCGCTGGCCCAGGAGTACCGGCACGGTCTGGTGCCGCTGACCGCGGGGGAGACACAGGCCGGGGCCGAACGCTTCGGAGGCGGCGCGGGCCGTCACGGATCCTTCGACGGGTGACCGGTGGACCGGCGGCGGGGCCCCGCTCCCGCTGCTGTCGGCCGGTCCGAAAATGCGGCGACGCCGCCTCGCGAGCCACCCTACGCTCGGCGGATGCCGACCCACACGTACCCCGACAAGCCCCGGCCCGGCGACCGCGTCGCCGTGCTGTCCCCCGCCTCCGGCCTCCCCGGCGTCCTGCCGCTCCCCCATGAGCTGGGGCTGCGCAGGCTCCGGGAGGACTTCGGCCTCGAACCGGTGGAGTACCCGACGACGCGGAAGATGGGCTCCACCCCGCAGGAACGGGCCGCCGACATCCACGCGGCGTTCGCCGACCCCGACATCAAGGCCGTGATCTCCACCATCGGCGGCGACGACCAGATCACCGTGCTGCCGTACCTGGACCGCGACCTGCTGCGCGCCAACCCCAAGCCCTTCTTCGGGTACAGCGACAACACCAACCTGCTGGTGTTCCTGGAGAACCTGGGCATCGTCGGCTACCACGGCGGCACGGTGATGGTCGAGATGGGGCGTCCCGGCGCGATGCACCCGCTGACCGCCGGCTCCCTGCGGGCCGCGCTCTTCACCCGGGGCGACTTCGCACTCACCCCGTCCAAGGAGACCAACGGGGCAGGCGGCCGGTGGGAGGAGCCCCGTACCTTCGACTCCGAACCCGAGATGCGGCCCTGCGACGGCTGGACATGGCACAACGCCGACGGCCGGACCGTGAAAGGTGCGAGCTGGGGCGGAAATCTGGAGATCCTGGCCTGGCTGCTGATGGCCGATCGCGAGATCCGGCCGGTGGACAGCTACGTGGGGCGGGTGCTGTTCCTCGAAACGAGCGAGGAGATGCCCTCGGCCGACGAGGTCTACCGGATTCTGCGGAACATGGGGGAGCGGGGGATGCTTGCGCAGTTCCCCGCCCTCCTCATGGGACGGGCCAAGAACTGGTCGTTCGAGCAGCCGCTGGACGCCGAGGCGGGGGAGCGGTTCCGCGAGGAGCAACGGCAGGCGGTCCTACGGGCGTTGAGCGAGTACGCCCCCGGGGCCATGGCCGTCCTCGACATCGACCTCGGTCACACCGACCCCCAGCTGGTCATTCCGTTCGGCGGACAGATCGAGGTGGACGGAGTGGGCCGTCGCATCGTCGTCACCTACTGAGCCGGCATCGCCTGCCGGTGTCACCTGTCGGCATCGCCTCTTTGGTCCGACCATACGTGGTGTGTGACATAGTTGAAGATCCGGCAGCAGACGCGACGGCAACCGGACGATTCCGGCCGAGGCAGGGGGTGACGGGATGCCCGTCGAATGGCAACCCGTACGGCAGTCCCGTACGCATGAGCTCGTGCTCCAGAGCATCGAGGAGCGGGTCTTCGCCGGTGAGCTCAGGGCGGGTGACCGGCTGCCGCCCGAGCGTGAGCTCGCGCCGGTGCTCGGGGTCAGCCGGTCCGCGCTGCGCGAGGCGCTGAGGGTGCTGGAGACCATCGGTGTGCTGGTCGCGCAGCCGGGCCGCGGGCCGGATGCCGGGGCGCGGATCGTACGCAACCCCGACGACGCGCTCGGGCGGCTGCTGCGACTGCACTTCGCGCTGGGCAGCTACAGCCTGGAGGACGTCCTGGAGGCGCGCGTCGTGCTGGAGCGGTCCAGCTTCGAGGCGGCCGCCGGGCATGCCTCCCCGGCGGATCTCGACGAGGCGGAGGCGCTGGTCGCGCGCATGGGGGAGCCGGACGTCACGGTGCCGGAGTTCAACGATCTGGACACCCGGTTCCATGTGCACATCGCCCGCAGCTCCGGCAATGAACTGACCTCCACGCTCACCTCCGCCGTCCGTGAATCGGTGCGACCGCTGATCCTGCGGGCACTGGAGGAGGCCGAGGACTGGCCGGCCACGGCCGCCGCGCTCAACGCGGAGCACACCGAGCTGCTCGGGCTGGTGCGCGCGGGCGAGGGTGCTGGCGCCGCCGACCTGGTCGAGAAGCACATCCGCAGCCTTCACGGCACGCTGGTCGACGAGAACTCCGACCGGGGCCCGGAGGGTTCCTGACGCAGGGCGAGGGCTCGGGCTGCCGGACGGGCCCGATCCCTGGCCGCGCGGACTCAAGTGTTGTCAGGTGCATGATCATTCGCACCCGGGCTCGTGGCGCCGCATCCTTCACGTTCCGGACCGAGGCTAGTATGGTCGGACCATAAAAATGGAGAAGCGATCGGAGAGACCCCCATGCGCATCGGACTCTTCGCCACCTGTCTGGGAGACACGCTCTTCCCCGAGGCGGTGAAATCGACCGCGGTCCTGCTCGCCCGCCTGGGCCACGACGTGGTGTTCCCGCCGGGGCAGACCTGCTGCGGTCAGATGCATGTCAACACCGGCTACCAGCGCGAACCCGTCCCCCTGGTGCGGAACTTCGCCGACCAGTTCGGCGACGCCTCGATCGAAGCCGTCGTCATGCCGTCCGGATCGTGCGCGGGCTCGGTCCGCCACCAGCACGAGATCGTCGCCGAACGGTACGGGGACGCCGCGCTGCGCGCGGGCGTCGCCACCGTCAAGGCCAAGACGTACGAGCTGTCGGAGTTCCTCGTGGACGTCCTGGACGTGGACGACGTCGGCGCGTACTTCCCGCACCGGGTGACGTACCACCCCACCTGTCACTCCCTGCGCATGCTGCACGTCGGTGACAAGCCCCTGAAGCTGCTCCGGGCCGTCGACTCCATCGACCTCGTCGAGCTCCCCGAAGCCGACTCCTGCTGCGGGTTCGGCGGCACCTTCGCCGTCAAGAACGCCGAGACGTCGACCGCGATGCTCCAGGACAAGATGCGCAACATCGCCACCACCGGGGCCGATGTCTGCACCGCGGGCGACTCGTCCTGCCTGATGCACATCGGCGGCGGGCTCTCCCGCATCAGGTCGGGCACCCGCACCCTGCACCTCGCGCAGATCCTCTCCGCCACCCGCACCTCGCCGTACGTCCCCACGGAGGCCGTCCGATGAGCAGCACCTTCCTCGGCATGCCCGCGACCCCGCCCCGTTCCCCGTACGGGACGGGCAATCTGCGCGGCGACCGGAAGTTCCCCGAGGCCGCCCACGACGAGCTGCGCAACGAACAACTGCGCCGCAACCTCGGCCGGGCCACCCGCACCATCCGCGCCAAACGCCTCAATGTCACCGGTGAACTCCCCGACTGGGAAGCACTGCGCGAGGCGGGCTCGGCCATCAAGACCGACACCATGAACCGGCTCCCCGAACTCCTGGAGGAGCTGGAGCGGAAGGTCACCGAGCGCGGCGGCACCGTCCACTGGGCGCGCGACGGCGTCGAGGCCAACGAGATCGTCACCCGGCTGGTCAGGGCGACGGGCAGCAGCGACGTCATCAAGGTCAAGTCGATGGCCACCCAGGAGATCGGCCTCAACGAACACCTCGAATCCGTCGGCATCACCCCGTACGAGACGGACCTCGCCGAACTGATCGTCCAGCTCGCGCACGACAAGCCGTCACACATCCTGGTCCCCGCGATCCACCGCAACCGCGACGAGATCCGGCAGATCTTCCTCAAGGAGATCCCGGGCGTCGACCCGCGCCTGGACAACGTGCCCGCGCACCTGGCCGCCGCCGCCCGCGCCTATCTGCGCGAGAAGTTCATGACGACCAAGGTGGCGGTCTCCGGCGCCAACTTCGGGATCGCCGAGACCGGAACGCTCGCGGTCGTGGAGTCCGAGGGCAACGGCCGCATGTGCCTGACGATGCCCGACACCCTGATCACCGTCATGGGCATCGAGAAGGTGCTGCCGCGCTACCAGGACCTCGAAGTGTTCCTGCAGTTGCTGCCGCGCTCCTCCACGGGCGAGCGGATGAACCCGTACACCTCGATGTGGACCGGTGTGACGCCGGGCGACGGGCCGCAGGACTTCCATCTGGTCCTGCTCGACAACGGCCGCACCGCGGCGCTCGCCGACCGGATCGGACGCGAGGCCCTCAACTGCATCCGCTGCTCGGCCTGTCTCAATGTCTGCCCGGTGTACGAACGGGCCGGCGGCCACGCGTACGGATCGACGTACCCCGGACCGATCGGCGCGGTCCTCACCCCGCAGCTCGCGGGGATGCACGCCGCCAAGGACGACCCCAACAGCTCGCTGCCGTACGCCTCCAGCCTCTGCGGCGCCTGCTTCGACGCCTGCCCCGTCAAGATCGACATTCCGTCGCTCCTGGTCGAACTGCGCCACCAGCACACCGAGCAGTCCGGTACGACGGCGGAGAAGCTGGCCATGAAGGCCGCGGCCACCGTCATGAAACACCCGAAGCTTTTCACGGCCGCGCAGAAGGGCGCGGGGATCGGCCGTGTCATCGGCGGGCGGGACGGCAAGATCTCGCACCTGCCCCCGCCGTTCAACGGCTGGAGCGAGAGCCGGGACACCGAAGTGCCGCCGAAGCAGACCTTCCGCTCCTGGCTGGCATCGGCCGAGGGCGCCGCGACGATGCGCGCTGCCGCGGGCGAGCACGGACAGAACCGGAAGAAGCAGGAGAAGAAGGAGGAGGAGAAGTGACCAACGCTCGCGAAACGGTGCTGGGGCGGATCAAGGACGCCCTCTCCCTCGCCCCCGCCCATGACGTCGCCGTCCCGCGTGCCTACCGCACCGGCCGCACCCTCCCCGACGACGAACGCCTGGCCCTCTTCACCGACCGGCTCGTCGACTACAAGGCCACCGTCCACACCTGCACCGCCGACCGCACCGCGGAGCTCGTCGCCGAGGTGCTGCGGGAGCGCGGGGCGCGGCGGATCGGTGTGCCGGCCGGGCTCGACGCGCGCTGGCTCGAAGCGTTCGACGGCGAGGTCCAGCATGACTCCGCTGACATTCCGGCGCCCGGCCTCGACGCGTTGGACGGGGTCGTCACCGCCTCGGCCGTCAGCTGCGCCGAGACCGGCACCATCTTCCTGGACGGTTCGCCCGACCAGGGGCGGCGGGCGCTGTCCCTGGTCCCCGACCTCCACGTCTGTGTCGTCGATCTGTCGACGGTCGAGACCGGTGTGCCGGAAGCGGTGGCGCGGCTGGTGCCGCAGCGTCCGACGACGCTGATCAGCGGCCCCTCGGCCACCTCCGACATCGAGCTGGAGCGGGTGGAGGGCGTGCACGGTCCGCGCACCCTGGCCGTGGTGATCCGGACGGACATGTGACGCGCAGGGCCTGCCCGGCGGGCGGGGTGCGCGGCGGTCACGGGACGATTCCCGGGGCCGCGCACCCCGGCGCTCAGCCGTGCGTGACCGTCACCGGCTCGAAGCCGATACGTGTCGTCGCCCCGTCGTGCGCCCAGCGGACCTCCACCGTGTCCCCGTCCACCGTCACCGCGTCGACCACCGCGTCGAGCGGCGCCGCGTCGGTCTCCGCGGTCAGCGAGGCCAGCGCCACCAGGACCACCGAGCCGGTCGCGGACGCGGACAGCCGGGGGACCACCGCCCAGGGCGTGTACGCGGTGCCCTGCGGAGCCCGTACATCGTCCCGGGACTCCCAGCCGTGCAGACCGTGCAGCGCGGAGGTCAGGGCGTCGTCGCGGCCGGTCGCCCAGCCCGTCTGCTCCACCCGCGCGCCGTCCGGCGCACCGATCACCCGGTGCGCCCGCAGTTCGTAGCGCCCGCGCACCACCGTGACGCTCTCCACCCGCAGCCCCGGCACCATCGGTGAGCCCGACGTGAACACCGGGCGGTGCCAGGAGGCGGCCCAGCCCCAGCCGTCGCCCCCGCCGGCGCCCAGCGCACGGATGACCCGGCGACCGCTGCGGGCCCCGGCGACGACCACGGCCAGGTGGTTGTCCGCCGCGTTCGCCCTCGACGTGGGACCGGTCACCGTGGAGTACGACTGGCGGCTGTACAGCGGGTCGTCCTGCACACCCGATTCGCCCTCGTGCGGGCGCACATGGTCGCTGCCGTGGTTGTGCAGCCGTACGATCCCGTCCGCGCGGGTGGTCTGGACGAGCAGTCCGGGCGCGGGCAGCGCGAGAACCCGGTCGGGGCCCTCGCTCGGCGCGGGCTCCTCGGTCGCGGTCCACAGCGGATGGCTGTCCGGGGCGAGGAGCGACACGAAGGCCTTGGACGCCCAGTACGGCGAGGCGGGCGCCGAGTAGTTCTGCAGCGACGCCTCGTGCGGGCCGTGCCAGCCCAGGTTCAGCAGCCCGTCCGTACCGGTCGCGCCCCGTTCCAGGAAGTAGCGCAGCGATCCGTTGATCACCCGCCGGGAGGCGCCGGGCGTGAGCGGGGTGTGCCCGCTGACGGCGCCGAGCGCCACCGACGAGGCCGCCGCGAAGCGGTAGGTCAGCGAGCGGCCGAAGTGGATCGGCGCCCCGTCGCCGCCGAACAGCAGCGAGTAGCCCTCCAGGTGCTCGCGCAGCCGGGCGCCGTAGTGCGCGGACAGTCCGGCGTCGCCCGACAGGTGCGCGTCCAGCACGGGGTAGAGGTGCAGCGCCCAGCCGTTGTAGTGGTCGAAGGCCCGGCCGTCGCCGTCCGCGTACCAGCCGTCGCCCCGGTACCAGCCCTCCAGCAGTTCGAGGGCCCGCTGCCTCGCCCGCGCCGTCTGTGCGTCGCCACGGCCCACGGACTCCAGGAATCCGGCCACGGAGTAGGGGAAGAGGTACCAGTTGTTGGGGGCGGGGGTGTGCCGCAGCGCGTCGCGCAGCCACTCCTCGGTCCGGTCCTGGACCCCGGCGTCCAGCCGGTCCCAGAGCCACGGGCGGGTCAGCCGCAGACCGATGGCCACCGAGGCGGACTCGACCATGGGCTGGCCGAACACGGTGTGGTCGCGGATCAGCGGCCAGGACTCGGCGTCCTCGCGGCCGGGGGTACGGGTACCGGCCGCGAGCCCGTCCGCGTACCGGTCGAGCCAGCCGTGCGGGTCCTTGCCCTGAGCGCCCGCGACCCGGAAGGCGGCGGCGAGGAAGGTGCGCGCGTAACCCTCCAGGCCGTCGGAGCGCACTCCGGACGCGGACGGCCGGCCCGGCAGGTCCAGCAGGGCGCCGCCCGGCGTCGCCCACTGCCAGGCGGCCCGGAGCAGCCCGTCGGCGGCGGCCTCCCAGTGAGCGCGGGTGTAGCCGGTGTACGGGCTCGACACCCGGTCGTCCGCCGGGAGTTCGAGGGTTGAGATCGGATGCGGAGCGGTCATGCGAGGAATGCCAGCCTTTCGCGTCGTACGGGATGGGCGAAACCGTCGCCCGCGGCCCAGCGGCCGGCCTCGCCCGCCGCCAGATCGACCAGCCGCCGCAACTCGTTGCCCTGTGAGCCTGCGAGGTGCGGGGTGATCAGGGCGTTCTCGCAGTCCCAGAGGGGGTGTGCGGCGGGCAGTGTGTCCGGATCGGTGACGTCGAGGATCGCCCGGATGCGGTCCTGCCGGAGTACGTCGACGAGCGCGTCCTGGTCGACGACGGCGCCCCGCGCGGTGTTGATCAGCACCGCGTCCGGGCGCATCGAGGTGAGCAGTTCGCGGCTGACCAGCCCGTGGGTGGCCGGCAGCAGCGGGGTGTGGACGCTGACCACATCGCTCTGTGCGAAGAGTTCCGCGAGGCCGACGGGCCGGACGCCGAGCGCGGCGGCCTCCGCGTCGGAGACGTACGGATCGTGCAGCAGGACGGGCAGGTCGTAGGGGCGCAGCAGTTCGACGACGCGCCGGCCGATCATGGAGGCGGACAGGATGCCCACGGTGCGGCCGTAGTTCCCGACCCGGTCGGGGATGGTGAGCCAGGCGTCACGGCGGCGCTGTGTCCGGTAGCCGTGGGCCCGCTCCAGGGCCCGTTTGCCGGAGAGCAGGATCATCGCGACGGTGTACTCGGCCACCGGCAGCGCGTTGGCGGCGGCCGCCGAGGACACCTCGATGCCGCGCTCCCAGCAGGCCTCGGTGATGTGTCCGCGCACACTGCCCGCGGTGTGGACGACCGCGCGCAGCCGCGGCGCCGCGTCCAGGGCTGCCGCGTCGAGCGGCGGGCAGCCCCAGCCGGTGACCAGCAGTTCGGTGTCGGCCAGCACCGCGCGGGCCCGGTCGGTGGAGAAGTCGTCGAGGGCGGGCAGGGCGGCGAGCTCGCACACCTCGTCGAGCGCGGCCAGGGACCGGGCACCGAGGAGCGCGTCCGCGGCGGCCGGTTTCATGGCGACGGCGGCGCGCGGCCGGTTCCGGGCGGCGGGGGCGGTGGCGGAGGGGTCTGTGCTGGGCATCTCTCTCCTGGTGGGGAACGGGGGCGGTGGCCCGGTCACTTCACGGCGCCTGCGGTGAGCCCCGACTTCCAGAAACGCTGGAGCAGGGCGAAGGCGAGGATCAACGGCAGGACCGCGAGCAGCGAACCCATGATCACTACGGGGTAGTACTCGGGTGAGACGACGGCGGCGCTGTTCCATGTGTAGAGGCCGAGGCTGACCGGATAGAGATGCTGGTCGGAGAGCATCACCATCGGCAGGAAGAAGTTGTTCCAGATCGCCGTGAGCTGGAAGAGGAAGACGGTGACCAGGCCCGGCCCCAGCATCCGCAGGGCGACCCGGAAGTAGGCCGCCAGCTCGCCGGCGCCGTCCATCCGCGCCGCCTCCAGCACCTCGTCCGGCACGTAACCCCGGCTGAAGATCCGGCCGAGGTAGACCCCGAACGGGTTGAAGAGCACCGGGATGAAGACCGACCAGAAGGTGTTGACCAGTCCGGTGCCGGACGCCATCAGATAGAGCGGAAGCGCGAGCACGGTCTGCGGCACCATCACCGCCGCCAGCACCAGGGCGAACAGCTTCTCCTTGTGCGCGAAGCGGTACTTGTCAAAGGCGTACCCGCAGGCGATGCTCACCATCGCCCCGAGCGCGGCGCCCAGGACCGCGTACAGCAGGCTGTTGCCGTACCAGCGCCCGTACAGTCCGCCGTCCATCGCGAACAGGTCCTTGAGGTTCTGGCCGAAGGAGAAGTGGTCCGGCGACAGCACATCGCTGCCGAACAGTGCGTCGCGGTCCTTCGAGGCGGCGAGCACCAGCCACAGCACGGGCAGCAGTGTGTACAGCACCGAGATGCCGACGACGAGGTTGACGACGGCGCGGCCGAGGAGCCGGGGCCGCCGCGCGCCCCGGGCGCGGGTGGAGCTCGCGCTCATCGGGCGTCCTCCTCGGGGGTCCCCGCGCGGTTGGACCAGCGGGTGACGCCGTACGAGAGCGCGATCGTGCAGACGAGCAGGACGACCGAGGCGGCAGCGGCGAGGCCGTAGTTGTTACGGGTGAACGCCGCGTCGTAGATGTACATGCTGGGCGAGAACCGCGAGCTGATCAACGGTGTGGCCTGGCCGAGCAGCATCGGTTCGGTGAACAGCTGCAGCGCGAAGATCAGGGTGAACATGGCGACCATCACGATCGACGAACGCACCAGCGGGGCCTTGACCTGGAGCGCGGTGCGGACCGGACCCGCGCCGTCGACCACCGACGCCTCGATCACCTCGCGGGGCACGGCCTGGAGGGCGGCGTAGAAGACGACCATGTTGTAGCCGAGATTGCTCCACAGGGCGATGTTCACGATCGACGGCACGACGGTGTGCACGCCGAGGAAGTCGACGGTGATGTCGGCCTTGCCCAGCAGTTCGATCACCGGGCTCAGCCCCGGCGTGTACAGGTACAGCCAGATGACGGCCGCGATGATGCCGGGCACCGCGTGCGGCAGGAACAGTCCGAGCTGGGCCCAGGACCGCAGCCGCACCACCCCGGAGTCCAGCAGCAGGGCGAGTGCCAGGGCACCGGTCACCATCAGCGGGATGTAGAGCAGGCAGTACAGGGCGACGGTGCCCAGCCCGCCGATGAACGTCGGGTCGGTCAGCACGGCGGTGTAGCTGCGGAGCCCGACGAAGACCGTCGACTCCGGGCCGAAGCCGAGCCCCGGTTGGTCGTCGGCGAAGAAGCTGAGCCGCACGGCCGTCCCGACGGGGATCAGGAAGACCGTCACGAGAAGGATGAGGAAGGGGGTCATCAGGGCGCCGCACGCGCCGAGTTCACGGCGCCTGGCGGCCCTGCGGGCGCGGCGCGCCGGTCCGGCGGCAGGCGGTTGCTCCCCGGTGGTCCCCGAGGGGTGCGCGGGCGGACGCGTGGGGGCGGGGGTGGTGAGGTGGCTGGACACGGTGTCACCTGCCTCTCTGCTGCTGGAAGGTCTGCTGCCGGTACGGGGGACGGGGGAGGAGGGGACGGGGCACGGTCAGGTGCTGTGCTCGGTGGTGGCGAGTCCCAGGGCCCTGAGGTCCGGCATGGTGCCCCGCTGGGTCGCGCGCACGGCGTCGATCAGTGAGCCCCGGCCGCCGCGCACCCGGGCGAAGCCGTCCTGCATCACCTTCTGGGAGGCGGACATCCGGGGTCCCCACGTCCAGCCGTCCCTGATCTTGTGCGCCTCCTGCTCGAAGAGCGCGTAGATGTCCTGGCCGTCGTAGTAGCCGCGGTCGAAGGCCTTCCGGCCGACGGCGACGAGGCCGGGGGCGGCGGGGTACTGGCTGCTGGTGCCGCCGGCGAGCCGGGCGCGCAGCGCGTCGGGGTGCGACACCTGCCACTCGATGAACTCCATGGCGGCCTCCGGGTGGCTGCTGCCGGAGGTGACCGCGAAGGTGGACCCGCCGTGGGTGCCGAGCACGGCGGCGGACGGGCTCCACTGGGGCAGCGGCGCGATGGCCCACCTGCCCTTCTGCGCGGGCCGGGCGTTCATCTGCGCCCCGGCGTCCCAGGCGCCGCTGAGCCGGGTGAGGACCTGGCCGGCGGCGAGCTGGGCGTCGTACTGCCGGCTGTCGACGGCGTTCACGACGACCAGGTCCTGGTCGATCAGCCGCTGCCAGTACGCGGCGACGCGGCGGGTCGGCGCGTCGGCGAACGACACGTTCCAGGCACCCGCCCGGGTGTCGAACCACCGGGCACCGGCCTGCCAGGCGAAGGAGGCGAACTGCGGGGCGCCGTCCGTGGCGAAGGCTGTCAGCCGGCGGCCGGGGGCCTTGCGGCGCACGGTCCGGGCCACGTCCTCGAACTCGGCCCAGGTGCGCGGGACCGGCAGGCCGTACTCGGCGAAGAGGTCGGTGCGGTAGTGCATCACCATCGGCTCGACGTCCAGCGGCACGCTGAAGACCCGCTTGTCGAAGGTGGTCAGGCCGAGCGCCTGCGGCAGCAGCGCGGCGCGCAGCCGGTCGCCGACCAGGCCGGTGATGTCCCGGGCGACCCCGTCGATGGCGAAGCCGGGGATCTGGGGGTACTCGATCGTCGCGACGTCCGGGGCGTTGCCCGCCCGCGCGGCGTTGCTGAGTTTGGCGTACCCGCCCATCGAGCCCGCGGGGACCTGCTGGAAGTCGACCTGGACGGTGTCGTGGGTGCGGTTGAACGCGTCCACGACCTCCTGGCTGCCGCGCAGGGCGGACCAGAAGGTGATGCGGGTGGCGCGATTCCCGCCTCTGTTGCCCGGCCCGGACGGCCCGGACGGCCCGGACGCCCCGTCGCTGTTGCCGCCGCTGCCTCCGCAGGCACCCAGCGCACCCGCCAGCGGCAGAGCGGCGATCGTGGCAAGCACGGATCGACGGCTCTGTCGTCCGGGCATGTTCGCCTCCCGCGGCTGCTGAATCGGCTCACGGGGAATCCTGATCGGCTGATCGGTACTGGTCAAGTGATCGCTCAGAAGAAAATCAAAACGGTCAAACGATCACTCAGTGGAACGGGGCAGCCCCTGGGCCGATCCACGTACCTTCAGCGTGGGCAGCAGCTCCGTGCGGCGCACCGGTCCGGTCGCGCCCGCCGCACCGGACAGCCGGTGGAGCAGCAGTTCGGCGGCGGCCCGCCCGATCTCCGCCTTCGGCGGCGCCACCGCTGTCAGCGGCGTGCTGCCGAGGGCCGCGACCACATCGTCGTACGCCACCACCGAGCAGTCCCGGGGCACCTCGACACCGCTCTCCGCCAGCCGTTGCACCAGCATCAGCGCGTCCACGTCGCCGTGCAGCACGGCCCCCGTGGCGCCCCGCCCCCGCAGCAGCGCGGCGAGGTCGAGAGCGGCCCGGCCGTCGGCCGCCGATGCCGAACCATGGGGCCCGGCCGCCGGGCCGGACCCGTGGGGCTCCGCCGCCGAGGGCGAGCTCAGCACCACCGACCAGTCCGCCACCTCCGGACGGGCCGCCGCGATCTCGGCGAACGCGGCACGGATGCTGCGCGCCGTCGGACTGTCGTCACGGGCGGCCAGCACGATACGGCGATGCCCCAGCGACACCAGATGGTCCACGGCGAGATGGATCCCGTACCAGTGATCGGAGCAGACGGAGTCCAGGGCGTGCAGCGCGCTGCCCGGCCGGGGCCGCCGCTCCATCAGCACGGTCGGCACCCCCACGTTCGCGAGCCAGCCGTAGTCCAGCTCCTCCGAGCGGGTACTGAGCCAGCGCGGCGCGATCAGCAGCCCGCGCGCCCCGTCCGCCAGCGCCCGCTCCACCAGCGGACGTTCGGCACCGGCCGACGGGGGCGCGATGTGCAGGGCGATCCGGATCCCGGACTCCTCCAGGACGGAGCGGGCGCCGTGCAGGGTCTCGTACAGGTACGTGTGCCGCTCCGGGACGACCAGGGCCACCGCCCCGGCCTCCCCGGCCGGCTCCTCGCCCCGGGCCGCCGGGACCGCGCCGGTCGGGACCGGCTCCCGCACCGGGCGGGCCACCCCGTGCCCGCGCCGCAGCCGCCCGTCCCGGGCCAGCTCCTCGACGTCCCGCCGGATCGTGACCACCGAGACGTCGAGCTCGGCCGCGAGCGCGCTGACCTTCACGGCGCCGCGCGACTCCACCACCGACAGGATTCGCTGACGCCTGAGTTCAACCGGCTCCCGCATGCTGCTGGCCCCCTCGCCGTACCGCCGCGCACTGTTCGTTTGAGCGCTTCCGGTGAGCGCTTCGGCACGCAGCATAGCGATCGGTCTCCGGCCCGCCACCGGTGCGGACCATCCCGTCCGCCCCACCGACCCCAGCAGGCACTCTTGCGACTCCGTCACAACGCGACCTAACGTCAACGGACTTGAGACCGAAAGCCGAGGGGAGGGGCATATGGAGATCAAGAAGGTAGTGGTCCGCGAGGAAGAGGCGAAGAACCGCGAACGGCAGACGATCGAGAAACGTCCGACGCGCTGAACCGGTGCGTTCCGGTTCAGCCGGCGCCTGACGCGATCGCCCTTCCGGGGCCGGTGCGCCACGGCCGGACAGTGACAAAAAGGGCGGACGCCGGACGCGGTCCGGCGTCCGCCCCCGTGCCGTGGGAGGCGCAGTGCGAATACATCTGGTGACCATGCCGTGGCAGCCGATCGAACTCCCCTCGCTCCAGGTGGGACTGTTGCACGCGC
The DNA here is from genome assembly GCF_042890955.1 of Streptomyces sp. NPDC001933. Taxonomy (NCBI): domain Bacteria; kingdom Bacillati; phylum Actinomycetota; class Actinomycetes; order Kitasatosporales; family Streptomycetaceae; genus Streptomyces; species Streptomyces sp. NPDC001933. Next base: position 137,723 of record NZ_JBIASS010000015.1, on the reverse strand, counting down.
TGCTGGACCGGACCCGGCCGGACGACGAGGTGCGCGAGTTCCACGGCTCCCTGCGCTGGGCGGAATTCCTGCTGGAATGCTCGCAGGGGGCGATCCGGCCCGGCGATCACGTCGCGGTCGGCAGCGAATCGATCTTCGACGGCCTCGGGGACTGGGTGTTCTCCGGCGTCCTGTACAACGATCCCGAATGGGGCGTGGCGCAGCTCAAGGAGTACGCCACGCGGCGCGGGACCGACATGTCCACCGCGACCGCGATGAGGGTCCACGCGGCGGAGTTCATCGACGAGAGCGCGAGCGCGATACTCGACGACGCACCCGATGTCGTCGGGTTCACCTCCACGTTCATGCAGAACGTCTCCTCGCTGGCGCTCGCGGCGGAACTGAAACGGCGCCGCCCCGGACTGACCGTGGTGTTCGGCGGCAGCAACTGCGACGGCCCGATGGGCCACGCCCTGCACCGCAACCACCGCTTCGTCGACCATGTGGTGCGCGGCGAGGGGGAGTACGCACTGCCCGCCCTGCTCGCCCACGTCGACGCGGGCACCGCACCGGCCGACGTACCCGGACTCTGCTGGTGGGACGGGCCGGAGTCGCGCGCCAACGAGGAGTCCCGGCGCACCGTCGCGCCCGCCGACATCCCCTCGCCCGACTACGACCTCTGGCAGCAGGCCATCGACACCTCCCCGCTCGCCGAGTACGTCCATCCGAAACTCGTGGTCGAGGGGGCCCGGGGCTGCTGGTGGGGCGAGAAGCACCACTGCACCTTCTGCGGACTCAACGGCTCGGCGATGACCTTCCGCGCCAAACCCGGAAACCGGCTCTGGGACGAGGTCGACCGCCTGGTCCGGCGCCACCGAATCCTGGACATCGTCACCGTCGACAACATCATCGACATGGCGTACTTCAAGGACTTCCTCCCGCTCGCCGCCGACAGCGGCTGGGACCTGCGCATGCACTACGAGGTGAAGTCCAACCTCACCGCCGAGCAACTGGAGACGCTCGCCCGAGCCGGATCGGTCCACATCCAGCCCGGCATCGAGAGCCTCAACAACAAGGCCCTGGAGCTCATGGACAAGGGCGTCAGTGGGGCCCGCAACATCCGTACGCTCCGCGAGTGCGAGAACCACTCGCTCACCTGCTCCTGGAACTACCTCTACGGCTTCCCGGGGGAGACCGCCGAGGACTACGCCTCCGTCATCGACCAGATGCCCGCGCTCGTCCACCTCCAGCCGCCCGGCGGCGCCCACCGCATCCAGCTGGAGCGGTTCAGCCCCAACTTCGCCAACCCCGCGCTGGGCTTCCCCGAGCGGTGGCCCGCCGAGATGTACCGCCACGTCTACGACCTGCCCGAGGAACAACTGGCCGATCTGGTCTACCTATTCGACACCCCGCCCGCCGGGATCGGCGGCGGGACCGAAGCGCGGCTGAAGGCCGCGGCCCGCGACTGGTACACCGGCCACCCCGCCTCGACCCTGGTCCTGGAACAGCCCGACGGCGAGGAGGTGCTGCTCGTCCACGACCGACGGCACGGCTGGCCGCGCCGCACCCACCGGCTGACCGGCTGGCACGCCGCCGCCCTGCGCCACCTGGAGGCGGGCCGCACCCGGACGGCGCTGCACCGGCTGCTCACGGCCGACACGAACCCGCCGGCCGCCGAGGAACTGGACGCCTGGCTCCGCGAAGCGGTCGCCCTGGGGCTCCTCTTCGACGACGGGCGGTCGTACGTGTCGCTGCCCACCTGGCACGTGCCGGTCCGGTCGGTCGAGCGCACCCAGGCGCCGGACGGGACGGTCGGCGGGTCGTCGGGCGCGCCGGACAACGGAGAGAAGGTCGCCGGATGAGCCCGCTGCCCGCACCCCCGACCCGCACCGCCCCCGCCCTGCCGGCCTGGCAGGTGCCGCACCGGATCCGAGGACGGCTGGTGACGGTCTACGAACCCCTGCGGCTCGGCGCCGGCGGCCGGCCGGCGGCGGAAGCGGTCCGGTTCCTGCGCGAGTGCCAGAGCCACGATCTCGTCGTGCGCTGGCTTCCGGCGACCGACGACCCGCTGTTCACCGGGCCCGCGCACGAGGTGGCCGACACGGCGGGCCTGCTGCGTCACCTGCCGGCCCCCGGCCCGCTGCCCGGCGAACCGCCGGAGCTCACCACCTGGCGGGACCGCCACGCCTACGGACAGCTCTACCACCGGCGCGGACCGGACTTCGTCACCGTCATGGACCGCAGGGAGCCATCGGCCGCCGCCCGCTTCACGATCGACGACCCCGATCTGCTCGCCACGTTCCGCACCGTCCAGGACCCCACCGCCGTGGCCGAACTGAGCGCCGTCGGCCGGGAAGCGGCGGAGCTGCTGGTGGCGGAACGCCTCGCCCGGGTGACCGACGGCTGGGTGGTGGCCCTGCCGCCCCGCATCCGCCGGTGGCCCGTCCCCTGCACCGACATCTGAACGGGATGGAGCAGCTGCCCGACCCGCCGACCCCGTCAGCCGAGATCCCTCCCGCCGGTGCCGGGACCGACCGCTCCGGGCGGTCCGGACGTGCCCTGCTGCGCCACCGGCCGTTCGCGCTGCTGTGCGGGGAACAGATCGCCAGCTCCGTCGGGCGCCAGGTCACCACCCTGGCCCTCGCGCTGCTCGCCGTGACCCGGCTGGGCGCCGGACCCTTCGGCGCCTCCGCGCTGATGGCGCTGAGCTACCTCCCCGGCGCGCTGCTCAGCCCGTTCGCCGGGGTGCTGGTCGACCGGGCACGGCTGCGCGGACTGACCGTACTCCTCACCGTTCTCCAGGTGCTGGTCGTCGGCTCCGTACCCCTGGCGGACACCCTGGGACGGCTCGGGCTGCCCCAGCTGTACGTGGTGGCCGCCCTGTCCGGCGCGCTGACCTCCATGCTCGCCGTCGCCCTCCAGGCGGCCCTGCCCCGGGTCGTGCACCCCGAGCAGTTGCTGTCCGCCAACTCGGCGCTGACCGGTGCCCGGACCACCGGGCAGATCGGCGGCCCCGCGCTCGGCGGTGTGCTGGTGGGCCTGACCGGGGCCTCCACCGCGCTGCTGGCCGCCTGTGCGGCGTACGGCATCGAGGCCATGCTGCTGCTGGGTCTCCCCGCCACACTCAACTCCTTGGTCCGGAAGGCCGGTCGCCAGAAGGAATCCCGGACGGCCGCACTGCGCGCCGGACTCGAAGTGGTGCGCGGCGAAAGGCTGTTGCGCCGGCAGGTGCTGGCCGGGGCCGGGTTCAATCTCGGCAGCGGAGCCGTCGACGCGCTCTTCGTGCTCTACGCCACGCGTGATCTCGGACTGCCGGCCTGGCAGTTGGGCACGGTCTACGCCGCGTTCAGCGTCGCCACCGTCCTCGGAGTGCTGCTGGCGGGGCGCTTCGCCGCCACCATCGGACTGGCCAGGGCGACCCGGATCTGCGCCGTGGTGGCCGCCCTCGCGATCTTCCTGATCCCGGGCGCCTCCCTGGGGCCCGGTTTCCCGGCGCTGCTCGCGTACCAGTTCGTCTTCGGTCTCGCGGCCACGGTCTGGGCCATCTCCATGACCACCACCCAGCAACTGGTCACACCGCCCGAGCTCCAGGGCCGGGTCGCCGGGGTCCTGCAGGCCGCGCTCATCGGTACGGTGCCGATCGGCGCCCTCGGCGGCGGTGCGCTCGCCGCCTGGCTGGGCAATGTGCCGGTGCTCACCGGAGGGGCGACGGTGGCACTGGTGGCCGCCGCCTGCCTCTGGCTGCCCTAGCGCCTGGAGCCGTCGGGACTTGGCGCAGTGGACCGTGCGGGGATCCACCACGCACGCGGCCCTCCCGGACCGCTGCCTGTCGGCGGGGCGGTTCCGGAAGGGCCGGCGGGGGAGAAGGGCCGGATCAGACGATGCCTTCCTCGATCTCCGCCTGCTCGCGGGCATTCCCGTACGCCGACGGCGTGCTGTACGAACGACGGGCGACGAACCACCACACGGTGGCCAGGACCAGCACGGCGATCAGCGCGATCGACGCGTAGTTCATCGAGTCGACCGTCACCGGGGAGGACTGCGGGAGCAGGAACAGCACGGTCACGATGGCGACCCACCCGACGGCGATCCAGCCGATCGGCCTGCTCCAGCGGCCCAGGTGCCACGGTCCGCGTTCGAACCGGCTGCCGGAGCGCAGCTTCAGGAAGATCGGGATCGCGTAGGCGGGCGTGATGCCGATGACGTTGATCGCGGTCACCGCACCGTACGCCGTGGCGGAGTACAGCGAGGGCAGCGCGAGCACACCTGCGACGACGACCGACAGCCACACCGCGTTGACGGGTGTCTGGGTGCGGGCGCTCACCTTGCGCCACAGCGCCGAGCCAGGCAGGGCGTTGTCACGGCTGAAGGCGAACACCATCCGGCTCGCAGCCGCGACCTCGGCGTTGCCGCAGAACAGCTGGGCCGCGATCACGATCAGCAGCATGGCGGTGGCCCCGGAGGTGCCGAGCGCGTCGATCAGGATCTGTGCCGGCGGCACTCCGGAGGGGCTGTCCTGGGCGCCCGCGTAGTCCTGGATGGCGAAGGTCAGCCCGGCGAGCAGCACGAAGCCGGCGATCCAGGAGACCCAGATCGCGCGGACGATGCCCTTGGCCGCGGTCACGGAGGCGTTCGACGTCTCCTCCGACAGGTGGGCCGACGCGTCGTAACCGCAGAAGGTGTACTGCGCGAGGAGCAGGCCGATCGCCGCCACGTACAACGGGTTGTGCCAGCCCGTGTCATTGACGAACTCGGTGAAGACGAACGACGGCGACTGGTGGTGCGAGGGGACGATCGCCAGCACGGTGACGATCACCGCGACACCGGCGAGGTGCCACCAGACGCTGATGGAGTTGAGGACGCTGACGAGGCGGACGCCGAAGAGGTTCAGCACGGCGTGCAGCAGCAGGATGCAGACAAAAATGATCATTGTCTTGCCGGGCGTGGGAGTGAATCCCCACTGGAGGTTCATCAGCGCACCGGTGAACAGCGCCGCACCGTAGTCGATGCCCGCGATCGCGCCCAGCAGACCCAGCAGATTCAGCCAGCCGGTGTACCAGCCCCACTTGCGGCCGCCGAGCCGGTCGGCCATGTAGTACAGCGCTCCCGAGGTCGGGTACGCGCTGGTGACCTCGGCGAGCGCCATGCCGACGCAGAGCACGAAGAGCCCGACACCGGCCCAGCCCCAGAGCATCACGGCCGGACCACCGGTCGACATGCCGAAGCCGTACAGGGTCATGCAGCCGGAGAGGATCGAGATGACGGAGAAGCTGATGGCGAAGTTGCCGAAGCCTCCCATGCGGCGGGCGAGCACCGGCTGGTAGCCGAGTTCGCGCAGCCGCTCCTCCTCGTCCTTCGGCGGGGTTGCCTCCGCACCCGACTGGGTCGGGGTGGATATGGACATCGGGAAAACCTCCATGAGCGGGTGGTGAAAAGGGACGGTCGGTCATCGGTCCGGGACAGGGCGGGCACACGGCATCGCGGTGCCGTCGCTCAGCGCTGCGGCCCCCGTCCGGGGTCGCGGGAGACGGAGAGGCAGCGGCTGCGGGCACGCAGGAAGACGTCCTCCGCGTCTCCGGTGCCCTTGCGGCCCCGTGTGCGGTACACCCATGGAACCGAGGTGAAATAGGGGCCGAGCTCCTGGAACACCGTTGCGGCGTCGGCGAATTGGAGGGCTCCCCACAGGGCGTGGGCCAGGTGGTTGAGGTCGAGCAGGGAGTGGGAGATCGGTGGTGTGCGACGGAACCAGAGCTCCAGCGCACGGGCCGCGTCCCGTTCCGCGTCCTCGGTGACCCAGTGCAGGTCCAGGGCCTTCTCGTGGCCCTGCTCGCGGCGGTAGCGCTCGACCCGCACATACAGCGGCAGTACGTGCAGCGCGGAGCCGTCGGGCGCCGAAGAGGCGGCCCACTGAACGAAGTTGACGGCCTCCGAGAGCGATCCGCCGGCCTTGCGCGCGTACACGAACTGGAGCATCCGGTGGTAGGCCTCGCGGTTGCACGGATCGCGCTTGTCGGCCTCGGCCAGCAGCCCCCACGGACCGGGGAAGAGCATCGGCCCCGGCGGGCGCAGCCGGTGTTCCTCCAGCTGCTGGTGTTCGTCCAGCTGGGACAGGGCCAGCAGGCACACCCAGGGCACCGGGTCCGCGGGCGAGGCGTTCGCGGCCGTCCGGCACGCCTGCCAGGCCTCCTGCCACAACTCCTGTGCCCGGTGGTGGCCCTCGCGGTGGGCGCGCACCGCCCGCTCGACGACGACGCGCGCCTGCATCACCGTGGCGGCGACGCTCCGGGGGTCCTCGGCCAGCCAGGCCTGCACCGCGTCCGAACCGGCGGCAACCGCCCCGAGCACCTGTGTGCGCTGGGTCCACAGGGTCCAGTCCGGCGTGCTCTCCAGCAGATTCCGCATGGACATCCAGCGTCCGGTGCGCAGGTCCTGTAACGCGACCCGTAGATCGTTGTCATGGCCGGCCGGGTGGTAGACCGGCCGGAAATCACTGTTGGCCATGGACTCGCCCTGTCCCTGCCCCTGCACGACAGAACGGCATACGACGGTCGGGAGATCTGCTCAGCACGTCACGCAACCCGTTGGCGGCATGGAACCCGTGCGACTGCAAAAGGCCGGGACATCGGTGGTCGGTGGTTCGGGGCAGGTTGTCGGTCTCATCAATCCTCAAGGACGTGGGGGGTGAAGCAGCTGTTGAGAAACGAACTGCTCGAAAGCGTCCGGTTGTTGCTCGGCGGTGAGTGTAAGGCCAGTCACTCCGAAGTCCGGACCGATTCGCGGATCTTACTCAAGTCAGTTGATTCCCCAGGACGTTGAAAGATGTACCGGTTGTTCCGGTCGTGCCCCGGACGGCCCTTGACGTACGCGGTGGTCTGCACCACTCTGGGCGGCGAGTTCAGTGATCACGATTCCGTTCAAGCCGCAGAGCTTCCGCACAGCTGGAGAGTCGATGACAGGCCCGGTACTCGCCGTGGACCAGGGCACGTCGGGGACGAAGGCGCTGGTGATCTGCCCCGAGCGAGGTGTGATCGGTTCCGCTTCCGTTCCGGTACGAACCCGGCACGGCGCCGGAGGAGTGGTCGAGGCGGACCCCGCCGAACTGCTCGGCTCGGTCGTCGAAGCGGGCCGCCGGGCGTTACGGGAGGCCGCCGAACCCGTGGTTGCGGCCGGCCTCGCCAACCAGGGCGAGACGGTGCTCGCCTGGGACCCGGAAACGGGGCGGCCACTCACCGACGCGATCGTCTGGCAGGACCGGCGAGCCACCTCGGTCTGCACCGAACTTGCCTCGTACGGCGAGGAGTTGGCGCAGCTCACCGGGCTGCCGCTCGACCCGTACTTCGCCGCGCCGAAGATGGCCTGGATCCGCCGGGAGCTGACCCGCGAAGGCGTCGTCACCACCAGCGACTCCTGGCTCGTCCATCAGCTGACCGGCGCTTTCGTCACCGACGCGGCGACGGCGGGCCGCACCCAACTGCTCGACCTCGACCGGGCGGACTGGTCGCCCCGGGCCCTGGACGTCTTCGGCCTCGGCGACGAACGGCTGCCCGATGTCGTCGACTGCGACAGCACGGTCGGCACGACGACCGCCTTCGGCGGTGAACTCCCGCTGACCGGCCTGCTCGTCGACCAGCAGGCCGCCCTGCTCGCCCAGAACGCCCTGGAGCCGGGCAACGCCAAATGCACCTACGGAACGGGTGCCTTCCTGCTCGCGCTGACCGGGCCCGCCCCACGCCGTGGCTCCACCGGACTGGTCAGCTGCGTCGCCTGGCGGCTCGGCGGCCGCACCAGCTACTGCCTCGACGGGCAGGTCTACACCGCCGCGTCCGCCGTCGACTGGCTCACCGGCCTCGGGGTGATCTCCGGCGCGGCCGACCTCGACCCGGTCGGCACGGCCGTCCCCGACTCCGGCGGCGTCACCTTCGTACCGGCACTCGCCGGACTCGCTGCTCCCTGGTGGCGCGGTGACCTGCGCGGATCGATGACCGGCCTCGGCCTCGGCACCGCCCCGGGCCATCTGGTGCGGGCCCTGTGCGAAGGCATCGCGGCCCAGGTCGTCGAGCTCACCGAGGCGGTCGCGACCGACCTCGGCTCGCCGCTGACCGCGCTCCGGGTCGACGGCGGCCTGACCCGCTCCGAACTCCTCATGCAGACCCAGGCCGACCTGCTGCAACGGCCCGTCGAGGTGTCCGCCCTGCCCGATGTCACCGCACTCGGCGTCGGAGCCGTCGCCAGGCTCGGCCTCGACCCGCGGCTCGCGGTCCGCCAGGCCCTGCCCGACTGGAAGCCGGCCGCCGTGTACGAACCCCGCATCGGCGCCGACGAGGCGGCCGAACGGCTCGCCGGGTTCCGGACCGCCGTACAGACCCTGCTGGACCATGCCTGAGACGTACGAGAGTCACGCGATGAGCCCCACGATCACAACGGCCGGCGAACTGTCCGCCGACGAGCCGCCCGGCAGCCAGGTCTACGACGTGGCCGTCGTCGGTGCGGGCGTCGTCGGCGCCGCCATCGCCCGCGAACTGGCCCGCTACCGGCTGCACACCGCACTCCTGGACGCCGGTGACGACATCGGCAACGGAACCTCGAAGGCCAACACCGCCATCCTGCACACCGGTTTCGACGCCGTACCCGGCTCCCTGGAAGCCCGGCTGGTACGCGAGGGACAGCACAGACTCCGCGCGTACGCGGCCGAGACCGGCATCCCCGTCGAACGCGTCGGAGCCCTGCTCGTCGCCTGGGACGAAGAACAACTCGCCACACTCCCCGCCCTGTTGGCCAAGGCCGAGCGGAACGACTACCACGCGGCCCGCCTCCTGGACGCCGACGAACTGCGCGCCCGCGAACCCCACCTGGGACCCGGCGCCCTCGGCGCGCTCGAAATCCCCGACGAGAGCATCATCTGCCCCTGGACGACCCCGCTCGCCTACGCCACCCAAGCCGTGCGGGCCGGAGTCCATCTGCACCTCAACTGCCGGGTGCGGCACATCGAGAGCGGCGACGACGCCCACACCCTCACCACCACCCGTGGACCGCTGCGCACCCGCCACCTGATCAACGCCGCGGGACTGTACGCCGACGAACTCGACCGGGAACTCGGCCACGACGACTTCACCGTCACCCCGCGCCGCGGCCAGCTCATCGTCTTCGACAAGCTCGCCCGGGACCTCGTCGACCACATCCTGCTGCCGGTGCCCACCGCCGCCGGGAAGGGCGTCCTGGTCGCACCGACCGTCTTCGGCAACGTGCTGCTCGGCCCCACCGCCGAGGACCTCGACGACAGGACGGCCACCGGATCGACGGCCGACGCGATCGCCCTGCTCCGCGAGAAGGGCCGCCGCATCCTGCCGGAATTGCTCGACGAGGAAGTCACCGCCGTCTACGCCGGACTCCGGGCCGCGACCGGCCAGGAGGACTACCGCATCCGCTCCCGGCCGGAGCTGCGGTACATCACCGTGGGCGGCATCCGGTCCACCGGACTCACCGCCTCCATGGCCATCGCCGCACACGTCGCCGACCTGCTCGGCGACTCGGGCCTCGATCTCGGCACACCGCACGAACTGCCGCCCGTCACCATGCCCAACCTCGGCGAGGCCTTCCCGCGCCCGTACCAGGACGCCGGACTCATCGCGGCGGACCCGGCGTACGGCACGCTGGTCTGCCACTGCGAACGGGTCTCGGCGGGCGAGATCAGGGACGCCCTGGCCGGCCCGGTGCCGCCGCACTCCCCGGACGGCCTGCGGCGCAGGACGCGGGCCGGCAACGGGCGGTGCCAGGGCTTCTACTGCGGGGCAGCGGTCCGCGCACTCTTCGAGGAGGCCAGGCCATGACCCGGCACGAACGGACCGTCGACGTGCTGATCGTCGGGGGCGGCCCGGCCGGCCTCGGCGCCGGGGCCGAACTCGCCGCGTCCGGCGCGGGCCGGGTCGAGATCCTGGAACGCGAACAGACCGCGGGCGGCGTCCCCCGCCACTGCCACCACGGCGGATTCGGCGGACGCACCATCGGCGGGGGAGGGACGACCGGGCCCACGTACGCCCAGAGCTGCGTGGCCGCCGCCGTCCGCGCCGGAGCCACCCTGCGTACGGGTGTCACCGTCACCGGCTGGGCCGGACCGCTCACCGTGGACACCACCGCACCCACCGGCCTCGAACGCATCACCGCCCGCGCGGTGATCCTCGCCACCGGCGCCCGCGAACGCCCCCGAAGCGCCCGCCTCGTCCCCGGCAGCCGCCCGCCCGGCGTCTACACCACCGGCGAACTCCAGCAGGCCGTCCACCTGTACCGGCAGCGGATCGGCACCCGGGCGGTCGTCATCGGTGACGAGCCCGTCAGCCGTGCCGCGGCCGACACCCTGCGCGTCGCGGGCGTGGACGTCGTCGCCATGGTCACCGGCCGGCCCGCTCCCAAGCTCGCCGCCCTGACCCGTCCGTCCGGCGACCGCACCCCGGTCCTCGGCCGCACCACCGTCACCGCCCTGACCGGCCGGGAACGGCTCACCGGAGTCTCGGTGCGCCACCAAGACGGCCGGACCGCGACCCTGCGCTGCGACACCGTCGTCTTCACCGGCGACTGGATCCCCGACCACGAACTCGCCCGGCGCGGCGAGGTCACCCTCGACCCCGGCACCCGCGGCCCCGCGTACGACGCCGCCCACCGCACCGACCGCCCCGGAGTCTTCGCCGTCGGCAACCTGCTGCACGGCGTGGAGAGCGCGGGCGTCGCACTCGCCGAGGGCCGGGGCGCCGCCGCGCCCGTACTGCGTCATCTGACAACCGGCGCCTGGCCCACCGGACGGCCGGCCGTCGCGGTCGACTCCCCACTGCGGTGGATCGCGCCGAACCTCGTGGACCCGGACGGCGGCCTCCCGCTCCGGGGCCGCTTCGTCCTGCGCACCGACCGGCGGCTGTCCTCGCCGCTGCTCGTCGTCCGCCAGGACGGCCGGGAGCTCCACCGGCAGCGGCTGCTGCTGCCCGCCGTGCCGGACCGTCCGTTCCATCTGCGCGGCGACTGGCTCGACCGGGCCGACCCGGGCGGCGGGACCGTGCGGGTCTCGGTGCGCTGACCGTACGTCAGGGAATCAGCAGCCAGTCCGATCCGATCGCCGCGACCAGACCGACGGCCAGCAGCCAACTGCCCAGGCGGGTACGGCCGTTCCGGCTGAGCTCGATCACGATCCCGCACAGGATCAGCGCGAGCCCGTACACCCCGACCACCAGGACGGACGACCGGCTGGCGATCCGCAGCGCGAGAACCACCGCCATCGCGGCCATGCCGACCGACGAGAGGACCACCCGCAGCCGTCTCGCCTGACGAGGGGTCAGTCTCCGGTCCCCGGGCTCCTCGTGCTGCACCGTCTCCTCGTCAGCCTCGGGCTCCGCCTTCGCGACGGGCTCCGCTTTCGCGACGGGCTCCGCCTTCGCGACGGGCTCCGCTTTCGCGACGGCCTCGGGCCCGGCCTCGGGCCTGACCCCGGGTCCGGTTTCGGGATCGGCTTCGGGACCGGGTATCGGGGTCTCCACTGCCGGGTCCTGGTCAGAAGTGCTCATGACGCGCGATCGTAATCGGTACGGGCCGCCCTGTTCACCGCTCCGGCAGACGGGCGGCGCAATATGACGCGGGCGTGCGGCGTGCCCGGCCACATCCCTGCGGCCCGGGTCACCGGGCCGGGGGCCGCAGGCACGGCGCCTCGGCGGCCGCGTCGACCGGCTCGGCACGCACACCCCCTCCACCGGCCGCGCCCCCGCCACCCGCGGCCTCCACCCGCCCGGCCAGCTCACCGGCCCAGCCGATCAGCCCGTCGACGCCGATCCCGTACGGCCGGACCCCGGCGAACTCCGCGAGCGCCGCCGCCCCGCGCCGCAACAGCCGGGCCCCGCCCGTCGCGTTGCCCCGGGCCGCATGGGTCAGCCCCACGGCCAACTGGGCGAGACCGCGCCACAACTCCCGTTCGGCCACCGGGCCCGACTTCCACGCGTCCTCGAACACCTCGTGCGCGTGGAACGGCATCCCCGCGTCCAGCAACCGCTGTGCCTCCCGCACCGTCTCCTCGGGAGTACGCACCACCCCCTCCGGCTGCCGTTCGACCCCCGGCGCCCCGTACGGAAGGGGGCGTCCCAGCCCGTCGCGCGGGCGGGCACTGCGCGCCCGGCCCTCGGTGTCGCGGTCCCTGCGAGTCTCGTCCACGCCACGATTGTGCCCCGCACCTGCGGCGAACTGTCCGAACCACTGTCCGTGGACCCCCGTACACGACTAGTGTCGAAGCCATCCGCACCACCCTGGGGAGGGTAGGCATGAAGCCGTCCCGGCCGCTGTACGAGCGCGAACCGGAACTCGCTGCCGCCGCACAAGCCGTGGACGCCCTTTGCGGCGCCCAGGCCGTCGGCGGGCTGCTGATCTTCAGCGGCGAGGCAGGCATCGGCAAGACAGCACTGCTCGGCGAGATCCAGACCATCGCCGCCGACCGCTGCACCGTCTGGTCGGCACGAGGCGGCGAGACGGTCACATCCGTGCCGTTCCACGTCGTGCGCCAGCTGCTGCAACCCGCACTCGACCGGTTCCCGCCCGACGAGGTGCGGACCCTGTTCGGGCCCTGGTACGAGATCGCCGCACCGGCCCTCGGACTGGCCGAGCCGACCGGCCCGCAGCCGGACCCGCAAGGTGTGCGCGACGGCCTCGACTTCGTCGTCGCCCGGCTCGCTTCCCGGCTGAGCCACCGTCCGCTGCTCCTCATCATCGACGACGCGCACTGGGCGGACGGCGAATCCCTCGCCTGGCTCGCCTCGTTCACCGCCCGCCTCGGCGAACTGCCCGTCCTGGTCGTCCAGGCCCACCGCCCGGAAGAGCTGGCGGCGCGGCAGAACGAGAGCGGACCGGGCAGCGCCCACCCCTCCCAGGTCAGGGTCGCGCTGCGCGCACTCACCCCGGACGCCACCGCGGAACTGGTCCGCGCGGCCCTCGGCGAGCACGCCGACGACCCGTTCTGCCGCGAGGTGTGGGCCGTCACCGGCGGCAACCCCTACGAGGCGGTCGAACTCGTCGCCAAGGTCCAGGACCGCGAACTGGCACCGCTGGAGGAGGCGGCAGGACTGCTGCGCGAGCTCGGCGCCTCGGCCCGGGGCAGCGGCCTCGTCGCCCGGCTCGAACGGCTCGGCACCAACGCCAACCGGTTCGCCTGGGCCGCCGCCGTCCTCGGCACGGACATCTCACAGGACCTCGCCGCCACCCTCGCCGGAATGAGCTCCGCCGAGGCCGCCGACTGCACGGCACGGCTGCGCGAAGCCCGTATCGTCACCGGCTTCGACCCGCTGGAATTCGTCCACCCGCTCATCGCCAGCGCGGTGTACCGGTCCATCCCGCCGGCCACCCGCACCGCCATGCACGGCCGCGCCGCCTGGGCGATCACCCGGGCGGGCCTCGGCCCCGCCGCGGCCTCCCGCCACCTGCTCGAAGTGCACCCGGACGACGACCAGGAACTGGTCGAGCAGCTCCGCGAAGCGGCCAAGCAGCACCTCGCCGTCGGCGCCCCGGAAGCCGCCCGCCGCTGCCTCGAACGCGCCCTGCAGGAACCACCGCGCCAGCGCGTGAAGGCCACCCTGCTGTACGAACTGGGCTGCGCCACACTGCTCAGCTCCCCGGCCACCACCGTCCAGCACCTGCGCGCCGCCCTCGACATGCCGGGACTCGGCGACGACCAGCGGGTCGACGCCACCTACCGGCTCGCGGCAGCGCACTCGCACAACAACCAGCTCAAGGAAGCGGCGAGCGCCCTCGCCGCAGAGGCCGCACGCACCGCTCCGGGCCCCGGCCTGATGCGGCTCCAGGCGGCCCACTTCCTCTGGGAGGGCATGCAGGCCGGCGAGGAGGACGGTCCCGGCCGATCCGGCCGGCTCGCACGGAACGCCGACCACCTCCAGGGCCGCGACAACGCCGAGCGCGCCCTCCTCACGCTCCGCGCCTTCGACGCCATGCTGCGCGGCGAGAACTCCCAGCTCATCGTCGACCTCTGCGAACGCGCCCTGGTCGACGGCCACCCCGCCCGGGGCCTCGGCTGGACCGACACCGAGTGGGGCTTCGAACTGCCGACCCTCGTCGGCATCACCTACGCCTTCACCGATCAGCTCGACCGGGCCGAGGAACTCTTCGGCGAGGCGGTCCGGGCCTTCGAGATCTCCGGCTGGAGCGGGGCGCACCTCGCGTTCGCGCACACCCTGCTCGGACTGGTCCACCGCCGTCGCGGACGGCTCGCAGAGGCCGAGGGCTTCCTGCGCGAAGGGCTGCGCCTCGCCGACCGGGTCGGCAGCGGACTACCGGTCCACTGGGACGCGGCCTGCCTGCTCATCGACACCCTGGTCGCCCGCGGCCGGGTCACCGAGGCCCGCGAGATCGCCGACCGCTACGCCTTCGGCGCGCCCTACCCCAGCGCAATGGTGCTGCCCGACGGCCCGTGCGTACGCGGTCGCCTGCTGCTGGCCGAAGGCCGTACGAAGGAAGCGATCGCCGAACTCGAAGCGGCCGGCCATGCCCTCGAACCCCGAGGCAGGTTCAACGGGGTCTGGGCACCCTGGGCCGGCGACCTGGCCCGCGCCCTGGCCGAGGAGGACCCGGCCCGCGCCGCCCAACTCGCCACCACGGCCCGGGTGCACGCCGAGCGCTTCGGCACGGACACCGCTATCGGTGAGGCCCTGCGCAGTGTCTCCCTGTTCGCCCGCCCCGAGGACGCCACCCACCTGCTGGCCGAGTCGGTCCGCCACCTGGAGGCGTCCCCGTCCGCGTACGAACACGCGCTGGCCCTCGTCGACTACGGCATCGCGATCCGCTCACCGCGCGAACTCGCCCGAGCCCACAAACTGGCCACCGCATGCGGTGCGGAATCCCTGGCGAACCGCGCCCACCAGGCACGGGCGTCGATCCGGTCCTCGGAGTGAGGTAATGTTTGTCCTGCGAGCCCGCCGGGGAACACCGGGGGGAACCGCATCGGGACGTGGCGCAGCTTGGTAGCGCACTTGACTGGGGGTCAAGGGGTCGCAGGTTCAAATCCTGTCGTCCCGACTGGAGACAGTCGCAGGTCAGGGCCGGTTTCGGAGACATCCGAAACCGGCCCTTGGTCATTCTTGGGGACAAGTTGGGGACCAGTTGGGGACCAGCCTCCTTGACCGGTGTCAGCGGGGCATGACGATCGGGCCCGGCAGGGAGCGCGGTGCACACAGCACGCTGAGGCCCGCGGAGAACGCCGCGCCGACAGCCGAGATCTTGCCTACGTCCGGGTGAAGGCAGCGCTGGGTGGAGGTCATGGCGGCGCAGGTGTTCGTAGCCGAGCTTGGTGACCACCTCGTCCCAGTGCGTGGCGTCGCGCAGGACGGCGGTGGAGATGAGTCCGCCGCATGGGCCGGTGAACAGGCGGGCGTCGGAATCGGGGCCGGCGGACAGGATGCGCTGGGCGACGAGTGGGCGGATTTCCTCGACGATGGGAACCTTGCGGGCTCGCTTGCCCTTGGTGCCCCTGTCGGTCAGCTCGCCGGACGCGGGTGTGGTCCGGCGTCGCACGGTCCAGATCCATTGGGTGGTGTCGATGTCCCCGACCGCGTCGGCCCTTGCCTGGGCGGCCCGGAGCATCCGTTCGAACTGGCCGTCCAAGGCCCACCGACAGAAACGGGTGTGGAGCGTGGCGCACGGCCCGTACCGGTCGGGCGCGTCCCGCCAGGCCGTCCCGGTTGGGAACTTCCACACGATCCCGTTGAGAACCCGCCGGTCGTCCAGCCGTTCACGCCCCCGCGGCGAAACGGGCAACAGCACCCGGACGAACTCCCACTCCGCATCCGACAGTTCATGACGGCGTATCACCCGGCCGTGATCCACCACGCAAGATCGTTCGAAGGCGCGACCTGGCGGCGCCCCTGACACTGTGTCATGTGATCGGTGGCGGGGGATGCCCGCACGACTCGCGCGCCGAATTCCACGGGCCCCGGGCTCGGTCGAGAGCCGTGCGACTCCCGGCTGTCGGAGTCACCAGCCGGCGTGCCCGTCGCCGTGGTGGCCGGTGCCGCCTGCGCCGCCCTCGGACCAACTGCCGGAGTCCAGGTCGTGGCCGAGACCGTGGCCGCCGGTGGTGAAGTCGGCGTAGAGGTCACTGAGCTCGCCGAGGAGTTGGCGGGTGAGGGCGTCGGCGCCGGTGGTCAGTGCCGCAGCGATTTCCTCGTCGGCGACCGGGACCGCTCCGGTGGTTGCGGGGGTGAGACGGTGCGTTGCGGCGAGCGCGGCCATACGGCGGCGGTCGGTGATGCCGCGCAGTCCAGGGTAGGCGGCAGGGGCGAGGCGCGCGGCCTGGGCGAGCACGGCGAGGGTGAGGTCGGCGGTTGACCCTGCGGAGCCGGAGCGGACCACGCTGTCGAGGCGGGTCAGCAGCGCCTGGCGGCGCGGCAGGTCCACGGAGAGAATGTCGTTGCGGGTACGGCCGCTGGAATCGCGCCACCGACGGACACGGACCGCCTTCTGGTCCTCCAGCCGGGAGAGGTACTCGACGGTCAGGGAGCGCGGTGTCCGGCGCAGCCAGTCCTTGAGGCCGGGCGGGGGAGCAGCTGCGCCGAGACTTTGCAGGACACTGCTCAGGCGACGGTCCTCGACGGGCCGGGTGTCCAGCACCTCGATCCGACGGCGCCCGACGGCTATCCGTCCGGCCAGGCACAGATCCGCCAACTCCGAGGTCCGCAGGGCGTACCGAAGCCGGTCCTCGCTTCGTATCCGTATGCGCTGCCTGCCCGGGACTATCGCGAGCAGGAGCAGTTCATCCCCCGTGGTCATGCTTGCCAGGGTAGGCGCGGCGGTCCGCGGAAGGGAGAACTCCGCACTCCGAGGGACCTACCGCGCCGGCCTCCTCGACGGGCCTCACCCTGCGTCCTCCGAGTCCGGGCATGGCAAGGATTCCCAGCATGCCGGCTGTACCGGAGCATCTGCTTCCGGGATGCCTCACTGCTCAGCGACCGGCCGTCCCACCCGCAGCTCGTGGACGTCGCCGGAAGTGCCGCACGGCTCGACGAGCACGACGTACGGCGGAACCTGCGCACCCACGAGCAGCACCTCAGTGGCTCCCGTCGCATCGCGCTCGGGGGCATCGGCACCCTGGAGGCCGACTGGACCGCCGGCCACCAGCTCCTCGCAACGCTCGACGTCTCCCACGACGCCTGTCGGGACGCACTGGCAGACCACCGGTGGGACACCGCGTGGCTCGCTCCCGCCATGCGGCATCTGCTCGCCGTCGAAGCCGACCTCCTCCTGGACCCGAGCGCCCGGGAGGAGTGCAGGCGGCAAGGACGGGTTCAGTCCGTCAACAGCGCGTCGCGCACCGGAATCCAGTCCAGGGCGGATCGGATGCCGTCCTCCAGGGACAGCTTGGGCGTCCACCCCAGCAGCTCGGCCGCCCGGTCGCTCTTGGTGTAGCCGCCGGCCACGTCACCGGGCCGCGGACCGGCGACGATGGTTGCCAAGGGGGTGCTGACGACGTTGTTGAAGGCCTCGCACAGCTCCCGGACCGTGGTGCCGGAGCCGGTGCCGAGATTGATCGCGAGCGAGCGCGTAGACCCGGTGAGGATGGAGTCGAAGCGCTCGATCGCCGCGATGTGGGCCGCGGCGAGATCCCAGACGTGCACGTAGTCCCGGATACCGCTGCCGTCGCGCGTCGGGTAGTTCGTCCCGGTGATCGGGAACGGACGGCCTGCCTGGTGCGCCTGGATGAGCACCCCCAGGGCATGACTTGGCCGCTTGAGCTGGAGCCCGGTACGCAGCTTGGGGTCGGACCCGACCGGGTTGAAGTACCGCAGCGACAGCACGCGGGGCCCGGCCACGGTGATGTCAGCGAACATAGCCTCGCACACGGCCTTGGTCCGCGAGTAGGGGCTCTGCGGCGCCAGCGGCGAGCCCTCGTTGACGGGCGAACCGTCCTCGGCCTGGTAGATGGAGGCCGAGCTGCTGAAGATGATGCGGTCGCAGCCGTTGCGGTGCAGGTGGCTGATGAAGGCCAGGCTCTTGGCCACGTTCGCCTCGTAGTAGCCGATCGGGTCCGCGACGGACTCGGGCACCACGATCAGCGCCGCGCAGTGCACCACGGCGGAGATGTCCGGGTGCTCCGAGAAGATCCGGTCGACCAGTGCGCCGTCCGCGATGTCGCCCTCGTAGAAGGTGCGGCCCTCGGTGAACTCGCGGCGGCCCCGAACGAGGCTGTCGAGGATCACCGGGGTGATGCCTGCGTCCAGGCAGGCCGAGGCGACGGTGCTGCCGATGTAACCGGCTCCCCCGGCGATAAGGACCTTCACCACGATGTTTCTCTCCCGGACTCGTTCCAACCCCAGTAGGCGACCGGCAGCAAGGCTAGCGGAGAAACCAGGCGGGGGAGGGGGCCTCTCGGCTGTCCCGTCGGGCCCGGTTCACGGACGCCGGCGTCACCGGGGTCCGTGAACTCCCGCCGCCACCGCTACGCCGAGCGACGGCGGTTGACAGAACGCGAAGGCGGGCAGCACCTGCGGCACCCGCAGATGGCCCGCCTGCTGCTGCCCCGAGGGTCTGACGCGAGCCGTACGCTTCGGGCGCCCGAGCGGGGAGCAAGACGGCCCCGGCCCCCGCAATGGCCCGACTCCACCCCCGCGAATACGCCAAACTGTCCCGCGAGCCCGGATTCATCGCCCTCCGGCTCGCGTAGAGCACAATGCCCATCCACCCCGCCCTGACGGGATGACACCACGAACGGGAACTCCATGCTGACCTGCGAGAACACGCGATGAGCACACCGACCCTGGTCGTCGTGAGCGGTGGCTCGGGAACGGGAAAGACCACGCTCGCGCACGAGCTCGCCCGCGTGCTCGGATGCCCCGCGATCATCCGCGACGAGATCAAGCAGGGCATGGTCCTGTCCCACCCTGGCTACCTGAGTGGCGGCGACGACCCCCTCAACCACCCCACCCTCGACGCCTTCTTCGGTGTGCTGAAGGTGCTCTTGAAGGGCGGCGTGACGCTCGTCGCTGAAGCCGCCTTCCAGGACCGGATCTGGCGGCCGAACCTCGAACCGCTCACCGGCCTCGCGCACCTCCGTGTCATCCGCTGCACCGTCCACGCCGACATCGCGCACGACCGCATCGTCCAGCGCGCGAAGGAAGACGCGCACCGGGCCGCCCACGGCGACCAGGACCTGCTTCGAGCGATCTCTGCAGGAGAGCACTCCCTCGATTCCTGGGTGCCGATCTCCCTGGACGTCCCCACCCTGACCGTGGACACCTCGGACGGATACCAGCCGGGCCTCCATGCCATCGCCGACTTCGTCCGGGCGCCCGTGCAGGTCGGCGCATCGCCCGAGCCGGAGGCGGGCCACTGAAGACGGCGTCCGGGGCGGCGCCGGTCGGTCCCCGCTCCGCCGGACAGCGACGCCTCCCGCAGGCGGCCGGCACGCAGGCCGGTCCGGTCGGCTGACCGTGTCGGGCGTTCTTGCGTGGCCGAGCTGCTGCTGCACCGGACGAACGCGGTGCCGGTCACCGTCCGATTCCCTCGGTGGGGATTTCTGTGATGGGGGACGGCGCTGCGAGTGGGATGTTCCATTGTTCGTGGGCCAGGCGGGCGGCTTGGGTCGCCTGTCGGTGGCCCTGGTCGCCCCAGCCGAGGAGCGCGGCGGCCTGCTCGGGGGTGGCCAGGAGCCGGGCGTACCGGCGTCCGCTGGCAGGGTCGGTCGCGGACGGGCCGACTGCTGTGATCGGCGCCGCCAGTCGCAGCCGCGCGCACTCGCCGATGCCACCGTAGACTGCACCGGTCGCGTCGTGGACCCATCCCAGCCGCTCAATCCTTCCCAGGGAAAGAGTCAGTTGAGCTTCTTCGGCGGCCTCGCGTACCAGGGCGGCTTCAGGCGATGCGTCTGTGGTCTCGACCGTGCCGCCGGGCAGCATGGCCAGCGGATCAGCGGGGTCGATCACCACGACGACGCGGCCGTCGGGCATGAAGAGCCAGCCCCAGGCCTGAGGTACTGGGAGCTGGTCGGGTACCCGGTCAGGATGCCACGGCCAGTCGCGGCCCTTCCGGGGCCGTGTATGTACCTCGTACAGGTCCAGCGGTGGCACCGGCCCGACATGTCGTCCACCGTCGAGGTGGGCGGTCGTGCCGGACAGGCGGGCGCGCAGCGCGGCCAGCATGCTCTGTGCGTCCACGGGGATCATCCGCTCGGCTGCTGCCCGGGAGTCGAGGAACTCGTATCCGTGCAGTTCGTCTGCGGGCAGGTGGAGGGCCGCGATCTCCTGCTCGGTCAGCGTTCCGCCGTCGAGCACGTAGCGCACTTCGCCCGGGAACGGCAGGTCCGCAGCGACGTCCGGATGTCCCGGGGCGACCCAGTTCACGGCCAGCACCCGCCCTGGCGTCTTCAGCAGCCCGATTTCTTCGTGTACTTCGCGAAGAAAAACCTGCCCCGGGCCTTCTCCCGGCTCAGCGCCGCCCCCCGGCAACAGCCACTGCCTGCGGTAGGTCGGCTTGACCAGCAGGACACGCCCCAGCTCGTCAGTCACGAGCGCGTCTGTGCTCAACCAGACAGCGTGCCGTGACCGGGCGTACTCCTCCTGGGACATCTTCGGCTGCTCGGGTACCGCGGCTGCGTCGCCGTGCGTGGGGGTACTCACTTGTGCTCCCGTCCGTCGGGTTGGTGGGGTGCGGCTGGAATGAGGGGTGGGGGTTCGGATGATGGGCGGCCGGTCGGCGGCGGTCAGCCGCCAGACGCCATGGCTGTCGTCAGCGAGCATCGCCACCACATACGCGTCACTGGCCGGGGCGATCAGGCCGGTCTCCTTCCTCAGCTCCCGTTCCGCCGCCGACGCGAACTCCTCCGAACCCGAAGTCTTGCCGCCCGGCAACTCCCATATGCCCCGGGTGGACCGGCCGAGCAGGACCCGGCCGGCCTCGTCGGTGACGACCGAGAGCGCACCGGTCAGAGCATGGCCGTGGGCGGCCGCTTCTCGACCGCCGCGCCGACCGTGCGCCCGGGGCCACGCAGGACAACCACAGCGAGCCCGTCCGCGTCCAGCCGCTCGGCCTGCTCCCAGTCCGCGGTGAGCAGACTGATCTCGCCCTCGTCCAGAGCGATGCTCCGCCGCTCCTTCGACGTGAGCTCGGCGGTGGGTGTGATGACCACGAGCGCGCCACCTGGGCGCAGTCGCTCGCCGAGCGAGTGAAGGACACGACTGCGGTCATGGAAGAACGGGTACGCCAGACGCAGCGTCACCAGGTCATAACCATCCGGGTGCAGCTCCACCGGGTCATCGCGCTCGATATCAAGCCGCAGCCAACGCACCCCCTCCACATCGGCGTGCTCGGCTCGGGCCCGGCCGATCGCACTGTCGGCGAAATCGACGGCATCCACCACATAGCCGAGCGACGAGAGGCAGACAGCCAGCCCGCCCGTCCCGCAGCCCACATCGAGCGCACGCCCGCCACCGTCCGGCACAGGAACGTGTTCGGCGAGCAGTGCCCGCTCGGTATCACCCAGCGGCCGGAAATCCTTCCCATCGGCATAGTGCTCGTGCCATGCCTCGCGGACGACGTACCCCACTGCTGCTCCTCAACTGGTCCGGTTGTTTCAAGTCCCCGTCCCCGGTGCCGTGCCGGTTGCCCGAAACGGCATCCAGCACGGCCAGGGCACCCCGGTTCGCGGGCACCGTCTGCCCGGGCGACAGCACGATGCGGCCGGTCACTCGGCTTCCCAGCCCCAGGTGTCGAAGTACGCGGCCACGCCGGTACGGCGCGCCTCCTCCACGGCGCACAGGCGAGCGAAGTCGCCGGGCGGCATCAGCTCTTCCCATCCGGTCAGCGGCAGGACACGGACCTCGTCGTGCTCCTCCGGGTCGAGGGTGATGCCACGGATCTGCGCTGCAGTGAGTCGGCCGCCATCGAAGACGCAGCCGATCGTGCTGTAGGGCCATCCGCCGCCGGGCGGGCCGTACACCGTGGCCAGGAGCCGGGGCGGCCCGGTCGGCGTGATTCCGGTTTCTTCCCGGCACTCCCGCACGGCTGTCTGCCAGGGCGGCTCGCCGGGGTCCATCGTCCCGCCCACCAACTGCCACGGGTACGCCGGAGAGTAGACGGAGTGGACCTGAAGCGACTGGTCGTCCTCGTCGGTGAAGTAGACGCACGCCCACAGGGTTGCCTTGGGGACGGTTTCGGCGTACTGCTCCATCGTCATCGAGGACCTGACGGCTTCGCCGCTCGACCGAATACTCGGGACCACCGGTCGCCGGGCCGCACCCGGTGAACCGATCGTGGTGGCAGGGGCCGTGTCGCGGATCATGGGCTGTCTCCAGTCAGCGAGTTGCAGGATCGGTGCTCAGTGCGCAGCCGGGCCAGAGTCCGCCGGCCGCGCTCGACCAGTTCGGGATCGCCATGGGCGGCGCCGAAGGCGACTCCGCTCACGGCGTCGAGGGCTGAGTCGATGATCAGGCGCGATTCCTCGGCATCGGTCAAGGTCCGCCCGTACCCGGACAGAAATGCCTCGTAGAGGTCGGGGCGATGAGCCCAGGCATCGGACAGACGGACCAGATCCCGGACCGCGGGGCCGGGCTCACTTCGCTCAAGGTCGATCACCGCCAGGGAGTCATCGACGTCGTCGGAACACAGGATGTTGCGGAGCTGGAAATCGCCGTGGGTCTCGACCTGCTCCAGCAAGGGCAGGGTCCTCGCCTGCCGGACGAGTCCGCGGACGAACTCCTCATCACCCGGGGTCAGATGGTGCCGTGCGGCAGTCAGGTGCCGTTCGGCCTTCCCGACGGCCGGGCCGCTGCCTTCGGAGGCGGGCCGCGGGGCAGACGCCTGGTGGATGCGGCGGGCCAGTGCGCCGATCCGGTGGAAGACGGCGCGTTCCTGCCCGGGGGAGAGGACAGCGCCGTGCAGCGGCCGACCCGGCACCGATGTGAGCACCACCGCCCTCAACTTCTCGTCGGAGGCCACCAGCCGTGGCGCGCCCCCATCCAGCGACAGGGCCCAGGTCCGGTACGCCCGGACTTCGCGGGCGTGGAACTTCTCGGACTGGTGGATCTTCACGTACCAGGTGCCTCCCCCGGCGCCTCGGACCCGCCACACACGGCTGCCTTCCCGCGCCCAGGAGATGTCCTCCCATTCGGTGATACGCCCGACGGCACTCCGGGTGAACTCAACGACGGGGGCGTCGGGTCGGCCGGCCGGCGGACTGTCTACGTCCGGCACGAGACGGAGACGGTCGGCTCCGGCGTCATAGGCGATCGCGTCGCCAGGCATCTGGAAATGGACCGCGAGGCGTGCTCCGGCCGCGTAGGCGTCCAGCCCGGCACGGCAGTACGCCACCATTCCGTCAGGCAGAGCGTGCAGGCGCACCCACTCCATGGCATCGCAGACATCCGGCTCGGCAACCCGCGGTTGGCCCTGCCACCGCGTGACTTCGAAGAAGAAACCAGTACGGGCGGATCCGGACGGTGCACGGTGATGCACGATGACGGCCGCCCGCACATCCGCCGGGTCGATGACGATGCCGGTTTCTTCCCGGGCCTCCCGCACCAGAGCAGCGACGACGTCCTCGTGCGGGCCGTCCAAGTGCCCGGAGACGAGGTGCCACAACCCAGCGGCGTAGACGGAACCGGCCCGGCGGGAGAGCAGAACCTCCGGCCCGTCCCTGCTGTCACGGCGCAGGATCAGATGGACGTCCAACGGCTCGGTGTGCCGCCCCGCGCTCACACCGCACCGCCGCGGCGCGCGAGCAGCACGTTGAACACGGCGTCCTCGACGAGTCCTTCGCCGTGTACGTGCTCCTCCAGGAGTGCGCGCGTCTCCCGTTCGAACCGGGCATGCCGACGGCCTGCATGTCCGGGTGGAGCACCGGGTTCATCGAACAGGGAGGGGTGGGCGAAGCTGGTGCTGCGCAGGTAGCCGACGACCTGGTCGGGGGTCCAAGTGCGGCGAACAGGGAAGCGGTACTCGGTGACCTCGCTGAAGACGGACTCGGCGAGGTCGTCCTCGTAGCGGCCGCGCGGTTCGGTGTATGTCCCGGCCGTGCCGGCCCGCCGCCGGTCACCGAGGTAGGACTGGATCAGCGCCTTCAGGGCTGCGGTCCAGTGCGCCTCGTACGTCCAGAGGCTTCCGTCGCCCATGACTGCCACCGCGGCCGTGGGGCCGGTGACCCGGTCGGCCATTCTCAAGGCGGCGGGGCGGTCCAGCCAGTGGAAGGCTCGGGCACAGGTGACCAGATCGGCCTGGTAGCCGACGACCGGCGCGGAGAACATCTCCGCGGGGACAGCGTGGAAGGCCACGGTCGCTTGTCCGTGCAGTGGCCGGAGCTGCTCGGCGGCGGTGCGGAGCATGGCGCTGTCCTGGTCGACGAGGTCGACGTGGGTGATTCCGGGAACGGCGGGCAGCAGGGCGGCCGGTACCTGCCCGGTGCCCGAACCGAGATCCAGCAGGGTCGGCCGGTCGAAGCCGTCCAGGCTCTCGGTGAGCAGCCGGACGGCTTCGTCGGGAATTCCCGGGCGGTAGCGGGCGTAGTCGGCCGCCGAGTCGAACAAGGTCACAGATCCTCTTTCCGTGCGGAAGCGCGGGTCGGGTGGGCTGTCATGCCGTGGCGGAGAGTGCGGGCAGCTCCCATCCGAGGGCGGCGGTGCCGGTTCCGGAAGTGACGTGCTGCACGGCGCCGTCGTTCGGGATGTCGACGTGGAAGGCCGCGGGGGACCCGGCCCGCAGCCAGAGGTCGTGGACGTGCTCGAGTTCGCCCCACACATCGCGCGGACCATGGATCCGGACGGTGCCGTCACCGTGACCGGCCACGGCCCAGGAGTTCTCCTCGGGGGCCACCACAGTGACTGTGTCCGCCTGGAAGTGCCGCACCACTCCCGGAACGAGGTAGGCGGCTGCCAGCCAGAACCCGTACGCGTGATCCGGCGGCGGAGTGAAGGCGGTGGGGCGTCTCTTCCCCGGGTGGCTCGCGATCTGCTGGAGATGGTGCCGGGCGGTGAGCCGGGTGAATCCGTGCAGGGGGAGGTGGCCGCGAGGTCCGCCTTCCAGAACGGCCTCGACATGTCCTCCCGTCGTGCGCGTCACCAGGCACTGCCCGGCCCAACTCGGCGTGCGCGTTGCCAGCGTGGTCAGTAGCCGTCCGCCGGGGGCGAGCTGGTCCACCCACGCCGACGGCAGGCACGGCACGCCGATCCCGGAATGGATCCGGTCGTACGGCGCCGGCGGAGCGTGCCCGTCGAGTGCGTCGCCGGCCACCACGCTCGCTCCGGCGCCGACCCGGTCGAGGCTGCTTCGCGTGAAGGCGGCCATGTGTTCGTCCCGTTCGACTCCGAACGCCCGTCCGGGCCCGGTGAGCGCCGCGGCGAGCGCGAGCGAGACACCCGGCCCGGTCCCGAGGTCCAGATACGTGTGCCCGGCGTCGATCTGCATCCGCTGGAGGACTTCCACGGTGTACGGGGTGAACGTCGACATCGCCGTCATCCGGCCCCCGTTCACGACGCCACGGACCTGATCCTCCAGCCGTTCGCCGTCACGCTGGACCAGGACCGACTCGCCCGAGTACATGAGGTCCTGCCACTCGGCCCGGTCCTCGGGATGTGCTCCGTCGAGCAGTTCCCACACCACCGGCTCGCCGCCCTGCTCGCTACGCCGTACATACGCCCGTGGCATCAGCACCCCGCGGTCCAGGCGCGACAGAGCATCCCGCAGACGCGGATCGGTCAACACCCCGTCGGCTTGCAGGCGTTCGGCCAACGCCAGCCGCGCCGAAGTCGCATCGATGGGCCGGCCCTCGGCCATTGAGCCGGCCGCGCCGGATTCACCTTGCACCGCAGTTCACCTGCCACCGGTGGCAGGCACTGCGGGTGCCCAGCCGAGCTCGGTGTACGCGGTGCCCGCGAGGATGCCTTCGATCGCGGCACGGGTGTAGCCGACCATCGGGTCCGGCAGTCCGTCCAGCGGCCACCACTGCCAGGCCGTGCATCTGTCGGGCTCGCGGATCTCCGGTTCCCCGGACCATCGGCTTGCCCGGAAGAACAACTGGATCCGGGGTTCGGCGTTCTCGCGATCGTCGAGCAGGTGCACGGTATGCACCAGGGTGAGGTCTGCGGGCTCGACAATGATCCCGGCCTCCTCATGCGCCTCCCTGATCAGGCACGCGCGAACGCTCTCCCACTCCACATGACCGGCCAGGGCATGCCACACGCCACCCGCGAAATCCACATCCGGATGGCGCCGACCAAGCAGAGTAAGGCCGTCGCGCTCCAGGAACAGGTGTGCGCCGATTACGTTCTTCACTGCTCCCGCCCCGCCCTGACAGACGTCGTCACGTGGCCCGGGCAGCAGTAGTGCGGGGTGCTCGACGTGGTGGGCCTTGATGACCTCGTGAGCCCACCGGCACATCGCCAACTGCTCCATGGTGGCGATGTCGAACCAGGCGAACATGATCCCTTCGGTGACGGGCAGTTCATGGGCGGCGCCGTCCCAGCGGGCCATATAGACCTGGATGTTCCCCTCGGTGACGTCCGGGCCGTGGGCCTGCACGGTCGTGTAGGCGGTAACACCGGAGAGGACGAGACCCGTCTCCTCAAGGATCTCGCGGGCGATCGCTTCGTCCGGCGTCTCGCCGGGCTCGGGCCCGCCGCCGACCAGCGACCAGGTGCCAGGATCACAGATCGGCTTGTGCGCATCCCTCAAGTGAAGGAGGTACTCGCCGCGGCTGTTGACGATCAGGACGGCGGTACTTGCGGACTGGGGGAAAGCGGACGCGTTCAACGAATTACCGCCTATACGCAGGGAGTCGGTTGGTGGTCGGTACGGAGCGCCGGCCAGCGGCGCCGGCGACGAGTGCGGGCGCATCGGCTGAGGCCCCGTCCGGCGTCGAGGCATGGCCGCGGACCGTGGGCGCGATACAGCCGTCAGCACCGCCTGCTGTGGCGCCGTGTGGTGTGCCGCCGGGCCGTGCCCGCGACGGCCGCGAAGCGGACGTTTCCAGCAGCGCGGGGTCCGAGCCGGGCCCGAGGCGCATGACCGGGTCACTGGGTCTTCCTGTGCTGGTCGGTGCCGCTGCGCGGCGTGGGGATCCGGCTGCCTGTTGGCAGGTTGAGCCCGTACTGTGCGGCCTGGGCCTCGTACATCTGCCGGTAGAGACCCCCGCTGATATTCATGAGTTCGCCGTGCGTGCCTTGTTCGGCGACGACGCCGTGGTCGAGGACGTAGATGTGGTCGGCCTTCGCTGTCGCGGCCAGCCGGTGCGTGACCAGTACAACGGCATGACTGTCTTCGGCCAGTGACCACAAGCGCTGAAACGCAGCGATCTCCGCATGGGGATCGAGAGCCGAGGTCGGCTCGTCGACGAGGAGGAACGGCGCGCTCCTGTACAAGGTGCGAGCGGTACCGAGCTTCTGCCACTGTCCGCCGGAGAGCTGAACTCCGCGCTCGTACCCTTTGAAGACGATCGAGTCCCAGCCATGCGGGAGATCCTCGACGAGGTCCTGAACGTCTGCGGCCCTTGCGGCTTCCTCGACCCGGTCCATGTCCCGGGGCCGGTCGCCGATGCCAATGGCCACATTCGTCGCGGCGGTCATCTCCCATCGGGGGAAGTCCTGGGCAAGCATGGCCACTTGGGCGAAGACCTGCGTCCGATCCGCTTCACGAAGGTCCACCTGCTCACCGGATTCGCCCGCCCACCACACATTGCCTTCGGAGGGCAGCAGCAGTCCGGCAAGGATGCGGGTCAGCGTGGTCTTGCCCGAACCGTTCGCGCCGACCAGGGCTGTCACCTGCCCGCGGCGGACCGACATGTTCACCCCCTTCAGGGAGGGGGACGCCGCACCGGGGTAGACGAACGACACGTTCTTCACATGTACGGCGGACACGGGGGCCGGCAGCGGCGTGCCGGTGGACGGGATGGCGTGCTTGCCCGCCACCTCGGTGGCGTTCTTGGTGTCGGAGAGGAACAGCATTTCCTCGTACAGCCTGTTGACCTGCTGCACCAGCGATGTCAGCCGCGCGGTGCACGTACGGATGGCGATGACCGCAGTCCCGCCGACCGCCAGAGGCAGACCACCACTGCTCAACAGCCACCACAGCAACCCATAGCCGGCAAGGGAGGCCAGACCGGAGAAACCTCCGGCGACCAGGTCGGTCTGCGCCTGCGCCCGCGCCAGACGCCGCTGTTCCGCCTCCGTCTGCCGCGACATCTCCTCGTATCCGGCCAGCAACTTCCTGCCCGCCGCATGCACGCGGATCTCGCCCGCCGCATGGGGCCGGGTCAGGTACGCCAGCAGCGAGGCGATCGCCCGCCGGTGATCGACCCAGTTCAGACGTGACGTGTAGTCACGGCGCGCCGAGCGCACCGCACCCCACCCCTTGGGCAGGGCAATGGCCAGCAGCATCGGCAGCAGGGCCCAGTGCAGTGCCACCAGCACGGCGGCGGCCGCCACCATGCCGACCAGGACATTGCCCACGCCCACGGTCAACCGCAGCATCGCGCGGGCCGAGTCCGTACCGAACTTGCCCGCCTCCAGCACACGCTGGACCTCGGGCTGCTCAGTCGCCTCCACCTCGACCCGGGTCACGGCCTCGTAGTAGCGGGCGGACACCGCGCGTTCCACCTGCGGCTCCAGCCGCCCGGACATCGCCGTCGACCACGCCGCCAGCAAGGCCGCTGCCACGGACACCCCGGCCAGAACCACCAGGGACGGCAGGGACTCGCGAAGCCTGTCCGCGGTCGGGCCCTCGGCGAACAACTGCGTCAGGACACTGTTGACCGCAACCAGACCCCACGCGGCGGTCACCCCCTGCCCGGCCTGTGCTGCCACGACCCCGGCCAGCGCCCGCCGGTCGACCTCCCACCCCGTACGCAGCACCATCCCGGCCATCTGAGGCAAGGCCGCCGCCATCTGACCGAACCCCAGCCGGGTCAGCGCCCCTTCGTAACGCACGAAACTCTGGTCCCACCGGAGCCGGCCCCCGTAGAGCTCCTGCTCGGCCTGCGAGACGCCACCGTGTTTTTGCTTGCGCGCGCTCACCGTCGCCACCCCAGCCCGGCGGACAGCCGGCGGCCCGGCGTGCACGTGCCCGGTGCCCGGCGGATCTGGAGCCGGTCGGCTGCCCACCCCGTATCCGGCCGTACCGAGCAGCGGGCCACCACGCCAACTCGCTGCACACCAGAGGCAGGAAGGGCAGGGGAGGGCCGCAATCGTTCGAACCCGAGGGGCTCGTGCACGGAGGCGGGAAGAGAAGTCATCGTGTCCTCCATCAGGTCATCGAATGGCACGGGTGCTCTAAGAACTGGCCCCGCAGCTCGCCGTAACGGGTGACGGCGAGGGGAATTCTGGACGTCTGTGCGAATACCTCGGTTCGCGCAGGACACGTGGGGGCAGGGCGTTTGAAACGTCCCCGTTCGATGGACGGTCACCCCTTCGGCCGCATCCGCCGCAGGTTTCCGGCCAATTTGAAACCCTTGCCGACCCGTGCAGCGACTGCGCCATTCCAGTCGGCGCCGCGCGGTGTCACGGGGGCGGCAATGGCCCGATTCTGTGCCGTCGCACCACACCTGCGGAATGGGCCTGCCAGGCTGCCGACCCCGAGACGCACTCAGACGCCCCGGATTCCGCCCACCTCCCAGCCCGCTCGCGGCGATCCGACGCGCACAACGATCCTGCCGCGACAGCAAGGAGCACCCCCATGCCGAACGACGACACACCCACCCACGAGGTGTCCACCGGCGGCTGCCTGTGCGGACACATCCGATTCGAAGCGACCGGAGAGCCATACGACCCCCACGTATGCGCCTGCCCCCACTGCTCCCGCCTGTCCGGCGGCCCGCTCATGGCCTGCGTCGGCTTCCGCCGGACCGCCTTCAGCTGGACCGGGCCCGGGACACCTCGCTCGTACCGGTCCTGGCCCACGATGGAGCGCTGGTCCTGCCCTGTGTGCTGCACGCCGCTCGGGGCGGTGGCCGACGGTGAGGAGTACCTCGGGATCTGCCTCTCGGCCCTGGACAACGGCTCCGAGATCACCCCCGCCGGACACAGCTTCCGCTGCAACACCCCCGCGTGGCTTCCTCCCATCCCCTCAACCCAGCCACCGTCCAGGACCTCCGGACAGTGAGGACGGATGCACGGATTTCCCGCAGGGGCGAGCTGTGACCGGGCACCGCCCGCACATCAACTGTGTTCGGCGGTCATGGAGTCGAAGGTTTCCCACATCAACCAGTCAATGGTGCGGGGCCGTTCAATACCGGTCGTGCGACGCCGCGGTGTCCATGCCCATCGGCGCTGCCATGAGGACACCGGTGACCATCGGGACCTGAGCCGGGCCGGCCATCTCGAAAGTGGGAGTCTGCGGATCACGGCGGGGAGTCAGATCGCTGAGCGGATCAAGACGATCCTCGCCACCGCCCTGCTCGGCAATCAGGAATCCGGTCAGTACGCCCACGGCGCAGAGCCCGGGAAGGTGCACCGAAAGGCCCATCGGCAGGCAGCGACCGTGGCAGTCGATGCCGGACAGCCGAGGCGAGGTTGTGGATCAGGTCGGGGTTGTGGCGCCGGCGCCCAACTGCCGCTCGATCTCCGCGGCCGGGAACGGCGTCTGCTTGCTTTCGGTGAGCAGACGGCGGAAGAAGGAGTCCACGACGACGGTGGAGCGCGCGTGCCGGTCGATGATGGCCGTGATCTCGGGCGGGGTGTCGCCAGGTCGCCGGCCTGCGATCCAGTCGTGCAGGAAGACTTGGCGTTCCGTGTCACCGCGCACGCCGTCGAGCAAGTGGTATTGGAGCAGGTGGCTCGCGGTGTAGCAGTGATCGTACGCGAGGTGGTCCGAGAGGAAGTCGGACTCGTCCGCGGAAAGGTCGAAGCGGGAGCTCAGGGCAAGTCCGAAGTCAGCGAAGTAGAGCTGGCGGCCATCGGTCAGGATGTTGGCAAAGTGAGCATCGAAATGGACAAGTCCGCGAGAACTCATGAAGGCAGCTCCACTCATCAGAGCTTCCTCCACCCAGCGGAAGGGCAAGCCGTCCCCGTCTGCCGGCACGGCGGTTTTGCGGTGGTCGGCCAGCCATCCGGCGAGGGTGTGCGGCACGTGCTCCAGGAAGACCACCAGGCTGTACGAGGACTGGCCGATGGCCTCCAACCGGTCACGAACGGCGGGTGATCCCTCCCAGTGCGCGACGGCCCCCTCCAGGCCCCCGAACTCGTCGGTGAATCCTTCGGGAGGGGAGTCGGGCAGAACCCGCCAGTGGTACATCAGAGGGAATCCCGCATACTCGTCGCCGAGAACCCAGTTCGTGGTCATCGTGTGCACGGCAAGCTCCCGCCAGGCACCGAACCCGGCCGAGCCCACCCCGTACTGGTAGAACATCGGCAGTTCGAAGACGTTCGCCGTCGACCGCACGTTCTCCGGCCGCAACTCGGTGTCCGTCAAAGGGATCCGCTTGACGAAGACGCGCGTTCCGTTGATGTCCAGCTCTGCCGACCTGCCGCCGATGCCCGACCCGAGCGGGGCAGCGGCCGCCACGACCTCCCTGAGCCGGTGGTCGCTCAACAAGGAGAGCTGAGTGCTCACGGTCCCATGACGAGCCAGGCGTGCGGCGCGCAGTAAATCCTGGTCCAGCATCGACGGCTCCTCAGCGCCCGAACCAGGGCTTCGGCGATCCCACGTACGGCAACGGCATCGACCGTACGCTGAAATGGTCAGCCGCTCTCGTGAACGACCGTCTATGAGAATCGGAACAGGGGCCGCGCTGCGCCATCCCGGAGAGACGGGACCGGGCCGCCGCCCACTGGAAGAAGATTGTGTGCCTCGCCTTTCCCAGCGGGCGCTGACAGGCGAATCCCGACACGCGCCGAGGTGGCGTCAGGCGGGCTGCGGGGCGGGTGTTGCCGGAGCGGCCGCGACCTTGCGGGTCTCGCGCATGATCAGCAGGCCGTTGACCACCATCAGTGTCGCGGTCAGGCAGTGGACGCCGAGCGCGGTGGCCACGGAGCCGTGGTGGACCAGCACGTTGGTCATGTCGCCGTACGCGGCGAGTGCTTCCACCAGCAGCGCCCAGGCCAGCGCCCGGCGGTGGCCCGTCACCAGCAGGATGCCCAGGACCAGGGCCAGGACGACGTCGCGGATTCCCTTGATGATCAGGAAGCCGTCGCCGTCGCCGGACGGCCAGCTCGGCAGGCCGTAGCCCGGCGCCGTCGTCTCCGGGCTCAGGATGTACTCCGTCCCGAACCAGAGGATGAAGAGGATGAAGGCGGCGGCCAGGACGGTGTTGATCTTCTTCAGCGACATGGTTCTTCTCCTTGTGAGTCTTTGTCAGCTCGGTGAGCTTCGTGGAGCTTGCCGAGGCGTGTGGGGCCTGATCAGGCCACGCGGACGCAGCTGATCGAGGGGCGTAGTTCGTCGGGATCGCACCCGGGGAGTGGGGACTGTGCGCCACCGGCGCGGCGTCGGCCCGCGGGTCAGGGATCCGAAGTCCTGTCGGCTCACCCGATGGGGCGAAAGCCGTCGACATTCGGGGGGCGAACCAGTGCATGTCGGGACGGCCCGCGCGGGCTCAGGCGAGGGCGGCGACCAGCAGGGTGAAGGCGGCGATGATGACGGCGACGCGGACATAGTGGTAGCGGTCCCAGCGGTTCATCTGCTCCTTCCAGTCCTCGGGCCGGTTCTCGGGGGTCCATGTCTTGCCCTGGTTGTTGATCGGGACGAGCAGCAGGATCGACATGACGACGCTGAGGATCAGCAGCGCGCCGGCGGTGACGACGAGGCCGGTGCCGTCGTGGTGCCGTCCGGCGATGGCCCAGACCACGCTCAGGACGAGCGAGGTGATGTACCAGACCGGCATCACGGCGCCGAGCATCCGGCCCCCGTGGGCGCGGCCGAGTTGGCCGCTGTCCTCGGGGAGTGCGTCGAAGATCCGGTTCATGACGAAGGCGACGGAGAACTCCACCCCCACCATCAGGCCGACGACCACGGTGGTGAACACCTCGAGTGCGTTGAGCATGATGACCCCTCCTGGGATCTAGCGTCGCTAGATGACGGTGCAACGCTAGTACTGCTGCCGCTCGAATGTCTAGCGATGCTAGGATCGAATCATGTCGGTACAGGAACGCAAGCAGCGTGAACGGGCGGAACGCGAGCGCCTCATCGTGGCGACGGCCCGCGAACTCGCCGAGCAGCAGGGCTGGGACGCGGTCACCACCCGCCGGCTCGCCGAGCGCATCGAATACAGCCAGCCCGTCCTCTACAGCCACTTCCGCGGCAAGCGCGAGATCATCGGCGCCGTCGCCCTGGAGGGCGCCGCCGAGCTGGCCGCGGCGGTGCGGGCCGCGGCCTCCGGAGCGGACGGCCCGCGCGAGCGGGTCGCCGCCCTCGCCCGCGCCTACCTCGACTTCGCCGCACACAACCCGGCGGTCTACGACGCCCTGTTCCAGCTCGACGGCGGCCTGGCGTACGCGCAGGAGGACACCCCCGAGCCGCTGAAGGACGCCTTCGCCGCCCTGCTGGAGACCCTCGGCGAGGTCGCCGGGGGCGGCGTCGAACCGGGGCTGTTCACCGAGACGTTCTGGGCGGCCCTGCACGGCCTGGCGACCCTGACCAGGGCGGGACGGCTGCCGCCGGAGTACACCGGGCAGAGAGTGGAACTGCTGGTGGACCGGCTCGCCATCGCCTGACACACCGTCCCGGCGGGCAGGCAGCGGGGCCCCTCCGGCCCCGCTGCCTGCCCGCCGCATCGCTTCCGATCACTCGCGCCCGCACGGCGCAGCCGCAGATCGCCGGGCCCCGTGCTCCAGGCGGGCACCCGCCCCGAAAGCTGCGATGCTCATACCGCGGGTCCCTGCTTCAGCCGCGCCCTGCCGTCGCGGGGGCTCCACGCACCGGGTTCCGTGATCCCCGGTTCAGTCCCACCCGCCGCGGGAGGCGGAGCGGTCCTCGGCGTCGAACGCCGCCAGGGCGCGGACCCCCGGCCGAAGGGCTCGCCCAGAGCGCGCAGGAGCGGCTCCTCCACTCCGCCCAGGGCCTCGGAGAGCTCTTCGGAAACGCCCCGCGTGATCTCCTCCGCCACCGCGTCCACGGAGGTCCGGGGGCCGAGCTTGCTCACCGCGGCGGCCGCGCGGGCACGCGTGAGCAGCGCCGATGCCTGCACAAGGAGCCAGGCGGGAACACCGGCCGCGCCCTGCGGCGGCACCAGACAGGGCCGTGCGCCGTCGAAGCGCTCGTCCTCGGCGAAGGCCTCCTGCTTCACCTTCACCACCGGGCGGACCCCGGCGCCGGGACCCGCCTCCGGCCACTCGCCCGCAGGCTTGAGGACGTAGCCCTCGGCGAGGTTGTCCGCCAGCACGGGAAGCCCGAAAAGGGCTGGGACGCGGGTGGGGAAGGCACAGGGCAACTCCTGGAGCCCGTTCAGCCTTTGGCCCGCGCGCAGCACTTCTGCCACCCCGTCACGCGGGCCGGCGCGGCCCCAGCACCTCCGCGCCCGGACCCAGCAACAGCGGTGCGAGCTGTTGTGCTGACCCGGACTCCTGCCTGCCCTTGCGGTCAGAACCGGCCGTGTCTGCAGGAGGCCCGGCATGAGGGCACTCGGACAGGACATGATCGGCACATGGAGAATCGGACGAGAACCCTGCCCACCGCCCCCGTTCGCCTGGCCGGGCGGGGCATTGTGCTCAGGGAGTGGGACGAGGAAGACATCCCCACGTTGGTCGAGATGTACGACGATCCGGAGATCGGCCGCTGGACTCCCGTACCCTCGCCGTTCGATGTGGACGCCGCTCGCGAATACCTCGGGCGGGCCCGCAAGGCCCGGAGCGAAGGCCGTTGTATGCAGCTGGCCATCACGGCCGACGGCGGGCAGCCGCAGGGCGAGGTGCTGCTCTTCCAGGACGACCTGGACGACCGGGACATCGAGCTCGCCTACGGTGTCGGGCCCCGGTACCGGCGTCGCGGACTGGCGTCCGCGGCTGTCGCGGTCGCCACCGAATACGCCGTTCAGCACCTGGACGCGGGACGGGTGGTTCTGCGGATAGAGGTCGAGAACGCTCCGAGCGCCGCCGTGGCGCGATCGGCCGGATTCGCGCCCACCGCGGACGAGCTCGTCGCGCGGGAGGCGAAGGGGCGAAGGGTGCTGCTGCGGACCTGGTGCCACGGGAAGGGCGAACCGGAGTCCTGAGCCACCGGTGCCGCGCCGCGCCGCCTCCAACCCCGCACCGCCTTCCGCCCCGCAGCAGGGGCCGTTCCGGGCCCATTACGCTGGTACGAAGCGGCTGGAATAGGTCGGAGTGGACCTCAGGGAGGCGTGATGAGTCAGCAGCCGGTCCTTCTTCCCTACACCGATCCCGCCTTCGTGGCCGATCCCTTCCCGGTCTACCGGCAACTGCGCGAGGACGGCCCGGTGCGGCGCGCCATCATCGCCGGCGGCCTGGAGGCATGGCTCGTCACACGGTACGAGGACGGCCTCGCGGCCCTCTCCGACCCGAGGCTGAGCAGCGACGTCCGCGATGCGTCGGACCCCCGGCTCATCGAGCGGCTGCCCGCCAACGACCGCGGATCCGTACTGCGCAACATGCTCCGCACCGATCCGCCCGACCACACCCGACTGCGCCGCCTGGTGTCCAAGGCGTTCACCGCCCGCAGCGTGGCCGAGCTGCGGCCCCGCGTCCAGGAGATCGCCGACCGGCTGCTCGACAAGATCGCGCCCGACGGCCGTGCCGACCTCGTGGGGAGTTTCGCGCTGCCGCTCCCGGTCACCGTGATCAGCGAACTGCTCGGCGTGCCCCTGACGGACCGGCGCGACTTCCAGCGGTGGACCGACGACCTGGTCCTGCAGGGGGCCGAGCCGCCGGACCCGGCCCGGACGGACGAGGCATGGCGGCACATGCATGGTTACCTGACCGGGCTCATCGGGGCGAAGCGGGCCCGGCCCGGGAACGATCTGCTCAGCGCACTTGTGGCCGCCCGGGACGAGGAGCGGAGGCTGGACGAGGACGAGCTGATCGCCATGGCCTTCCTGCTGCTGGCGGCCGGGTACATCACCACGGTCAACCTCATCGGCAGCGGGATCGCGGCACTGCTCGCCCACCCCGACCAGCTCCGGCGGCTGCGGGACGATCCGACGCTGCTGCCGGGGGCGATCGAGGAATTCCTGCGCTACGACGGACCGGTCAACCCCGGCATCGCCCGGTTCGCGCGCGAGGACGTCACGATCGCGGGCGTGGACATCCCGCGCGGCGCGACCGTGCTCGTGGCATCCGCCATCGCCGACCGCGACCCGGACCACTTCCCGGAGCCCGACCGCTTGGACATCTCCCGGCAGGACAACGCCCACCTCGCGTTCGGGCACGGCATCCACTACTGCCTCGGGGCGCCGCTGGCCCGGCTGGAGGGCCAGATCGCCATCGGCACCGTCCTGCGCCGCCTCCACGGTCTCGCCCTGGCCGTGCCGCCCGGCGAACTGCGGTGGCGGCCGGGAGGGCTGCGCGGCCCGGAGCGGCTGCCCGTCACCTTCACCGCCGACACCCTGGCCTGAAGGCGTCCAGCGGACAGGGAGCCGGTCGGGCCGCCGGGCTCAGGCGTAGAGCTTGCCCAGGAACGCGTCGAGGTTGTTCCTGGTCCGCGCCACCTGCTCCTCCATCGTCAGGGTCTCCTCGAAGCGGCCACCGGGCGCCGGGGTCTTCCGGCCCCGGACGTACAGCGAACAGGCGAGGTCGGTGCAGATGTACAGGCCGACCGAATTGCCCTCGCGCCCCGCCGCCCCGGTCTTGGGGGCGGTCATCAGCGAGACGCCGTTCCCCGGGTGCGTGGTGAGGCACAGCGAGCACATGCTCCGGTGGAGGAAGCCGCGCTGCTTGGCGGGGAAGCGGAGCGTCACGCCGATGAGTTCGCCGTCGCGTTCGGTGACGATGTAGCTGCGTCCGGGAGCGGAGAGATCCCGCCATCCCAGATAGTCCAGGTCGTCCCAGGGCTGCTCGTCGAGATCACGGGGGAGTGGCAGACGTTTGGCCTCCCCCTTCGAGCAGTTGATGAACGACGTGCGGATGTCCTGCTCATTCAAGGCCTTCATGCGAGGGACGCTAACGCTGCCTATGAGGGCTAGGCAAATGGTTAATGGGGCAAGGTTATGCGCCGCCGCCGCCGACGCCGCCCGTGCTGTCCGCGATCATCAGCCGGTGCGCCGGCGGGTGCTCGATCGACAGATCCGGGCGCCAGGCCGCGAGGACCTGGGCGGAGGGACCGAACAAGGACCCGGGCAGGTCGTCGAGCCCGGTCCACTGCCAGGCGCTGATCAGATGGGGCTCGGTCACCTCCGGGTTTCCCGAACGGACGGTCACCTCGGCGCCCATCGACACCCGGTTGATGCCCCCGACCACGTCGTGGAGCATGGCGAAGACGCGCACGCCCGCCGCATCGACCTCCAGGCCCGTTTCCTCCCGGAGCTCACGGGCGGCCGCCTCGGCGACGGACTCATGGGTCGGGTCGACCTTGCCGCCGGGCAGCTCCCAGGTTCCGCCGTGGTGCCTGCCGAGGAGGATCCGCCCCCGGCCGTCCTGCACGATGACACCCACACCGAGCGCCGCCTGTGCCTTCGGCGGACGGGTGTTGCGGGAAGAGGTGTCCGCGGATGTGGTCGTCATGGCGCTCCCTGATTTCCTCGTGTACCGGTCGTACGAGGCAGCCTACGGACAGGTCGTGCCGCCGTCCGCCGCGCATCCGTCGGCAGGTGAGGAGGCCGGACATTCAGACGGTGAGCCGCAGCGAGGTCGCCGAGATGCCGAGCCGCACCGTCTGGCCCCATGTCAGCTCCAGTGCGTCTGCCTCCATCCCGTCGCCGAAGACCACCAGCCGGTCGGACTCGACGGTGAGCCTCAGCCCCTGCCGGCGTCCCAGCTCGCCCGCGACCTGTGTGGTGCCGGTCGTGGGGGACGGCCAGGCCTCGCGGACGAACCAGAGGAGGCGCCGGTCGGTGGGCGCCGGAAGGCGGAGGTCGCTGTGGCGTTCCTGCCACAGCGAGCGCAGCCACCCCGTGGCGCCGGTACCGGTGCCGACGAGCACACCGGAGGAGGCCTGCGGCTCGGCTGGGGCATCGGGGACGTCCGGGCCGAGCCGGTAACGGGCGGTCTGATGGCCGGGCGGGCCGAGATAGATCTCGTTGAGGGCGAGGAGGCGCTGGGTGTCGTCGGACACCGCCTCGACCATGGTGAGTTCGTCCGCAGTGCCGCCGGGGGACGAGGCCGCCCGGAGCAGGGCGGCCGCATCCCGGGGCCGGTGGCGTACGAGCACGCCCGGATTGCGCCCGGGGTCGGTGTCGATGCCCACGACCGGCTGGCCGGAGAGGTACTTGGCGGCGTTGGCGACCAGCCCGTCCTGTCCGACGACGACCACCACGTCCTCCGGCCCGAACAGAAAGCGGTCGAGGTCCGCGCGCTCCACCCGCGACTGACGCCACTGAAGCGGTACGGCCGCCGCCACATCGGCCAGTGCCTGCCTGGTCTGCCGGTGCCGCCGCGCCACCCCGTCGATGGACCGGCCGCGGCTGGACAGGAAGAAGGCGGCCTGCCCGTGCGTGCCGTGCCGGGCCAGCAACTCCTCGTACTCGGTGGTGCGGTGGACCAGTACCGCGCGCGGCGCGAGGCTCATGCCCGGGTCTCGGGGCCGGCGTTGCCGAGCTTGCTGAGCAGGCCGGTGAGCACGTCGGGGGAGAGGGTGAGGCTGTCGATGCGCGGCAGGTTCTCGGCGAGCCTGGTCGCCGCCAGGGCGTGCAGTGTCGCCGCGTCCACCTCTCCGTGCACCCGCAGCCAGGCCGCCTGGGACTCCGCCCGCGCGGCGCCGACCTCGCGTGCCGCTTCGGCCTCGGCCCGCGCCAGCCGCACCTTGCGTGCCGCTTCGGCCTCGGCGCGCACCCCGTCGGCCGCCGCGTTCTCCTCGGCCTCGCGGCGGGTGTTGGTACCGCGCTGCTCCACCAACTGCTCTTCTCTGCGGGCCAGTTCGATCTGGCTGGCGAGCTCGTTCTCGGCGATGGCCCGTTCCCTCTCCACGGCCACCGCACGGCGCTCATAGGTGGCCCGGTCGGCCTCCTGCTGGATCTGCTCGCGGGCGGGAGTGCGCAGGGCGCGCTCGACCTCGGCCTCGGGCCGGATCGCCACCACCCGCACCGCGACCACATCGATCCCGGTGGCGGGCAGCCGCGGTTCGGCGGCGAGCCCCGCGGCGACCCGCTCGCGTACCGACGCGACACCGTCGACCAGCGCCTCGGCCAGCGCCGTCCTGGCCAGTACGTCCAGGGTGTGCTGCTGGGCGGTCTCGGTCAGCAGGGTGGCGATCTGCTCCAGCGGCGCCCCGCGCCAGACCCCGGTGTCCGGGTCGACCGAGAAGTCCAGCCGGGCGGCGGCCTCGGCCGGGTCGCTGATCCGGTACGTCACGGTGGCCTGCACCGTCACATCCTGGAAGTCGGAGGTGCGGGCGTGGAACGCCATCGCCAACTCCCGGTCGTTCACCGGGACTTCCGAGAGGGCGGCACTCAGTGAGCGGTACCAGAAGCTCAGTCCTGGCCCGTCGTGGGCCAGCCGGCCGCGCTTGTGGTGGCGGATGTGCGCGGTGGGCGCGGAGCGCAGATGGCGCCAGCCGAAGCGCCTGGTGATGTCGGCCATGTCGGGCCCCCTCTTTTTCTCGTCATGAAGACGATAAAGAGAGTGGTGATTATCGTCAAGGGGACGAGAAAGGGTGATTGTTCGCCCCGGCCGTCGTGTCCCGCGCCGTTGCGAGAAATCTGGCCGGCACTTCACCCCCGCCGTGCACCGCCAGATCGGCGCCGTTGACGTAGGAGGCCAGGTCACCCACCAGGTACAGGCAGGCGCGGGCCACGTCGTCAGGTGTCGCCATCCGTCGCATCGGGATGACCCCGGCCAGGGCTGCCCCGCCGTTCTCGCCGTAGACCGATGCGGCGCTCTCCGTGCGGACGAGGCCGGTCGTGATGTGGTTGACGCGCACCTTCGGCGCCCACTCCAGGGCCAGCGCCCGGGTCAGTGCGAGCAGCCCGGCCTTCGCGGCCGTGTACGCGGCCGTGCCCGGCTGCGGGGTGTGCGCGGAGACGCTGCCTATGTTGACGATCGAGCCTCCGGTGTCCTGTTCCCGCATGACCAGGTTGGCGGCCTGTGACACATAGAACGGGGCCAGGAGGTTGAGGGCGACGATCTTCTCGACGAAACGCGGTGACACGGTGGCCGCGTCGGAGTCGGGGGAGCCGCCCGCGTTGTTGACGAGTACGTCCAGCCGTCCGAAGCGTTGCGCCGCCTCGTCGACCAGGGCGGCGGCGGCCGCCGGGTCACGGACATCCGCCGACCGGAAGTGCGCCCTGCGGGTGCCGCTCCCGGGCAGCTCGGCCGGTTCGCCGCGACCGCAGACCAGCACGTCCGCCCCGGCGGCGAGGAACGCCTCGGCGATCACGGCGCCGATGCCCTTCGTGCCGCCGGTGACGATCGCGGCCCGCCCCGTGAGGTCGATGGGATTGCCGATGTCCATGGGTCCGCCCCGCCGTCTTCCGCCCTGCACGGTCGGGTAAATCTACCAACTGTTTGTTTGGTGGAA
Source organism: Streptomyces sp. NPDC001933 (assembly GCF_042890955.1). Taxonomy (NCBI): domain Bacteria; kingdom Bacillati; phylum Actinomycetota; class Actinomycetes; order Kitasatosporales; family Streptomycetaceae; genus Streptomyces; species Streptomyces sp. NPDC001933. The sequence continues at coordinate 97,187 of NZ_JBIASS010000015.1, read as the reverse complement.
CAGGTGTGGAAACCGCGGGCGGGGGGGGGGGGCGCGGGGGGGCCCCCCCCCCCCCGGGGGGGGCCCCCCCCCCCCCCCCCGGGGGGGCCGGCGGGGGGGCGGGAGACCCGCGGGCAAAC
>NZ_JBIASS010000015.1:0-97058 GCF_042890955.1 Streptomyces sp. NPDC001933 | reverse complement strand
GCCCCCCCCGCCGTACGCCCCCCGTGGGGGGGTGATAAACACCTCCTTTTTTTTGTTTTGGGGGGGGGGGGGGCGGGGGGCGGGGGGGGGGGGGGGCGGGGCCCCCCCCCCCCGCCCGGATGGTGCGCCGCCCCCGTCCCCACGGTGCGGCGCCGGCGGGTCGTCGTCATCCGCTCGGACAACGGCCCACGTCTGTCGGGACTAGTGCGCGGGCGCACTCAGTCCGAGTGAGGGAAGGATCGCGTTCTCGATGAAACGGGTGAGATACGCCTCGTCCGCGTTCTTTCCCTCCAGCAGCGGCCGGGCGCGCATCACGCCCAGGAGCTGCGCGGAGACGAACTCCGCCGCCGGGTTGTCCGGCCGGATCTCGCCGCGCTCCGCTCCGCGCCGCACCATGGCGTCGATCGCCGCGAGTCCGGGCACGATCAGGGCCTCGCGCAGCGCGCACAGCAGCTCGGGGCTCTGCAGTGCGGCATGGCTGAGTGCGTGCATCAGCGGGGTGTCGCGCCCCGAGCCCGCGCCGATCGACCGCGCCGCCTCGCGCAGGTCGCCCGCGAGGCTTCCGGTGTCGATGTGCGGAAGCAGTGCCTGTCGGGTGCCGTGCAGTGCGGCCACGACCAGTTCGGGCTTGGATCCCCACTGCCGGTAGAGCGTGGACTTGCCGCAGCGGGTCCGCGAGGCCACCCCCTCCATGGTGAGCGCCTCGTAACCGGACTCTCTCAGCATGTCGAGCACGGCCACGTAGAACTCCTGCGCCCGCTCCGGCGTGATCTTCGAGCGGCGTGGCGTCTGTGCCGGTTCCTGTGCGGCTTCCTGCGGCGACATGTGCCTTTCCTCTCAGCGACTCTGCGACGAGGCCTTCGATACGCCAGTGTACCGATACGCGCGTGTACCGATACGTTCGCGTATCGGTACACTGGCGTATCGATACGGCATGGGCTGGACCATGCCGCCGTAACACCGCTTCGTCAGCAAAGGGGCACCGGGTGATGTACGCCGGTAGCGAGCCAGCAGATCGGGAGCCGGACAGTTCTGCCCGACCGCCCCTCGTCCGCGAACTCCTTCTGGTCGTGGGACTCTTCGTGATCTACAAGCTCGGCCGTCAGGTCGCGAACGGTCACGTCGACGAGGCGTATCGCAATGCCGGACATGTCTGGGACTTCGAGCGCTCCGTGCACCTGCCCGGCGAAGGCGCGGTACAGAGCCTGCTGCTGCACAACGAGACGCTGATCCACCTCGCGAACACCTACTACGCGACCGTTCACTTCCCGGCCACGCTGCTCTTCCTCGTCTGGCTCTACTGGCGCCGCCCCCGTCACTACATATGGTCGCGACGCATCCTCGCCGCACTCACCGGCGCCGCACTCGTCCTCCACCTGCTCTTTCCGCTCGCCCCGCCGCGGCTGCTGGCCGTCACCGGGCTGGTCGACACCGGCCAGGTGTACGGACCGTCGGTGTACGGGGCGACGCCGGCGACCGACTCGATGGCCAACCAGTTCGCCGCGATGCCCTCGCTGCACTTCGGCTGGGCGGTGATGGTCGCCGTCGGGCTGATCGTCGCGACCCGCTCGCGGTGGCGCTGGCTGTGGCTGCTGCATCCGCTCGTCACCCTGCTGGTGATAGTCGGCACGGCCAACCACTACTGGCTCGACTCGATCGTCGTCTCCGCGCTGCTCGCGGTGGCCTTCGCGGCGCTGCGGCTGCCGCGCGCGGCTCCGGTACGGGCACATCTCCCGTGGCCGTCCACGACGGGCGAACCTGCGCCGTCGGCCGTTCCGTACCCCACCGATCCCGCCCTCCCGGCCGCATACGCCTCGACCGGAGCCCGGCGATGAACGCCACCGTGATCGCCGTCGCGCTGTCCCTGGTCTCCGCCGCCGCCTACGCCTCGGCAGCGGTGGCGCAGTCCCGGCTCGCCGCGCGGACCGAACGGAACGCCGGTGTGCTTCGACTGCTCGGCCGGGGCGCCTGGTGGTCGGCGGTCGCGCTGAACGCGGGTGGCGCGCTGCTGCACGTCGCGGCGCTCAAGTACGGGCCGCTCACTCTCGTCCAGCCGCTCGGTGCCCTCACCCTGGTCGCCGCGGTTCCGCTGGGCGCCAGGGCCGCCGGACGCCGGGTCACCAGGACCGAATGGCGCGGCACGATCCTCACCCTGCTCGGCCTCGGCGCCCTGCTGACGACCGCGGGCGGCGCCGCCCCGCACGAAACACTCAGCCTGCCCGAGGCGCTGGCAGTCGGGGCCGGCACCATGGCCGTTGTCGCCGGACTAAGCCGCCCGGGAGCGCGCCCCGGTCTGCGGCACGCCGCCGCATCCGGCATCACGTCCGGGGTCGCCTCCGCGCTCACCCAGACCCTGACCGTCTCGGTCACCGACCACACCGGCCCGCTGTTCAGCTGGCGTCTGGTCGTCGTCGCGCTGCTGGTCTCCGCGTTCGCGATGAGCGGGCTGCTGCTCTCCCAGACCGCCTACCGGGGCGGTCTGGGCGCACCGCTGGCGGTCGTCACGCTCGCCAATCCGGTGGCTGCGGCGGCCATCGGCCTGGCCCTGCTCGGCGAACGCCTCCAGGGCGGGACGACCAGCCTGTTCCTGGCCCTGCTCGGGACGGTGGCGGCGGTACGGGGCGTGATTCTGCTCAGCCGCGCCCAGGCGCAGACCTCGGCCGCCGCCGGTCCGGCCGGGGACGAGCCGAAGCCCGGGGCCGGATCGCCGTCAAGGGTCGTCATCGCGAGCCGGGGGCCGATGGACCAGCCGATTCTGCGACCGGAACTGGGCCGGGCACCGGTGGGCGGTCCGTAACTCGCGGAAGTGATGCCTGCCGGCCGGTGGTGTGTCGTAGGAACGTGACATCTGCCCACCGAAGTGTCACGTGGAGAAGCAACCCACTGGAGAAGCGATGCCCGTCGGCCGGTGGTGTGTCGTAGGAACGTGACATCTGCCCACCGAAGTGTCACGTGGAGAAGCAACTCACCGGAGAAGTGATGCCTGCCGGCCGGTGGTGTGTCGCGGGAACGTGACATTCGCCCACCCCACTGTCACGTTCAGAAACGACCCACCTATGGTCCCGGCCTCTCCTCCTGGTCCAGTGCCCGCGTCAGCCAGCCGATCCAGAAGTTCTCCAGATCGATGCCGCCGCGCAGCACCAGATGCCGCAGCCGGTCCTCCTCGGAGTTCCGCTCGGGCGGGAAGTCCCGCTCCTCGATCTCCAGATACTCCGCCAGCTGCCGACGGTGCAGCTCCAGGTGGCGACGGAGTTCAGCGTCCAGCCCGGGGGTCCCGACGACCGCCGCCGCCCGCATGCGCAGCAGCAGCGGATCCCGGACCTGCTTGGGGTCCTCGGGGCGGGCCACCCAGGCACGGAGCGCCTCGCGGCCGGCCGGAAGCACCTCGTACTCCTTCCTCCGACCGCGGGCAGGCTGCTCCGAGGGCAGCGCCCGGATCTGCCCGGCCTGCTCCAGCTTCCCCAGTTCCCGGTAGATCTGCTGGTGCGTGGCGGACCAGAAATAACCGATCGACCGGTCGAACCTGCGGGTCAGCTCCAGCCCCGACGACGGCTTCTCGAGCAGGGCGGTGAGGATCGCATGCGGGAGTGACATGGGGTGCATCCTATGGACGGCCGGGCGCGTGGCCCGGCGCGGGAGCGGCCCCGTGGATGCCGCGGCCCCGTGGACGTCGTGGCCCCGTGGCGCGAACGCTGGTCCACGAGGCCGCGGTGTCCGCGCGTCAGAGCGAGGCGGCGAGCTCCGTGCCCTGGCGGATCGCCCGCTTGGCATCCAGTTCGGCGGCCACATCGGCGCCGCCGATCAGATGCGTCGAACGACCTGCGGCGAGCAGCTCCTCGTACAGGTCACGGCGCGGCTCCTGACCCGCGCAGAGCACGATCGTGTCGACCGGCAGGAGATGCTGCTCGCCGCCGACCGTGAGGTGCAGGCCCTCGTCGTCGATCCGGTCGTAGGCGGCGCCCGCGATCGTCGTGACGCCGCGGTGGCGCAGCTCGGTGCGGTGGATCCAGCCGGTCGTCTTCCCCAGCCCCGCGCCGACCTTGCCGGTCCTGCGCTGGATCAGATGGACGGTCCGGGGCGTCTTCGCACGTTCCGGGGCGCGGAGCCCGCCCCGCTCGCGGTATTCGGTGTCGACGCCCCACTGCCGGAAGAACACCTCGGGGTCACTGCTCGCGGCGTCGCCCGAGTCGGTCAGGAACTCTGCGACGTCGAAGCCGATGCCGCCCGCGCCGATGATCGCGACCCGATCGCCGACGGGCGCCCCGTCGCGCAGGACATCGAGGTAGCCGACCACGCTGGGGTGGTCCTGGCCCGGGATCCCGGGGGAACGCGGGGTGACACCGGTGGCGAGGACGACCTCGTCGAAGCCGCCGAGCGCGTCGGCCGCGACCCGCGTACCGAGCCGGAGCTCGACCTTCTCCTCCCGGAGCCGGGTACGGAAGTAGCGCAGCGTCTCGTCGAACTCCTCCTTGCCGGGGACCTTGCGCGCCACGTTCAGCTGGCCGCCGATCTCCTCGGCCGCGTCGAACAGCGTCACCTCGTGACCGCGTTCGGACGCCGAGACGGCGCACGCGAGACCGGCGGGTCCGGCGCCCACGACCGCCACCCGCTTCACGGTGCGGGTCGGCGACAGGGTGATATCGGTCTCGTGACAGGCGCGCGGATTGACCAGGCAGGAGGTGACCTTGCCGCTGAAGATGTGGTCCAGGCAGGCCTGGTTGCAGCCGATACAGGTGTTGATCGCGTCGGCGCGGTCCGAGGCCGCCTTGGCGACGAAATCGGGGTCGGCGAGGAACGGCCGGGCCATTGACACCATGTCGGCGCGCCCCGAGGCGAGGACCTCCTCGGCGACCTCGGGAGTGTTGATGCGGTTGCTCGTCACCAGCGGTACGGAGACGGCTCCGCGGACCTTCTCCGTGACCCAGGTGTAGGCGCCGCGCGGCACCGAGGTGGCGATGGTGGGGATACGGGCCTCGTGCCAGCCGATCCCGGTGTTGATGATCGTCGCGCCCGCCGCCTCGATCTCGCGGCCGAGCCGCACGACCTCCTCCAGCGAGGAACCGCCCGGCACCAGGTCCAGCATCGACAGCCGGTAGATCAGGATGAAGTCGCTGCCGACCCGCTCGCGGACCCGGCGCACGATCTCGACGGGGAACCGGATGCGGTTCTCGTACGAGCCGCCCCAGCGGTCGGTGCGGTGATTGGTGGCGGAGGCGATGAACTCATTGATCAAGTAGCCCTCGGAGCCCATGATCTCGACCCCGTCGTACCCGGCGCGGCGCGCCAACTCGGCTGCCCTGACGAAGTCCTCGATGGTCTCCTCGACCTCGTCGTCGTCGAGGGCGTGCGGGGTGAAGGCGCTGATCGGGGCCTGGATCGCGCTCGGGGCCACCAGATCGGGGTGGTGCGCGTACCGGCCGAAATGCAGGATCTGCATGGCGATCCGGCCGCCCGCCGCATGTACGGCCGAGGTGACCAGCGCGTGCTGCTCGGCCTCCGCCTCGTTGGTCATCTTCGCCCCGCCCGGGAAGGAGCAGCCCCGGGCGTTGGGGGCGATGCCACCGGTGACCATCAGGCCGACGCCGCCCCGGGCGCGCTCCGCGTAGAAGGCGGCCATCCGCTCGAAGCCGCGCTCGACCTCTTCGAGACCGATGTGCATCGAGCCCATCAGCACCCGGTTGGGGAGGGTGGTGAACCCCAGGTCGAGCGGGCTCAGCAGATTCGGGTACGGGCTCATGCGGCGGCTCCTCACGCAGTGTCGTCTGCGCCAGTTGTAGACCACCGGAACGTCATTATGCAACAAGTTGCACAATGGCGTGGGTCTCATGGGCGCGAAGACCGTCGTCCCCCGGACGGCGTAACACAGGGACACGTCGACGCCCCGAGCCACGGAAAGTGGAACCGCGACATCCGGCCGGCATCGACGCGGATGCCCCGCACCGCACGCCTCCACCTCCACCCCCGAACCCCTGCGGAGACACCCATGGCCTGCCTCGACCGGCATGACCTCGGCCTGCTCGTCCTGCGCGTCGGCACCGGCGCGGTACTGGCTGCGCACGGCGCCCAGAAGCTGGCGGGCTGGTTCGGCGGCGGAGGCATCGAAGGAACCACCGCAGCGATGGAGGCGATGGGTTTCCATCCGCCGAAGCACAGCGCGGTCGCCGCCGGGCTCGGTGAGGCGGCCGGCGGAGTGCTGCTGGCCCTCGGCCTCGCCACCCCGGCGGCCGGTGCGGCCGCGGCCGGGGCGATGGCGGGGGCCGTGGCCGTCCACGCGCCCGCCGGGTTCTTCGCGCAGGGGGGTGGCTACGAGTACCCGGCCTTCCTCGGCTTCACCGCCGCGGCGATCGGCCTGACCGGGCCAGGACGCTACTCCGTCGACCATGCCACCCGGCACGTCTTCAACCAGCCGTGGATGGTCGCCCTGGCCTTCGCGGGCAGTGCCGTCGCGGCGGCGGCCGTGGTCGGTAGGCGTGCCAAGGGGCGGGTCGCGGTCGACCCCGAGGCGACCTGACCCCCCGACAGGACAGGGACCGGGCGGCACCCCAGGGAGGGAGCCGTCCGGTCCCCCCTCGTCACCTCGGCGTTTCAGCTCGACAGTTTCCAGCGGCCGCCCTTCGCCGCCGCGATCAGCTCCGGCACCGTGCCGAACTTCACCCGCGGGCGTCCGTCGTCGCGGCCACGCGCGATCTCGGCCCTGTCGATGGCGGCCAGCCCCTTGGCGTCGACGACATGGCGGCTGCGGCTCCGGGCCAGCCGGAGGAACGCCCTGGGCGCGGGCGACGGTACGGGCAGGGCGCCGGCCACGGCATCGTCCAGGAGCGTGCCGACGGTCTCGGCGGCGCAGGCGCGGTTGGCCCCGATGCCACCCGAGGGCCCGCGCTTGATCCAGCCGACGACGTACGTCCCGGGCATCCCCGACACCCGGCCGCCCTCGTGCGGGACGGTGCCGGTCGCCTCGTCGAAGGGCAGCCCCGCGACGGGCGCGCCGCGGTAGCCGACAGCCCGCAGCAGTGTGCCGGCCGGAATGTCCAGCTCGCCCGGACCTCCGGTCACCCGCACGGCTCGTACGGCGTCGTCGCCGAGCACCTGGACGGGGGCGGAGTGGAACCGGAAGACGATGCGCCGTCCCGGCCCGGGCGTACGCGACCAGTCCACCGTCTCGCGGGTCATGTCCCGCAGCAGGCCGGCCTTCTCGTCCGGCGCCGCACCGTCGATCGTCACGCCGGTTCGCGGATCGTGGTCGTCGACCACCAGTTCCACGCCCGGCAGATGCTTGAGGGCGAGGAGTTCGGAGGCGCTGTACGCCGCGTGCTCCGGGCCCCGCCGGCCGAGCAGTACCACCTCGCGCACCTTCGAGGCGCGCAGCGCGGCGAGCGCGTGATCCGCGATGTCCGTGCCGGCCAGGTCCGACGGATCCGCGACGAGGATACGGGCGACGTCGAGGGCGACATTGCCGTTGCCGGCCACGACGACCCGTTCCGAGGACAGGTCGACGGCGTCCGGTGCGACCTCGGGGTGGGCGTTGTACCAGGCCACGAACGAGGTCGCCGATATGCTGCCCGGCAGTTCCTCGCCCGGTACGCCGATCCGGCGGTCGGTGGAGGCGCCCACCGCGTAGACGACCGCGTCGTGGTGGGCGGCGAGCTCCTGAGCGGTGATGTCCTTGCCGATTTCGACCCCCAGGCGCATGCGTACCCGCGGGTGGTCGTGGAAGCGCGCGAAGGTGTCGCCCACTTTCTTGGTCGCGGGGTGGTCGGGCGCCACGCCGTACCGGACCAGCCCACCGGCCACGGGCAGCCGGTCGACCAGGGTCACCTCGGCGTTGGTGTGCAGGAGGAGATCCTCGGCGGCGTACATCCCGGCCGGGCCGGTGCCGACGACCGCGACGCGGATCGGCGCGAAATCGGACGGCAGACTGCGCTCGAACGACGGGGCGCTCCAGCGGTGGAAGTTCGGTCCCGTGCCGACCGGATCGGGCTCCTGCCCGGCGAAGTACGCCTCGTTGATCGCGGCGTACCCCGCCTGCGCGGCCGGCAGGCTGTCCACCGGAAATATCGCGTCGACAGGGCAGGCGTCCGCGCAGGCACCGCAGTCGATACAGGACTTCGGGTCGACGTACAGCATCTCCGTGCTGCCGAAGGCCCGCTCCTGCGGTGTCGGGTGGATGCAGTTGACGGGGCACACGGTGACGCACGTGGCGTCGCTGCAGCAGGTCTGGGTGATGGCGTAGGGCATCTTGTCAGCTCGGCTCGCTCGGCTCGGATCAGATCAGGTTGGCGCGTCTGTACAGAGCCAGCGCGGGCCTGGTGAGGAGGCGGGCCGAGGCCAGGAACTCCATGAGTCCCGAACAGCTGGACCGCATCAGGGACTTGTGGTGCTCGTTCGCCCCGGCCTCGGCGACGGCGCGCCGGGTGTCGAGCCCGGCGTTCTCGTACACCTGCCGGTTCACCATGCTGGTGACGATGAAGTAGGACGCGACCGCGATCACGAACGCGTTGAGCTGCCGGCGCAGCGGGCCCGCGTTCCGGAGCCGTTTGCGGGTCTCGTCGCGGGCGAACTTCATGTGCCGTGATTCCTCCACGACATGGATGTTGTTGATGGTCCGCACGAACGGCGCGACCCGTTCGTCCCGCATCCAGTCCCGCTGCATGACGTCGAGCACTTCCTCGGCGACCAGGATCGCGGCGTACGCGGCCTCGCCGAACGCGAGCGTCTTGAACGCCCGGCCGAGCTCCACCACCGCACGGCGCGGCCGGTAGGCGGGGGCGCCCAGCTTCGCCGCCCCGCGGGCGAACATGATGGAGTGCCGGCACTCGTCGGCTATTTCCGTGAGCGCCCACTGGAACCGCGGGTCGGTCGCGTCCGTCGTGTAGATGTCGCGCAGCACCATCTGCTGGAGGATCATCTCGAACCAGATGCCGGTGCTGGCCACCGACGCGGCCTCCTGCCGTGTCAGCTCCTTGCGCTGGGCATCGGTCAGCTCGTTCCAGTACGCCGTGCCGTAGAGCGTGCTCCACTCGGGGCTCGCACCGTGGAAGTCCTTGTCCAGCGGGGTGTCCCAGTCCACCTCGGTGACGGGGTCGTACGACAGCTTCGCCGACGAGTCGAGCAGCCGCCGGGCGACGTCCTGCTCGTCGAGCCGGTCCTGGTCCTCCGGCCGAAGGGTGCTGCTTGCCATGGTGCGGCTCCTCGATTCGACAGCTCGACTCGACGCCGGCCGGCCTTGACCTCACCCGTACCCGCCCGATGGGTGCGTGGCTGCCGAGCGCCTCCATCGCTTGTTAGACGTAGCGTCTAGCAAGCTGTTAGACGGAACGTATAGCAAGAGTGCCGTGCGGGCCTACCCCTCGTACCGAATCCGCTCGATCGATCACCGGCGGGACAGGCCGGATCGTGGGCGATGCGGCGGTTCGATGTTCAGCGAACGGCGGGACGCCGGTGTGTGGCCCAGTATTCGTCGGCGGTGATGCCGAGCAGCACGACGTCGTGGTGACTGCCTGCGAAGAACTCGTGCTGGCGCAGCCGTCCCTCCTCCATGAAGCCGAGCTTGCGGTAGAGGGCGAGCGAGGCGTCGTTGAACGCATGGACCTCGACCTCGCACTTGTTGTGGCGCTGCTCGGCGAACATGTACGTGAGGAGCAGTTCGGTGGCCTCGGTCGCGTGGCCCCGACCACGGTGATCACGGGCGATCTCGATCCCGGTCCTGAACCGTCCGGCGCGTGTGTCCGTCTCACCGACCGTCACGGACCCCGAGAACGTGCGGTCGGCCAGCGTCTCGATCACCAGCCGGAACGCCTCACCGCCAGGAGCCCGGGCAGCACGGTCGGCCGTCCAGGCCCGGAAGCTCTCATCGGAGCGGGGCGGCTCGACCAGACCGGCGTTGCGGACGTCGACGGTGTCCCGGGCCAGGGACCGAAAGCCCTCCCAGTCCCCGGGCTCGACGCCGCGCAGACGCACCTTCTCACCGGTCCACATGTCGCTCATGACTTCCATCCCCTCAGCCGACCGCAGGCACTGATGGCCATGCTCTTCGAACGAGCAAGTTGGTGCCCGTGCGGGGAAACCTCTCACGCGTCCGGCACCCAGCTCCCGTGGAAGCCGAGAGGTACCCGTCCCGGCAGGTGGACGCGGGCCAGGGGACGGGCGGTGAAGTCCTGTGCGGAGAGGATCACCAGGTCGCTCGCGCCGCGGTCCGGGTCGTGCACGTAGGAGAGGAGGTAACCGTCGTCCTCGTCCCGTGCCCCGCGACGCGGCACGAACACCGGCTCGCCGGCCGCCGCGCCGTTCGGGAAGCGGTGCACCTGCCGGCTGCCGCGCAGCATGTCGTGCTTCACCAGGCAGTTGGTGAACTTGTCGTCCGGCGGTACTCCGTCGACCGTCTCGTAGGCGCGCCACATCTCCGCCGCGCTCGCCGTGTACGCGAAGCGGTGCCGCCGCGACACCAGGGATTCGTTGACGCGCGGGAACTCCTGCGGCAGGTCGTCGATGCGGGTACTGCGCACACGGCCCGCACGCAGGTCGATGGTCCAGCGGTCGAGTGCAGGTGTGCCGGTCGTGGAGGGGCCGCCGCTGCCGCGGCCCGCCGCGTAGAACGGAGCGGGCATGGTGGTGAGTTCCATGACGATGGTGCCGCCCTGGTACTGCGCACACGGCCCGCACGCAGGTCGATGGTCCAGCGGTCGAGTGCAGGTGTGCCGGTCGTGGAGGGGCCGCCGCTGCCGCGGCCCGCCGCGTAGAACGGAGCGGGCATGGTGGTGAGTTCCATGACGATGGTGCCGCCCTGGTCGTAGGCGTTGAGCGTGTGCGAGTAGTACACCGGATCGATCTCGAACCAGCGGACGGCGCCACCCCTCCGCGGCATCACTCCCAACCGCATCGGGTGCTCCGCGTTCCACACGTAGGGCACGGGTGCGCCCGCCTCGGCGGCTGCCATGTCGAACGTGATCGGCACATCGACGATCACCACGTACTTCCCGGTCAGGGCGGAGTCGTGCATCATCGGCGCGTCCGCGACCGGGATCCTGTGGGTCCTTGCCACCCGGCCGGTCCGGTCGATCATGGTGTGCCGTACGTGGTCCCAGGCCGGGTAGTACGCCACCGCATGCAGTTCGTCCGCGGCCGCGTCGTACTTGGTATGCGCGGTGAACGCGCCCTCCAGCGTGGAGCGGAAGTCGTACGGGCACAGCGTGTTCAGCTCGCCGTACAGTTCGTACGGCAGCGGCCCGCTCTCCTGGAGGGCCAGGATGCGCCCCTTGTACGGGATGACGTGCGTGTTGCAGGCGAAGTCGTCCGGCGGCACCTCGCCCGGATACGGCTCGCCCAGCTTCCGCGCCACCTGAGAGGAACGCACCCACCGGTTGCGGCACCACTCGGCTCGCCCGCCGCGCAGCCGCACCCCGTGGACCATGCCGTCGCCGAGCATCCAGTGGTGGGCCCGCGGGTCCTCGATGCCCAGCGCGTTGGGTCCGGTACGCAGGTATCGGCCGTCCAGGTCGTGCGGGATCCGGCCGGTCACTTCGAGGCCGAACGCGGTGAGGCCACGACGTCCGGGCCGGCCGGAGCCGCCGGACCGCGGAGCCGGTGCCGGAGACGTGGGCAGCGCCACGGCACGCAGGCGGATCAGGCGCTCGGGGCAGTGGCACGACAGGTGCACCGCGGGGACGGCCCCGGATGGCCCTGGTGGATGAAGGCGGCCCAGGCCGCCGGACGGTGGAGCTCCGGTCGGCGTGCCAGTTCGTCGAGCAGGTCGGCGCTGAGCGACCCCGGGTTCTCACGATCCGGGTCGAGCATCCACATCTGCGCGGCCCTCAGCGCGTCCACGGGGCTCCTTCCCCCGATGGCCAGGTAGTGGTGGAACACGGCCATCATCAGCGCCGCGGCCGAGTCCTGGGTGGCCCAACGGGATCCCACCACGTCCCGCGCACCGCTTGCCACGAAGGCGGTCGTCAAGGTGAGCGCCTCGTCGTGGTCGCGCTTGCTCAGGTCGGTCTCGCAGGCACTGAGCACGACCAACGGCCCGTCGGCGGCGCGCTGTTCGCCCCTCGGGCGGTCGAGCAAACGCGAGACGGTCAGCAGGCCGGTGCTCCGATGCTCCTCCTGCCCGTCCTCCTCGGGCGCCAGGAGCAGCGCGGACGTGGTCGGGTTGGTGCCCGCCGATCCGTGGCATGCCACGTGGAGCAGGGACGGGCCGTGGGCGAGGGCTTCGAGGAGGTCGCCCGGAGTGCCGGACGCTGCGGGTTCGACGGGCGGTTCGTAGAACTCCCCGTACAGACGCGCCTGCGGATACAGGGACTGCTGAAGTGACGCCACCTCCAGCTCCACGTACGGCAGGGTCATGGTGGGGTCGGCCACCAGGACGGGAGCGGCGGCGGGGGCCCGCCGGGCCCGCCGGACCGTGTCCAGGAACTGGCTGCCGGAGGCCGCGTAGCTGATCACCATGACCTGGCAGACGTAGTCGCGCGGCGCCTCGGCGGGCAGGCGGGCCGCGTGCCAGGGCACGATGCCGAGGCGACCGCAGGGCACCAGCACGATCCGGGGCGGGCCGGGACGGTCCCTGCGCCGGTTCTCATTCGCGGCGAGCCGCTCCGCGACGCCGCTCATGACCGGGAGGATCACCGCCTCCGTCGCCCAGTCGCAGAGCTCGGACAGCGCGTGCTCCCATGCCTGCGCGGCCGTGGGAACGCCGGGCTGCTTCTGGTACTCGGTCGCGGCGTCGAGATACCGCTCCAGTGGGCCGCTCCGCTCACCGGACAGGAGAGGCAGGGCCCGTACGCCGGTACCGGTGTCAGGGCCCACCACGACCGCCATGCCCGGCTCGGTGTCCTCGCCCGTGAGCAGGTAGACCAGCGCGTCCGCGTCGCCCTCGGCCACCCCGGCCCTGAGCTCCTCGACCGTGGGGGTACGGAAGAGGACGCCGTCCGGGTCCCGGTGGCCCAGGGCTTCGAGGGCGCGGCGCCGCAGGGAGCTGGGCAGTTCCCTGGGGAGCGCGCCGGGCGCCTCATCGGGTCCGGCGCCGGGTGCGGGAGCGAAACCGGGCACGCCCCCGTCCCCTCCGTGGGCAGCCGACCGCCATTCCTCCGCGAGGTCGTGGTGCCCGAGTTGCTCCAGCAGGTCGGGTACGGCCCGTGAGGTGGACGCCGCTTGCAGTACCAGGGCCCGGCCCAGTTCCAGTGCGGCCACCGCTTCCTCGACCCGGCCCTGCGAGGCGGCCCATCGGGCGGCCCGCAACCCGCGGTCGGAGCCGGAACGGGCGGCCAGCAGGCCGTGGTCGGGGCCGACCTGGAGGACGACGTCACCGGCGAGCGCCCGGAGGGATTCCAGCGCCGCGTCCGTGGCCGCGTCCCGGTCCGCAGGGTCCCGGGTACGGCCCAGCCGGCGACGGTAGTTCTCCGCGAGCTGCCACAGGGCAGGGGCGGCGATCTGCGGTGACCGGCCCCGCCGGACATCGCCGCGGACCTGTTCCAGCGCGTCGATGGCGGCGTTCAGGTCCGCGGGGTCGTCGGTGGTGGAGTGCCGGAGGGTCGCCGTGAGCGCGGCGAGGTAGCGGGCACCCGTCGACGCGTCCGGGCCAGGCGGCACGGGTTCGGGCATGAGGTCCGGGTGCTGCCCCAGCACAGCCCGCGAGGCCTGGAGCGCCTCGCGGACCATACGGATCTCCGCCTCGGGAATTCCGAGGTCCGCCAGGGGCGCGGCCGCGAGGGCCGCCTCCTTCTGCGCCAGGCCGCGCACGGTCATCCCGGTGTCGCCGGTGAGGTCACCGAGCGAGGTGAGTGCGGTGCCATGGACCACTGCCACCATCCACCGGAAGGGGTGCCCGGCGGCCGTGGAACGTTCGAGTGCGTCCAGTTCGCCCGCCAGCCGCCGGCACTCATCCTCGTTCTTCCCGTCGTCGGCCGCCAGCACTCTGCCGAACAGATCCATCGTGCGCACGGCGACATCGAGGTCGGCCGCTCCGGGATCACCGGCCGTCCACTGCTCGAAGAACTCGACGATCGACGCCTGGTGGCGGTGTGCCTCGCCGCTGTCCACCCGGCTGCCTCCGAGGGGCCCCGCCAACTGGAGCACCATGCGCATCAGGTTCTGGATCTCGGAACTCCGATGATGTTCTGCCGGCAGGCGGTCATGCTCCCCACCCAGCCGCTTCAGCAGCCGGCTGAGAGCTTCCGGATCGCCGGTGCTCATGGCTTCCCGCACGCCCAGCAAGGAGGCGAGCCACGCTCCTGTGACGGCGGTGCCGGCCTCGTCCTTCGCCTCCGTCTCCGGCCCCGGCCCCGGCCCCGGCCCCGGATCCGGCTCCGTCTCGGGGCCCGGCGGGACGGGTGGCTCGGGTGCGGAGGCCAGCATGCCCAGCAGGGTCCGCAGCTGACCACCGAACGGCAGATCCGGGGGCAGCATGGCCAGCAGCGTCCCGGGGTCGGAGAGATCGGTCCGTGCCGCGTACGACATGAGGTCCTGCATCCGCCGCAACTCCTCCCGGAGTTCCGGGGGCACCGGCATCCCCCGGGTCTCGGCGACGAGTGCCGCGATCCGCTCCGCCTCGGCGGTGGCCCCGCCTTGTGCCGCCGCCATGGACTGGTCGAACACGGGCCAGAAGTCCTGGGGCTGCCCGACCGGGCGGCCCCGGCCCGCCCCGGCCTGCCCCGCCGTGAGCAGCAGGAACATCGCCGCCCACTGCCTGCCCTCGTCCGTCATCCGCTCCCCGGCGGCCGTCGTACGGTCCCGCACCTCGTCGAGCAGGCGCCGGGCATGTTCCGGGTCGTCCGGTGTGCCGTACCCGGTGGCATGGCGCGTGGCGAGCAGGCCGCCGAGGACCAGCGTGACCCTGCCGAGAAGTTCCTGATCGTGGTCCAGCAGGCCACGCAGCTGGGAGAGTTCGGCAACCAGGCCCTCGGACTCCTCGGCGGACACCGGGTCGCTCTCCTCTCCCCGCCCGATCAGCCGCGCAGCCCGCTCGGTCGCTTCCGTGGCCCAGGTTCGCAGCGCCCGGACCCCTCCGCTCTCCTCGTCACCAGCCATGTCTCCCCGCCCGTCCGTCGCAGTCCGGCTCCTTGCCGCTGTCTTCCCCACTGTTCCCGGCTCCGCTGGTCGGCAACAGGGCGAACCGTGGGTGATCTCCGGGCCGGCCCTTCACCCGGCACGCAGTCCGCTGCTTCGCTGTCTGTACGGGGGAACGAAGAGGGAGGCGGCGTGGACATCGGAGTGCTGACCGCTCTGCTGGTGGCCGTCGTGGGCGTCATCGGCACCCTGATGTCCGCGCTGCTGACCCAACGGGCGGCCGACCGCAGCAGACAGCGTGAGCAGGACCGGGCCGAGGAGGTGCGGGACCGGCGCGCCGAGGTGCAGGAACGGTGGTCGTGCTACGTGGCGCTCAACACCTCCGGGCGGCACTATCTGGCCGCGCTCACCGACCAGTTGCACGCGCTGGACCGTGAAGCGGGGCTTCCGTCCGTACGACAGCGGCTCGCCGATGCGCGCGACCAGCACCGGGAGGTGTACGCGGAGGCGCAGATGCGGCTGCCGGAGCGGGTGCTCGACCACGCGGGCGCCGTCAGCCACGGTCTGGGGGCGGTCTACGGCATGGTCCGGCGCCTGGACGAGGGCCTGCCGAGGCCGGGCGACTCGGCGACCGCGGCGCAGGAGGGCATCGAGGCCCTGTGGGCCCGACTGCGGGCGATGCGGCGGGAGATGCGGGCCGATCTGGGTGTCTCCCGGTCGGACTCCGGTCGTGGTCGGGGAGAAGCTGGGCAAGTCCCGGCGGCGCCCGGGACGGATGGGCATAGTGGGGACGGTTGAGGTCAGTTGAGGACTGCGGAGGGCCGGCGGTGGCCCGGAGAGGCGCGATGCCGGTGAGCGGGGAGGAGAACGGCGGCGTCCAGGGCCTGCGCGCCTGGGTGTCGGACGCGGTGGGGCGGGTCAAGGGGCAGCTCCCCGGCCTGGGGGCGGGGTCGCTGTCGCCGCAGGCGCACGAGGCGTCGGTCGCCGAACTCGACCAGCTCAGCCGGTTGCTCGACCACGACGAGGGCCTGAGGGGCTCGGTGACCGTGTGGCTGGCCGGTGCGCTGACCCTGCGGCACGCGGCCGGCGGAGGCACGGACACGGACCGGGACCTGGCCGAGAGCCTCCTCCGGGAGGCCCGGGACCGTACGGTGCCGCTGGGAGCTGCGGTGTCCGAGGAGGACCGGCGGTGGGCGGCGCTGTTCCTGATGAGCCACCTCTCGCCGATCCAACCGCAGGCGGGGTTCGGTGCCACTCCCGACCTCTCCGTCTTTCTCGACTGGCTCACGCGGGCGGGGCCCGCCGGCATGATGGCCGCGGCCACGGAACTCGACACGCTGATGGCCGACGTGGTGGAACTCCCACTGCCTCCGGAGCTCCTGGATCCGCTGCGCCAGGCGCGAGGGACCTTCTCGGTGCCGTCGGCACAGGGGCTCTCCGATCTGCTGGCGGGGATGATGCCGGCCGATTCACCGTTCGCGGATCAAGCGCGCGAGACGATGGACCGGATCTTCAAGGCCGCCGGGGGCTTCGGAGGCGAACAGAAGGGTCACGGGCCGACGACTCCCGACGCGGAACCGGCCACCGGGCCGGAGCCGATTCCGCGGTCCGGTCCGGAGCCGGTCAACGGCCCGGAGTCGACTCGGGGGTCCGGTCCGGAACCGGTCAACGGGCCGGAGTCGACTCGGGGGCCCGGTCCCGAACCGGTCACCGGGCCCGAGCCGACTCGGGGGCCCGGTCCGGAGCCGGTCAACGGCCCGGAGCCGACCGCCGCCGCCCCGAAGCCCGGGCCGGCGATCACGCTCGATGACGTCCGCCACATGGCTGCCGCGCTGGACGCCGTCAATGCGACGGCCGAGGGCCTTGACCCCCTCTTGCGGAGCGGCGATCCCCAGGCGCTCGACCGGCTCCTCCGCAGGCTGCGTTCCGTGCAGGACGTGCCCCTGCCGGGTGTGGACCCGACGCCGACCATGGAGAGCCTGCGGACGCTGCTCCTCGGCATCAGCCCGGCCGTGGGCGGCACCTATCAGGACGTGGCGGCCGGCCGCGCCCACATGGACACGATCCTCGGCCACCTGGAGGGAATCGCCGGATCGCTGCCGAAGGGAGTGGGCGACCCCACCGTCCTGGCCCGCGCGCTGGACCTCAGTTCCCGGGCGATGGCGGCGAAGGAGACCGAGGACACCGACGCCCTCCAAAAACTCCTGGCCGAGGCCGAAGCCCTGAGCGTGGCCGTCTCCGACACCGATCCGCTCCGCTTCGCGGTCGAGGGGGCGCTCGGTTCGGTCCACGCCTCGCTCGGCATCGTGACCCGCGACAAGGAGGCGCTCCTGCGGGCCCTGCCCCACATGGAGAAAGGTGCCACCGGCGCCAAGGAGAGCGGGCTGCCGTTCGCCGGCGAACTGCCCGTGCCATGGATGGAGAACTTCGGCCTGATCCGCGACGCCCTCACCGGTGAGGCGACGGCGGCCCCGGAACACGTCTCCCCGCCCCCGGACGCCTCGATGGAGGACCTCTACGCCTCCACGCTCGCCCTGGGCGCGCGCTTCGGCCGCGACCGGGATCCGGCCGTGCTCGACGCACTGATCGACGAACTCGAACGGCTCCGGGACGGCGTACGCGCGAACAGGGCGCCCCGGATCGCCGCCGACGCGCTGTGGCACCTGGCCGAGGCGTACCACCTGCGCAGTCTCCTCGGGAAGGACGCGCCCGACCCGGCGGACACGCGCGCCCTGGACGCCGCCGAGGAGGCGCTGATGGCGCTCGCCGCCGACGTCCTCCTCCAGGCAGGCGCCGAGCACGGGCTGCTGGCCGCCCGTACCGGGGCCAGCAGAGGAGTACGAGCGGCCCGGATGGCTGCCTCGTACGGAAAACTGCACGAGGCCGTCGCCGCCCTGGAGTTGGGGCGGGCCCTGGTCCTGCAGGCGGCCTCCACCTCGTCGGCCGTGCCCGAACTCCTGGAGGCGGCCGGACGCCACGATCTCGCCGAGTCCTGGCGGGCGGCCGCCGCCGGTCACGGTCCCGGCGACGCGGGAGAGGTTCCGGGCCTGCTGCCGAGTTCGCTGCGCCGCCAGGCCCTCGACGCCCTCGGCCACCGTCGCGAGGGCGGACTGCCCGGCACGCCCACGGCGGCGGAACTGGCGGGCGGGCTCGCCGAGGCAGGAGCGGACGTACTCCTCTACCTGGTGTCCGGCGACGAGGAGGGGCCGGGCCTGGTGATCGCGGTGGGTCCGGAGCTCGGCTTCGGCGCCGGCGCCCTGCCACAGCTCTCCGACGTGAAGGGCGGCCCGCTGGCGCGGTACGTCGACGCGGCGGCGGCACGAGACCTCAGCCCAAAGGACGATTCCGTCGTCCAGGCCTGGGAGGAGGCCCTCGACGCCTTGTGCGACTGGGCCTTCCCGGCCCTCGGCCCGGTACTCGGCGGGATCGAGAAGCGCCTGGCGGCGGCCGACGACCAGTGGGAGGACCGGCCGCTCCGCGTCGTCCTCGTGCCCTGCGGGCGCCTGGGCATCGTCCCGTGGCACGCCGCGCGCCTGCCGGCGGAAGCGGCCCACGAGCGCCTCTGCCAGGTGGCGGTCATCAGCTACTCGGCGTCCGGCGGCCAGTTCCTGCGGACGGTGGGACGGGCGCCGAGGGACCCGGCGGAGGCCCCCGTGCTGGTCGCCGACCCGACGATGAGCCTCGACTACGCGGACACCGAGGTTTCCGCCCTGCGGGACGCGTTCTATCCGCACGCCCGGCTGTACGGCACGCTCTACGACAGGGAACCGGAGGAGATGGAGCGCGGCACGCCGGACGCCGTCCTCGGGTTCCTCGCCGACGGCACCTCCGTGCTGCACGTGGCCTCGCACGGAACGGCGGGCACCCGGCCCACGGTCTCGGCCCTGGACCTCGAATCCGACGAGGGCGCGCCGAGTGCGCTGACGATCACCCGACTGCTCGATCGCGAACACCAACAGAATGCGGCGGACGGGCCGTTGGTCGTCCTGAGCGCCTGTCAGACCGATCTCAGCAAGCGGGATCACGACGAGGCCCTGACCCTCACCGCGGCGTTCGTCGCCGCCGGGGCGCGGGACGTCGTGGGATCGCGGTGGCTCGCCCAGGACAGTGCGTCGGCGCTGTTGATGGCCGTGTTCCACCACCGCCTCGTCGTCGACGGACTCAGTCCCGTGGACGCGCTGAGGGCCGCGCAGGTGTGGATGCTCGACCCCCACCGCGAGGATCCGGGCTCCCTCCAGGGCGACCTGCTCAGGGAGATGCGCCGACCGGGACACGACCGCCCCGCGCTCTGGGCCGCATTCGTCCATCAGGGGCATCCCGGCCCGAGCACGACGAACACAGCAGAAGGGACAGCATGAACGAGGAGGGCCGCGGACCGTCCGCGGAACCGTTGCTCGCCCTGATCCGCGAGCACCAGGGCACCATCCGCGCGGCGCTCGACGACGAGCAGTACGCGCTGCTGCTCAGCCGCCTGCGCGCACTCGCCGGGGCGCCGCCGGCCGACGACAGAGCGGTCCGCAGGGAGCTCCAGGGGGTCCGGCTGGCGCTGCGGCCGCTGCCCTTCGACCATCCGGTGCGCATCGCGCTGGAAGGGGTGCGGCTGGTGGCGGCACCCCCCGGGCCGACGACCGTGACGGAAGCGCTGGCGCTGGTCGATCTGCTGGCGGCCCCGGAGCCCGCACCCGCCCAGACCCCGGAGCCCGCACCCGCCCAGACCCCGGAACCTGCGCCCTCCGCGACTCCGGACCCGGCGCCCGACCCAGCACCCGTCCAGACCCCGGCCCCGGCGCCCGACCCGGCCCTCGACCCGGTACCCACCCCCGCGCCCGGCGGCAGCGGCACACCGACGCCCGCCCCTTCGGCCGACCCCCTGCTCCGCGAGCCCGCGCTCACCGTGGCCGAGGCGACCGCCCGCTGCGGTGGCAAGCCGCCGCCCGAGCTGATCAGGCTGCCGGACCCGCCGAACGGTTACCGCTACCCGGAGTTCCAGTTCCCCGCGGGCGGCGGCACTCCGCACGAGGTGGTCCTCGTGGTCAACCGGCTGCTCCTGGCGGACATCGATCCCCGCGGCGCCGCGTCCTGGTGGCTGGGCGGCAACACCTGGCTGGGCGGGACCCCCGCGTCGCTGCTGGGACGACTGCCCGACCACGAGCTCGTCGGCGCGGCCGCCACCCTCGTGGAGGGAGAATGATGAACGACTGCCCGCACGGGACCAGGTTCTTCCCCATGATCAAGGAGAAGCTGGTTCCCCGTCTCAAGGCGATCCCGGCCGGCACGGAGTTGTGGCGGGTGCACAAGTCCAAGTACAAGGCGGATCAGTTCAACCCGACCCTCGCGGACATCCATTTCAATGGCGGCCGCTTCGAGGGCACCTTCCTGGACCCGTACCACAGCCTGTACGTGGGCGAGTGCGCCTTGACGGCCGTCGCGGAGAGCGTGCTTCGCTCCGTGCCCTGGAACGGCGGCAGGAGGGTGGTCCCTTACGCCACCGTCGAGGGCAGGTCGCTCAGCGTGCTGCGCACCACGCGCGAACTGACCGTGGTCTCGCTGATCAAGGAGGCCGACCTGGCCGCAGTCCAGCAGAACGCCGACCTCCTCGACGACGAGCGGAGCTATGCGAAGGCGCGGCGCTGGGCGAGCGAGATCAGGGCGCAGAGCCCCGACGCCATGGGGCTGGTGTGGCAGTCCCGCCGGAACCGGCCCGAGTCCGCCATCGTGCTCTTCCACGATCGCTTCGACGACCGCCACGGCAGGGCCCTGGAAGTGCTGCCCGAACGGGGAATCGCGGATCTCGGCTCCTCGGAAGGCCTCAAGGAGGTGAACCGGCTCCTCGACCAGTTGTGGGCGGAGGTGTCGGAGCCCGAGCGCCCGTGACTCCCGCCGGGGTGACCGGCCGCGGCTTGTCCGCCTGTGAGAGGTGATGCCATGGTGGGGCCATGGCATCACCGAACTCTGACTACGCGTCACTTCTCGCCGAGTTGAAGGAAGTCAGGCGCGCGGGACTGGTCCGGCTGAGGGGACGTGCGCTGCCCGCGATCGAGGCGGCCGCGGAGGCGGTCGTCCCGCCCGGCGTGCGGGCTCCGGGAGTGCCTGTCGAGGTGTTGCTGCGGAGCGCGGTGGGGCGGCTGGACGCGGGGACGCTGCGCACCGCCGCCGAGTACACCCTGGGCCTGGCCCAGGGGACGCGGGACTGGCCGGCGTCCTCCCGTCGCGCCAGGGCGGCCGCGGTCTACGGGGTGAGTGTCGAGCGGTTCCGCAAGGACCAGGAGGCGATGGTTCTCGGCCAGGTCGCCGAGCACATCGTGCGGCTGGCGGCGGAAGCGGCCGGAGCGGAATCGGGTACGGACGCGATGAGCGGGTCGGATGCGGGCGCAGCGGAGTCCCATCGGACGGTGGAGGTACGGGCCGCCGGCCGTCCGGTCCGGCTCACCGTGCACATGCACCCCGTCGACCTGCTGCGTGACGTGGACGTGGTCGTCTCGCCGTCCAACGTCTACTTCGCGCTGCCCGAGCCGTACAAGTCGTCCGTCGCCGCGTCGCTGCGGAGGGCGGCGGGCGCGTACGGGGTGACCGGCGAGGTCCTGGCGGACCCGCTGCCGGAGGAACTGCGCAGGTGGGCCGAGCGGCACGGCACTTCGGGGCGTGCGGTGCGCACCGGCACCGTGGCGGCCACCGGAGCGGGAGCCCTGGCCGCTCAGGGAGTACGGCGCATCTACCACGCGGCGATCGCCGTTCCCCGGGCCGGGACCAACGACTACGACGTGCTGCCCGCCGACGTCACCCGGGCGGTGTCCCAGGTCCTCGCGGTGCTCGCCGAGGAGCACGAGCGCCATGCGCCACCGCTGCGGTCGGTGTGTTTCCCGTTGCTCGGCTCGGGCCGCGGCGGACTGCCGTACAACGTCAGCCTGAACGCCATGTGGGCAGCCATTGAGGCGGAGTTGGCGCGCGGTGCGCGCTGGGACGTCCACTTCGTGGTGCGCACCGCCGAGGCAGCGGCGCTCGTCGAGCGAATTCCGTCCGGAATTCGCCCGGCGTACGACCGGAGGCCGACCGGCTGATCCGGTGGAATGGAAGGGCGCACCGGTGCGCGGGGCGGCGCACGCGGCGGCGCACTGGGGAACGGGGGATCTTCGTGTGGGTAATCTCTGTCGTCACACCCATAGTTGACGTTGTGTCACCTGGCGTGTGCGCATGAGTGGTGGGATGGAAAGGTGGGGTCATGGGGCACCGGGCCGCATCGTCACATGGCCGGCTCCCGACGCATACGTCCTGGTCGAAGGTGTGCTGCTGCGCGTGCTCCCGGACTCCCCGGGGATGGCGCCGGGCACGGAGGTCGTCGTGTGGTTCGACGCATCGCGGCGCCGGCTCGTCGCTCGTGCGGCGGCCGGGGCGGACAAGAGCGGAGCGCGCGGAGATGAGTGAGTACGACTTCGGACTGGCACAGGGCTACGACGAACGGCAGCCGGTCGTCCTGCTCCTCGACACCTCGGCCTCGATGGGGCGTCCGGCCGGGAGCCCCCGGATCGACGAGCTCAGCGAGGCCCTGGCCCGCTGGTTCGACGGGGTACGGGCGGAGCCGAGGCTGCAGGCGCGGGTGGAGGTGTGTCTGATCACCTTCGACTCCCGGGTCCAGGTCTTCGATCCGGACAGGGAACGGCTGGTGCCGGTCGAAGAAGCCGCGCCGGACAGGCTGTTCGTGCCGGTGGACCGGATGCGCCCGCCCCGGCTGACGGCATCCGGACTGACCCGGATGACGGAGGCCGTCGAGACTGCGCTCGACCTGGCCCGGGAGCGCCACCGGGAGCTGCAGACACGGCAGGTCCAGGCGCGCAGGCCGTTCCTGTGGGTGCTGACGGACGGCGCGCCGAGCGATGCGGACGGGAAGCCGGTAGACCCGGAGGTCCTGGCCGGTACGGCGGAGAAGGTGCGCCGGGGCGAGGAGCGGGGCGAATGCGTGCTCCAGGCGATCGGTGTGCGCGGCGCCGATCTGGAACTCCTGCGGGTTCTCGCGCCCAAGGGCGCGCTGATGCTGGAGGGCCTGGACTTCGGACAGATCCTCGACCTTCTCTTCCAGAGCTCGGACCGGATCGGGGCGGTCCAGGCCGCCGACGAGATCCACGGTCAGGTGGCCGACCTCATGGACCGGCAGAGGCGCCTGCGGCTCCTTGAGGAGAGGTACCAGTGATCGTGGCGGGGGCCGCCGTCCAGGGAGCGGCCCACCTCGCCCGCGGGCAGGGCTGCCAGGACGCCTTCAAGGCGGTCGACCTGGGGGCGACGGCCGTGCTCGCCGTCGCGGACGGCGCAGGCAGCCGGGAGCGCAGCGCGCTCGGGGCACACCTCGCCGTGGACACCGCCTGCCGGATGCTGGCCGAGGACATCCCGGAGGCGGGCGACGCCCCGGAGACGTGGACGGGGTGGATCGCCGCGGCGGGCGCCGCGGTGGTCCTGGAGCATCAGCGGGCGGTCGAGGGGGTGCTGTCGGCGGCAGGCCCGTCCGGGCCGGTGGACACCGGCGCGCTGGCCGCCACACTGGCCGCGGCGGTCGTACGGCCGCCCTGGGCGGCTTTCCTCTCGGTGGGCGACTGCTTCGGGACGGTGCTGACCCGGGAGCCCGAGGGAACCGGGCCGGCTCCCGGGGTGCGCGAGCGGTGCCATCTGGTCCTGCCGCCGCCCGCTCCCGGCGCGCCGGAGACGGTCTTCCTCTCGGCGCCCGGGGCCGCGCTGCGCCTGCGGTCCTTCGTGGTGTGGGAGCCGCGGCTCAGCGGAGTCGTCCTCGCCACCGACGGCTGTGTACCCCTGACGCTCGACCACCCTTCGGTGCGGGAACTGCCGGTGGAGGCCGGTCCGTTGCCCGCCGAGCGGTTCTTCTGCGGGCTGGCCGCGACGCTCCGCGCCAACGGCGGTGACGCCGCTCCGCTGCGGGCACTGCTCTCCGGACCCGAGGCGGCACGGACCGGTGACGATCTGACCGTGCTCTGTGCCCTGACGGACGGCGGGTGACGAATGGCCCTCATGGTGGTGTCCGGCAGCGGGCACACATGGCGCCTCACGCGGCGGATCGGCAGCGGGTCGGAAGGAGTCGTCTACGCCGTCGACGACGCGCGCCCCCTGGTGGCAAAACTCGTCCCCGACCCGCCGGACCCGGCCGCGTACCGGCGCCGCATCGCCCGGCTGGTACGCCAGCGCCGCGAGCCGCGTACCGTCCGGCTGTTGTCCGCGACGCCCGTGCCCGTCGCCTGGCCGATGGCCGGGATCCGCGCCGGCGGCCCGGGAGCCGACGGGGTGGACGGATACCTGATGACCGACATGCGCCACGCCCACCAGCCGTTCGCGCACCTGCTGACCCCCCGGGCCCGCCGGGCGCACCTTCCCGGGGCGACCTGGGCCACGGCACTCGCCGCCGCCCTCTCGCTCGCCCGTCTCCTCGCGAACCTGCATGCCGAGGGCTATGTGGTGGGCGACCTGAAGCCGGACAACCTCTGGGTCGACGCGCACGGCCGGGCAGGGATCGCGGACGTGGACTCCTGGCAGTTCACGGACGGCGGCGAGGTGTTCCCCGGGCGGATGGGCAGCCCGGGGCACACGGCGCCCGAGCGGATCGGCGCGCCGGCCGGCACCGCACCGGACCGGGCGTCCGACGACTTCGTCCTCGCCGTCCTGGTCCACCAGTTGCTGATGTGCGGGCTCCACCCCTTCGCCGGGCACCCCGCGACCGGCGGCGACTACCTGTCGTACGACGACAACGTCCTGCACGGCCGGTGCCGCCTCCTCGACCGGACCTCGGTGACCCTTCCCCGCTCCGCGCCGCCCGCCGACCTGCTGCCCCGGCGCCTCACCGCCCTCTTCCGGGCCGCGTTCGGCGGGGTGCGGCCGCATGCCTCGGCCTGGGCCGAGGCGCTGGCGGCCGAATCGGAGCCGGCGAGGCTGCGGACCTGCCGGCGGAACACCCTGCACGTGTACACGGCGGAGCGGCCCTGGTGCCCCTGGTGCGACCTGGCCGACCGCGGTGCGGAGTGCTACGGGGCAGGCCAGGAAAGCCAGGAAAGCCCGAAAGGCTCGGAGAGGAACACCGTATGGCAGAGGTGACCCGGCTCTCGGTGGCAAGGAGACTCGACCGCTGCACCGTCCTCGGGCCGGGCACGCGAGCCGTGATCTGGGTGCAGGGCTGCCCGCTGCGCTGCGGTGGCTGCGTGGCGTCGGAGACGCTGCCGTTCGAAGGGGGAACCGTCCACACCGTGGCCGAACTCGCCGACTGGCTCGACGGGTTGCCCGGCATCGAGGGCGTCACCCTCTCCGGCGGCGAGCCGTTCAGCCAGGCGGCCGGGCTCGCGGAGCTGCTCGACACAGTACGGGAGCGGCGCCCC
The DNA here is from genome assembly GCF_042890955.1 of Streptomyces sp. NPDC001933. Lineage (NCBI taxonomy): Bacteria > Bacillati > Actinomycetota > Actinomycetes > Kitasatosporales > Streptomycetaceae > Streptomyces > Streptomyces sp. NPDC001933. Next base: position 71,700 of record NZ_JBIASS010000015.1, on the reverse strand, counting down.
GGCTTCAGTGCGATGGCCTACTCCGGCTTCCGGCACGAGGCCCTGCTCCGGGGCGGCCCGGACCGGCGCGCGCTGCTCCGGCGTCTCGACCTCCTCGTCGACGGCCCGTACGTCGCGTCCCGGCGGCACGGACTGCGCTGGCGCGGCTCGTCCAACCAGCGCGTCATCGCGCTCACCGGCCGTTACGCGCATGTGGGAGCCGAGCCCGACTCCAGCGCGGGCGTGGAACTGTCCGTGGAGGCGGACGGATCGGTGTCCTGGGCGGGAGTACCGCCGACTCCCGGATTCCGGGAGGGACTTGAGGAACGACTCGCGGAGCGGGGCTTCGTCCTGCGTACCGAGGAACGGAGGGAAGCATGAGCGGATCACCGAAGTACAGCACCGTCACGGTCGCGCCGGCCTACGCGCGACTCGAGGCGCAACGGCGCCGCGCCCGGGAGACGGCGCGCCGACGGCTGGAGGCGCAGCGCGCCAGGGAACGGGCCGAGCGCGCCGCGGCACGGGCGAAGGAGGCGGCGGCGCGCCGGGAACGGGCCAGGGCCGAGGCCGAGCGCAGGGAGACCGAGCTGGCGAACCGGCGGGCCGTACGACAGCAGGACCATGCCGCCCGGTTGCTCCGGGACCAGGCCGGAGCCGACGGGCGCCGGCTGGCCGAGGTGCGGGAGCTCCTCGACCGGGTCCGGACGGACGGCCCCGAGGCGCAGGCCCTGCGACAGCGGCTGGACCTGCTCCAGGGCAGCGTCGACCGCGCCGGAAGCCCCGGTGGGCACCCCGGTGGGGCGGCCGACGGCCTCGGCGGCGCGATCGAGGAGTTGCGCGGGCGCATCGTCCTGCTCGTGGGGGAGGCGCGGGAGTCGGGCCGGGGCGCCGACCACGGAACCGTCCTGGCAGGGTTCGAGAGCCGGCTTGCCGGGATCGGACCGGAAGCCCGGGACCGGGATCCGCAGGGGTACCAGCAGTGCGTCGGCCTGCTCGGCGAGCTGCGCGCCGCGACCGGGCCCGGCGGGGAGACCCGCTTCCAGGCATTGCTGGGCACTGTCGAGCACGCGCTCGCCAGGCATGCCGCGACCGCCGGGGAACGGGCCGCCGAAGCGCTCCGCGAGGCGGAGCGGGCCCGGGAGACCCAGCGGCAGGCCGAGGAGCGCGCCGTTGCGCAGGAAGCGGCACGGCAGGCGGAGCGGGACGCCGAACAGGAGCGTCTCGCGGAGCAGCTGGCCGAGGCGGCGGACCGGCTCGGTGTTGTGCGGCAGGCCGTGCAGGAGGCGGTGGCCGAGGCCCGGGAGCTCGCCGAACCCGAACTCGCCGAGCGGATCGAGGCGGCACTGACCGCCGTCACGGCTCCCCTCGCGGCCGGCGCGGGGGCGGCCGCGCTGACGGCCGTAGCCGCCCTTGAGGGGCTGCTCGTCAGCGCCGAATCCCAGCTGGACGAAGCCCAGTTGGCCTATACACGCCGGATGGATCTCGCTGAGGCGCTCCAGGACGCCATGATCGGCGAGGGCTTCGCCTTCACCGGCGGCGCGGAACGGGACGGACGCCTGCTGCTCAGCTTCGAGCGTCCGAGCGGTGCCACGTACGAGACCACGGTCACCGAGGACGGCGAGGGCACTCCCGTCCTCGTCTACCACGTCGACGGCGAGCCGGATGTCGTCCTGCGCCCGGAACCGGAAGGCGCGGTGTGCGACCGCACCGAGGACCTCCTGGAGCGGGTGCACGAGGCGATCGTCGAACGGGACGGCTTCGTTCCCGGCCGACTCGCCTGGCAGGGGAAGCCGCCGGGGCGGCAGGCCGAGCGGCGGCCGGGTACGGAGGAGCAGGTGCGGATCCGATGAGTACGGTCGACCGGGCGAAGCGGCAGAACGGCGTCGGCGGCACCGAGTACACCCCGCAGGCGGGCCACCGGAACGGGCATGCCGGGGAGGTACAGCCGACTGCCGCGGACGCCATGATGCCGCTGTGGGCGGTGTCCCTCGGCTGGGAGCTGCGGCGCGGGCGGCAGGTGATCCTGGACGGGCAGATCAGGGACCGCTGGTGGTTCGCGGACCGGCCGGCCTCCTTCCGCTCGGTGGTCGCCGGCCTGCTGGAGACCCGCGGGGCCGAAGTCGTCGGCTGGTGGGACCCGGTGGCCGGGCTCACGTTTCCGCTGCCGGGCCACGCGGAGCGCTTCGACCGGCTGCGCGACGGGCGCCCGCAGGAGCGGGCGGATGCTCCTGACGGGGTGTCCGGGGTGTCCGGGGCGCCCGCCGGAGGCGCGGAGGGCGGGCCGCCGTACCGTGCGGAGGCCGGGGACGGCTCTTCGGACGGCACGGCCCGTTCCCGACGCGGAGGCGAACGGGACCGCGGCCGAGAACGCCTGTTGGCGCCGCGCGGCTCGGGCCGGCCGCGCACCTTCGAGGACGTCGTCGCCACGGTGCACCGTCTGGCGGCCTCGCCCGACGCGGCCACCGCCTTCGTCTTCGAGGACGTCGACCACCACCTCCCGCCCGGCCAGCCCGAATCGCTCCTCGGCTATCTCAGACTGCGCGCCGCGATGACGGACGCAGTGACCCCGCGCCCCGCCGCCGGACCGGCCCCGCACGCGCGCAACGCGGTGCTGTGCGCGGTGGGAGACGTCGGGCGGCTGCCCGGCTGGTTCCACCTGGAGGACCCGAGGATCGCCGCCCTGCACATCGGCCCGCCGGACCCGAGCGAGCGACGCCTGTGGCTCACCTGGCTGCGCCAGGGCTTCAACGGGGCGCAGGACTCCTCCCGGGCCGACCTCGAAGCCCTCGTGGGAGCCACCGACGGGATGACGGGGTGGGACATCGAGTCGCTGGCCCGGACGTCCTGGCTGCGCAACGCACCCTTGCAGAAGCCGGACAAGTTGCTGGAACTGCACCGGCTCAACGTCAGCGTCGACCCGTGGACCCAGCTCGACCGGGACACCGTCGCACGGGCCGCCGACGTCCTCGGCACCCGGGTGGTCGGCCAGTCAAAGGCCGTCGACGCCGTGGCCTCGGCCCTCCAGTCCGCCTTCGTGGGCGTCGACTTCGGGAGTTCGGGGACCGCCCGCCCCCGGGGCGCCTTCTTCTTCGTGGGGCCCACCGGCGTCGGCAAGACCGAACTCGCCAAGTCCGTGGCCGAGTTGATGTTCGGTGACGAGAGCGCCTATGCCCGCTTCGACATGAGCGAGTACCAACAGGAGCACGCCGCCGAGCGGCTGGCCGGCGCGCCGCCCGGATACATCGGCCACGAGCAGGGCGGCGAGCTGACCCGTAGGGTGCTGGAACGGCCTTTCAGCGTGCTGCTCTTCGACGAGATCGAGAAGGCCCACCCCAAGGTGCTGGACAAGTTCCTCCAGATCCTGGAGGACGGCCGGCTCACCGACGGGCGCGGCCAGACGGCGTACTTCTCCCAGTGCCTGATCATCTTCACCTCCAACACGGGGGCGGAGCAGCTCCGGGACCTGCTGGAGGAGCGCGAGGAACTCTCGTACGCACAGCTGGAAGCGCACTTCACCCGGGCCGTGGAGGAGAAGTTCCGGCAGATCGGCAGACCGGAGATCTACGGTCGGCTCAAGCCGGGCGTCGTCGTCTTCGACATGCTGCGCCGTGAGCACGTCGTCCGGATCGCCGACCGGCTGCTGCGCCAGCTCGCCGAGTCGGTCCGCGAACGGCACCGCGTGGAGCTGGTGTCCGACCTGGACACCCTGCGCCCGTGGATCACGGAGCGGATGGCGGACCCCGAGCACCAGGCGTACGGCGGCCGGCAGATCCGCAACGAACTGGAGCTGGTGCGATCGGCCGTCGTCGGCCATCTGCTGGCGCACCGTCCGGAGCCGGGTTCACGGATCCGGGTCGCGATCGGGACCGACGGCACGGCGTGCGTCACCGTCGACGGCACGGAGCCGTTCGCGGCGGAAGGGAGCGGGTGAACATGATCGCCATCGACCTGGGACACCGCTTCGGGCGCGTGGCACGCATGGGTCCCGACGGACTGCCGGAGGTGACCACGACCCGGCTCGTCGGTGTGGACGGCGTCCTCGACCCGGTCCGGGCGCTGCCGCTGCTGTTGGACGCCGCCGTCGCGGAAGGGACCGCCGTCACGGGAGAGACCGCGGTCCTCGGGCTTCCCGTCGCGGGCGGCCGGGAGGACGAGCTCCGGTACGCGGTGGAACAGGCCGGACTCGGCGTCGGACGGGTCGTCCCGGAATCGGTCGCGGTGGCCCTGCACTACGGGGCGATCGCCGAGGGCGTCGACCATACGGTCCTGGTCTGCGACCAGGGGGCGACGACGCTGGACCTGAGCGTCCTCACCATCGCCCCCGACCTCACCGTGCACGTGGTCCGCGCCGTCAGCCTCCGCAACGGCGGCGACGACTGGGACGCGGCGATCGCCGCCGTCCTCACCGGGCGGTTGCCGGACGGCGCGGACCCACTCGGAGCGGCGGAGACCGTCCGACGGGCGCTCGACACCTCGGACGGTGTCACCGTGCCGTTGTCCATGCAGGGCACGACGGGCGAGCGGCACGCACTGGCCCTGGATCCGGCCGCAGCCGAAGGGGCGGTGGCGCCGCTGCGAGAACGCGCGCTCGCCGCTGTCCGCGACCAGCTCGCCGCCGCGGAGCCTGCGGTGGACACCGTGCTGCTCGCCGGCGGCATGTGCGCCTCGCCCCGGATGCGGGCCGGCATCGAGGCCCTCCCGGCCGCGGGAGGCATGACCGTGCGGTGCGACCGCCCCGACCGGGCCGTCGCACTCGGGCTGTTCGCGCTCCGGGACTTCGGCGTGCTGCGCGTCGTCGCCGGGCCCGCGGCCGGACCGGGGCGCCCGGAGGCCGGGTACGCCGGTCCGGGCTCCGGATACCCGTACGTGGGAGCCGGGAACGCCATGGACCCGGAGCCCGCCGTCACCACCACGGACCCGGAGCCCCGCGCCGGTCGCACCCTTCCCGAGGACCCCGAGCCCGGCTCGTGGCAGGGTGGCGCGTCAGCAGCCGAGGACAAGGACACCGGTGGGCGCGGCTCCACGGCCCCGGAGGCCGAAGCGCCGGGTCGCCCGGACCCCGAACAGTCACGTCCCGACCCGTCGTACGCCGACCCGTCGTACGCCGAGCCGGCGCACGCCGAACCCCCGCGCCTCCAACCGCCGCACGCCGAACCGCCGCGCCCCCGCCCCTCCCGCCCCGAACCGTCGTACGCCGACCCCGGGCCCTGCGAACCGGGTCACGACGAGCCGCCCCACATCCCGGCACAAGGCACCAACCCCGCGCCCGAATCACCGTCCCCGCCCGTCAGCGGCCCCTACGACACCACGGCCCCGACCCCAGCCCCCACCCCCACGGGATCCCCGATCGATCCTCCGGCCCACTTCGCGATTCCGGTCGACCAGCTCCAGGTCGTCCGGCGCGGGGACCACCTCCTCGTGCTGTGGGCGTGGCCCGACGGCGCGCTGAGCGCCCGGGTCCGCTGGCGCCGGGAGGGAGGCGGCACCGGTGCGGCTGCCCCCGCCGAGGGGGATGTGGTGTGCCGGCGCCGGGTGTACGAGCACGACGGCGGGTTCGACCTGGCCGTCGGGCGGGAGGCCGTCACCCTCACCGTGGAGGCGCTGGTCGCCGAGCTCAGCGACGGTTGCGAAGGCGCGTCGTCGCTGCTCGTCCCCGCCGCGCCGACGGTCGTCGCCTACGAGCCGAGTGTGCGCCGCCGTCTCAGGGGCCGGGTGGCGTCGGTCTCCTTCACCTCCGAAACGGGCTGCGACCTGCCCGCGCTCCGTATCGTCCACAGCCTCGGCCGCTTCCGCCCCACCAGTACGTCCGAGGGCACCGTCCTGCACGAGGTGCCCGCGCAGCGGCTGGCCGCCGGCACCCCCTTGACCGTGGAGTTCCCCCTGCCCGCGACACGCGGCCCGTCCTGGCTGGTCTGTTTCCCGGCGTCCGAGGACACGGAAACCGGGACGGACACCGGCACAGGCGCGGGGACCGACTCCGGTATCGACATCCGCCCTGCGGCGCTGCACAGACTGCGAGTCACCTGATGGCCAAACACCTCACCTGTCCCTACTGCTACGAGAACTTCGGCCCGCGTGAGATCCGGTTCCGCTGCAACAGCCGCCTGAGCCGTACGGGGAAGCAGTGCCTGCGCCGCCGCGACCAGGTCCTGGACCAGCGCAAGGGGCCGCGTCGCAGCCACGACCTCGGTCCGGAATTCGGCGCGGACGGTCGCAGGCCCACAGCTGTCTGCCCGGACTGCGACGGCGAGACCACCTACCGGATCTGCCCGGTGTGCCACTCCGAACTGCCCGTCCAGTTCGGCATGGTGGACAACCGGCTGATCGCCATGGTCGGCCCGAAGGCGTCCGGCAAGACCGTCTACATGACGGTGCTGCTCCACGAGATGCGCAATCGGGTGGGCGAGGCGTACGGGGCTGCCCTGATGGGTTCGGACGACGAGACGATGCGGCGCTACGGCTCCGACTACGAGGACCGTCTCTACCGCGACAACCAGATGTTCCCCGGCACCCAGACCGCCTCCACCACCCTCAACCGCGTGGACCCGCTCGTCTTCCGCTTCGGGCTGCGCCGGCGGACCCTGCTCGGCGAGCGGCCGCAGCACACCGTGCTGTCGTTCTTCGACACCGCCGGTGAGGACTTCAGCTCCCGGGAGAACGTGGAGCTGAACACCCGCTATCTGGCCGGCGCCGACGGCATCGTCCTGCTCCTCGATCCGCTCCAGTTGCCGGGCGCCCGGGACAGTGCCCTGCCCGGCACGCCGCTGCCGGGCACCGAGGGCCTGGACACCCCCATCAACGTCCTCTCCCGGGTCACCAACCTCCTGCTGGCCCCCCGTTCCGGCCGGTCGGCACAGAAGACAGACATCCCGATCTCCGTCGTCTTCTCGAAGATGGACGCCTTCTGGCACCTGCTCGATCCGGGCAGTCCGCTGCGCGACTACGCGCCCTCGCGCGGCCGCTTCGACGTGAGCGACAGCCTCAGCGTCCACGAGGAGGTGCGCCGGCTCCTGAAGGACTGGGACGGAGTGGCGATCGACCACCTGCTGGACAACCACTACAGCCGCTACCGGTACTTCGGGGTCTCCGCCCTCGGCCGTAACCCCACGCCCGACGCCCGGGTCGCCCCCACCGGCATCCAGCCGTACAGGGTGGCCGACCCGCTGCTCTGGCTGCTGAGCGAGTTCGGTTCGGTGCCGAAGGCGGGCCGGGGATGACGCTCTTCCAGCAGCTCTACTACACCTCCTGCGAGCACGGCCTCAGCGGGTTCTCCGGATTCCAGTTCAACGCCGTCAGCGCGGGCGTCACCGCCGGGACCCGGCAGACCGTGGAGGCGCTGGCCGGGTACGAGCCGCCCCGGTCCCTGGTGGAGTCGGACACGCCCGAGGCTCTGGAGCGCTGTCCGGTCAACCTCTGCTACCGGCCCGACGACCGGGAGCGGGCGGGCGCCACCGCGCTGTGCGTGCGCTACGTGGGCCGTGACTCCGCCCGTCGCTTCGGCAACTACTTCGCCCACGCCCTGCACAGCGAGGACTTCACAGCGGCGGGGCGCGGGCTGCTCCCCATCGAGCTGTGGAACTCGCCGGTGTGGTCCCGCGAGGTGTCCCCGAGCACGGAGATCCCTGCGCTCGCGGGTCCCTCGCCGGGGCCGCTCGGGGCCCGGGGCGTGAGCGCGTTCCTGCGAGGCCACCCCCACGCGGCCAGGCTGCCGGAGCTGCTCGCCGCCGTCTTCGCCGCGCTGACCGAGCACGGTTCGGTGGTGGTGATCGACGAGACGACCGAGCGGATCGCGCACTGGTTCGCCGCGGTGTCCTACCTGCTGCCGCCCCCGCTCGCCCGCGGCCTCTCCTTCGCCACGTACGTTCACCGGCCGGCCCGCAGCCAGCTGCACCTGATCGGTACGGTCCCCGAGGCACAGCTCGCCTTCGGACCGGACGAGGAAGCGGCATACACCGTGTTCGACTTCGCGCGGGGCGTCTTCCCCGAGGTCCCCGTCGGGGACCTGGTCCGCCTCCTGACCAGGATCGGCGTCGGCTCCGTCCGTCCCGTCTGGTCCTGGACGGCGGACTATGCCCGGGGCGGGGAGAAGACACCGGACGAGTGGTACGCGCCAGTTGCCGCGGCGGCGGCCTCGGGCGGCATCACTCTCACCACCGCCGACGCCCACGCGGTGATCGACTGGCTGGCCGGGGCCGATCACTTGGGGGCGCGCCGGGTTGCCGTCGCCGCGGACATCCACCGTGAGCACCGGGACCTGGACGACCGTCGGATGGCAGTGCTGAGCGCCGCCGCGAAGGCCGGCGGCGGCACGGCAGTGCACCAGGAGATCGAGGGAAGGCTCCACGGGTCGCGCATGCAGGCCTACGCTTCCTCCGCCGCGGACTCCGTCGCACCCGTGCCGATCACGGACCCGGTGGCACGCGATCGGGCCACGGCCCTCTGGGAACGGCTGCTGGAGGCCCAGGCGCGGAACCCGCACGAGCGGACGCGCCTGCTGCTCTGGGCACTCGGCGCCCACCTCCCGGTGGAGCCGGAGGTCATGGCGGGTGAGACGCTCACCCTGGCCCGCGCGCTGGTCGGTTTCCCCATCCCCGGCCCGCGGTTCCGGTCCGACGTGGCCGAGCTCCTCCGTTCCCTGCCGGTGATGAGGACGTCCCTGGTCACGGCGGTGGAGGAAGTGCTGGAACAACGCGCGGGACAGGAGCAGCTGTTCTCCCAGTTCCCCGCCGAACTGCTCCGCGAGGACGACCTGCAGGGCTTCCCCCTGCTCCAGGAACACCGCCTGCTGGCGAGGGGCGAGCGCGAGCCCGCGAACACGGTCCCGATCATGTTCCGGATCCTGCGGATCCGTGGGCGCACGTCGCCCGACGAGGACCTGCTGTGCGGTCTGTGGCGGGGGCCCTCTCGCACCTGGACCCACCGGGAGGCGACCACAATCGCCGAGAAGCTGCCTCCCACCGTGCCGGTGGACGAGGCTGTCGGGGAGTGGTTCGACCGCACCCTGGGCCAGCGCATCGAGGACGAGGCCACGCTCGATTCCTGCCTCGACCTGTGCCGAACGCTCGCCCGTCCGAGCCGCTTCGCGTGGCTGCCGGCGAGTGCCGGAGAGTACGTGCGGGTCACGCTCCGGCTGGACGACGCGCTCCAGGACGCCCACGAGGCCACGGAACTCGTCGACGCGTTCGCGATCCCGGAGACCGGCACGCGGTCGGCCCCACGGGCGCTCAAACGCTTCCGGCTGGTGCCCGCCATGCTGCGCCTGCCCGCCGACGTCGGGCGGCTCCGGGGCCGGCTGGCGGAGTTGAACCACCGCGATCTGGACCGGTACCTGTCGGTCGTGCACCAGCGGGTGACGCGCGGCGAGCGGATCGACGACGTGATGCTCAGCCACGTCGCCGCCGTCGTGGCCCTGCCCACCGGAGCGCCGCTCTCCCAGGCCCACGAGGCGACCGTCGCGGCGATCCGCGCCCGTACGCGGGAGCACTGGCGCGTCACGGACCTGAAGCGTCTCGAGGAAGCGGTCAGGCCCCACCGGGCCGAACTCGCCGACCGCTACGCCGAGGAGGTGGAGGCCGCCCGGCGGCGCGGTCCGCTGAGTCTGGGCAGCAGGCTGGCGTCCCTCGGCCGCCGCTCAACACCCGCCCCGTCCGACACTCCCGCCTCCGTGAATCCCGACAACTCCCGTAAAAGGAAGGGGCGGTGACTCGCCGTGGCAGAAATCGTCGCGTTCGTCCTCATGCCCGTCGCCTTCATGTTCGCGCTCGGGGCGTACCTGCCCTTCGTCCCGGTCATCGCCGCCCTGCGGGGCCTCGCCCTCGTGGTGCAGCTGCTCACCCGGCACGGACAAGCACTGGTCGGCGTCATGTACCGGCGCACCCCCGAGTTCCGGACACTGCCGCCCTACCGGCCGCAGGACGAGGAGGTGAAGGCGTACCGCAACTACTTCTTCGGGCCGGGCTTCCGTGACCTGCGCCAGCTCTTCACGCTGACCTGCCGGTCGTACGCCACGACAGTCGGCGATTCCTTCCGTGCCGTGACCTCGGGCCAGTTCGTCGCCCCGGCGCGCACCCGCGCCCTGACCGTGCCGTACGGCCTGACCCTGTACCTGGGACTCTGCCTGGGCACGGTACTGGCCCCGCCGCTGATCGGTCTGCTCCTCGGCCTGCACGCGCTCGTTCTGGCCCTGCTCACGGCCGGCGCCCGGACCATCGCCGGAGCCCTGCGGGCGGTCGACCGGGCGGCGTTGTGGATGAGACGGCTGCGTACCGGAATGCTCTGCCCGCACTGCTTCGAGCGCGTGCCCTATCCGGCGTACGACTGCCCCGCCCCCACGTGCCGCCGCCGGCACACGGACATCCGCCCCGGGACGTACGGCATCTTCCGGCGCCGCTGTGAGTGCGGGCGGCGCATGCCGACGCTGCTGATGCTGATGAGCCGGAACGGGCGGCTCCAGGCGTACTGCACCCTCCCGCACTGCGGGAAGCCGATGAACACGGACGCCGGCCACATGCCCGAGGTGGTGATCCCGCTGATCGGCGGGCAGGCGGCGGGCAAGACCCAGCTGATGGCGGCCATGCTGCTGTCCCTGGAGCACGCGGCGGCGAACGGCGGCCCGGCGATCGCCCTCGCCGACGAGGAGTCGGACGCCAACTACCAGGTGCTCCGTGAGGTGATTCGCATGCGGGGACACACCCTCGCCACGCAGAAGTCCCTGCCCAGAGCCCACTCCTTCGTCCTCGGCCGCGGCCGTTCCCAGCGGCTGGTCCATCTCTTCGACACGGCCGGTGAGCGGTTCGTCGACCGCGACGACACCGACGCGCTGCGCTACGCGCGGGCAGCGCGGACCTTTGTCTTCGTCCTCGACCCAATGGCCGTCAAGGCGTTCTGGACCGCCCTGGAGCCCCCTCCCGGACCCCTCCTCGACCGCACCCTCGGCTCCACGGTCGACCCGGAGGAGGTCTTTGCCCGCTCGGTCCAGGCGGTGGCAGCGATGGGCGCCCCGCTGGAGCGTTCCCGGCTGGCGGTCGCCGTCACCAAGACGGACCTGCTCACCGAGCACGGCCTGGTACCGGCCCGTATCGAGGACAGCGACGACACCCGGACCTGGCTCCGTGACGTGCTCGGCCTGCGCAGCCTCGTGCGGGCCATGGACCTGCACTTCCGGGAAGTCCGATTCTTCCGCACGGCCGCCGTGGCGGACGAGCGGGCCGGTGTGGACGCCAGTGTCACGGGATTCGTCGACTGGTGCCTGCGGAGCTGATCCGGGCGCCGACGAAGCGGATTGCCTGACCAGGGCATTCATCGACACCGAGGCCGGTGGCCCGGGGCGCTGCGCCCATGACGGCATCCGATGCCTGATTCGCACGGTTCGTGGAGGGGCCCGCGTCAGCGAACTCGGCGAGCGGTCTCAACAGTTCGGTCGAGCACGGCCGCATGGGCCGGCAACGGGCCGTTGCAGGCTGCGGGAACAGCCTTTGACAGGGTGATGTGGAGGAGGTGTGTGTGGTGGGCGACAGGCGATCTCCCGTATACGCAGTGCGTGTTAGCCTGCCCGGCGGTCGTGATCGAATGCGTACGGGGGAGATGCGGTGGGCGTCGACGGCTACCAGATAAAAGCGGGAATGACGGGCCAAGCCCGGCAACTGGACGATGCCGGCACGGACATGGACGGCGTCAGCTCGGCCGTCAAGTCCCGCAAGACCTACTCGTACGACGATGCCGGCGGCAATGACGCCGCGTCGGCGCTGAACGCGTTCGTCAAGGCATGGGAGGCCGAGGCGAAGACGCTGGCGTCGGCGTTGCACGAGCTCGGTGGCAAGGTGCAGTTGGCGAAGAAGTCCTACCACGGCACCGACGGCCTGGTGAGGACGGGCGTGGACAGCGTCCACGTCGGCGGTACGAGTGCTCTCACCGACACATCGACGCAGGGCGGGCGCACCTCGGTCCTGTCGGGCTACTGAGAGACGGGCCGATGTCGTTCTTTTCCTCTCCTTTCGAATCCCCTTCCTTCCGCCTCGCGTGGCTGGCCGGGCTGTCCAAGAAGATGCTCGGTGCCGGGAGCAAGAACGAGCTCCTCGACCTGATCGACGACGCCCTCTCGGTGCCCGCGCCGGGTGGGGACCAAGGCGTTCTGGAGGGCCTGGCCAGCCTCTACCGCGGCCAGATCGGCCATGTCGAAGGCGTCTTCGACCAGGTCGACCGGGTGGGCCGCAAGGGTCTTCCGGAGGTGTGGGTCGGCGACACGGGCGTCCTCGCCTCCGACGTGGTGAACGCCGCCGGACGGGCCGTGACCCAGATGAGCGAGGCGTTCCAGGGATGCGCGTCGGTGCTGCTGACGCTGGCCGACGCGATCGGCGCCGCGCAGCGCAACGACGAGCGGGGCCGTGGACAGCTGCTGGAACAGAAGAAGATGCTCGGCGGCAAGGACGGTTTCTTCGACAACCTGCACGAGAACGACGAGGAGGAGTGGGACCGCAAGAACGCCGCCCACTTCGGCTCCTACGCGGTCGATCTGATGCACGACGCCGTCTCCGAGGCGCAGGAGGCCACCCGCATCGCGGCCCGGGACCTGAACAAGTGGGCCGCCGAGGCACGGGCCGGGAAGATGGAGACCAGCGAACTCACCGCCGTCGACAAGCTGATGCTCGCCGACACCGGCGTCGCGGGCGCCGACACCGAGCTGAACGAGATCCTCACCGCCGGCGACCTGGAGCGCGCGTCGACGCGTATGGACCAGCTGAGTCTCGACGACGAGTCGGCCATGGAGCGGATGCTGGCGAAGTCGGAGACTCCACAGGAGCGGGCCTACCTGATGAAGGCCCTGGCAGCAGGCCACAGCGTCGCCGAGATCGGCGCATTCCAGGACAAGATCCACGGCAAGGACCCCGACTGGATGCGCCGGCATCTCACGCCGGTGGTCACCGCCACGGACAGCATGAACGACGAAGGCCTGGCGTCGGACGGTGCGAACAACAACACGGACTTCGTCACGTTCGACGGCCAGCGGTGGATTCAGGGCGGCGACGGCTCCGAGGGCACCTGCGTGGCCTCGTCCACCGTCACGTCCCGCGCCATGGTCGACCCCCTGTACGCGCTCGACCTCACAGGCGGCCCCGACGGGCAGCAGGACGACCCCGAGGCCTTCAGGCAGCGGCTGGTGGCCGAACAGCACCGGCTGCACACCGAAGGCGAAGGCGGCGAGAACTGGGGCGGAATGGGGTCCGAGGGGCAGGAACGGATCAACGACACCGCCGTCGGCAGTGCCACCGGCAGTGACTACGAGCGCCAGGACCTGAACAGCGCCGCCGACCGCAGGGCGGTCCTCACCGAAGTCGAGAAGTCGGTGGCGCAGGGGCGGCCGGTGCCGGTCGACGTCTCGGGCGAGGAGGGCGCCCACGCGATGACCATCATCGCCCAGGAGGGGGACATGCTTCAGGTGTACAACCCCTGGGGCTCGACCACCTGGGTCAGCGAGGACGACTTCATCAACGGCCACATGGGCAAGGCTTCCAACAGTGATCTCCCCAACGCGTACAGCGTCTATCTTCCGCGGTAGCAGGGGCGGTGCCGCGATCGCGGCGGCCGCGCTCCTCGCTCTCACCACAGGCTGCGGCTCGGGCTCCGACGAACCCGCCGGCGGCTCCACGAGCAGCGCGAGCCGCCCGGTGAACGACACCAGCATCACCGCCGAGCCGGGCGAGCGCTTCACGCTCACCGTCGACCAGAACGCGTCCACCCGCGAGTACTGGTACCTGGTCGACCCCGAGCCCGACGGCTCGGTGCTCGTCAGCCGGGGCCAGGACTACGCGTCGGACTCCGGCGACGAGCCGGTGCCCGGCGCCGGCGGCCGGCTCACCTTCACCTTCGAGGCCAAGGGCAAGGGGACCACCCGGTTCACGCTGCTGCACTGCACCTTCACCACGTGCCAGGGCAACAACTCCACACTGCCCCCCGAGACGGCCGGACCCTCCGCCACCCCGACCACGGGGGCGGCGTCCCCTTCCCAGGCTCCCGAGCGCATCACCTACACCGTCACCGTCGACTGAGCCCCAGCGGACCAGTCGGACGAGACGAGACACCAGAGGCCCCGCCATGAACGACAACGCCCCGTACCCGCCGGACCTCACGGACGACGAGCTGGCCCGGCTCGACATCACCGTCCTGCTGCGCTACGGCCTCACCGCCGAGCCCGGCAACCGGCGCACCGCCCTGTTCGGCGACGGCGCCGCGGCCGCAGCCGTCATCCTCGACCGCCTCGGCACCGAGCCGCGCTCGGTCGCTTTCCTCGCCGACATTGTGCGCGCCGGAGGGCTCGCCCTCGCCGCGGAGCTGCCCGAGCCCCTGCCCCGCCCAGAGGCGGCCGACGTGGTACGGGAGTGGCTGCAAGCGGGTACCGAACTCATGGGCGGGATCGCCGCCGACGACACCGCGGCCACCTGGCTGCGCGCCGTCGCGACCATTGTCGAACTGAAGCAGCTGACCCGGGCGCGGGACCGGAGCACGTGATCCGAGCTGCGTCATGAAGCTGAACACCATCAGGCTCTGGCTGGGCGGCCGAGCTTCTTGACATCGATGTGGACCAGTTCGCCGGGCCGGGCGTGTCCGTAGCGGCGAAGAGCCTCGCCGGTGTCCCGGTCCAAGTCCGTGTCGCAGATCGTACGGCGGGATGGTTTTGCCGATGAGTTCACCGTCCTCGAACGGTCTGCCCAGCGACACGACCGTTCACGACAGGAGTGCCATGTCCACCATCCAGCCAGTGATCCTGACCGCCGACCAGGACGTTCTGCTCGACTTCTATACGAAACTGTTCGGCGGTCAGGAGATCTTCCGGGAACCGGCGGAAGGCCCGACCTTCTACCTCGGCTTGCGCATTGGCGACACCGACCTCGGATTGGTGGCCAAGACGAACCCGGGGACCGGTGCGGCGCCGCGGATCCTGCTCAGCATCGGTGTCGACGACGTCGAGGAGACGCTCGGCCGGGTGGCGGCGTCGGGCGGCACGGTCCGCAGCGGCCCCAACGACATGCCGTGGGGACAGCGCGTCGCCCACATTCAGGACCCCGACGGCAACCCGGTGAACATCACTCAGCCGATCCCGGCCCGGTGACCTCGCTCGGCCTTCAGGCAGGGCGGCGGCGCATCAGGTGACTCGGCCGGGCATGGGCCGCGCCGACCGTCGTGGCGGGCTGGCCGCCACGACGGTCGGGCACGGCGACGGTGCCGGTCGAGGCCGTCGGGCTCACCAACGGTCCAGATACTCGTAGCCGTCGAACGTGCCGTAGGTGCCGCTCACCTTGGTGATGGTCACGGCGTGCTCCCCGTCGCCCAGCCGAGGGGTCTCGTAGACGACGGTGTTGCTCCGACGCGAGGGCGAACGGGTGTCGACGGTCACCGCCTTGCCGCCGTCGACGGTGATGGCCAGCTCGCCCTGGTCGGCGTTGGTCTCCCCGTAGATGCGAACCCGGGAACCGGTGAACCGGAAGGAGACGGTGGATCCGTTCTCCTTGGCGTGGAGGAGATCGTCGTGGAAGTCCCCGAGTCCACGACCGGAGGAGAGCGACCAACCGGAACTGGTCGTGCTCGGGTCGGTCTCGTTCACCCGGGTCCACCGGTGCGGATCGGCCGGCCGTCCGACGGAGATCGGATGCGAGGCGACGGCGTCCGGGACGGCCACCTCGACGAAGGTGCTGTTGATACGGCGCTGCTCCAGCAGGGTACGACCGGCGTAGATCCGGGTGCGGTCGGTCAGGCCGCTCACGGCCAGCAGCCGCGTGCCGTCGGCCGAGCGCGGGGATTCGTAGCGGAGCTCCAGCGGGCCGGTCCGGGAGAGAGCCCGGTGGGTCCGCTCCAGCCCGGCCTCGGCGAACTTGGCCTCGGGGACGTCGGCGAGCGTGGGCGAACCGGGGATCTTGGTGTTGTTCCCCGTGACGACGGCCAGCGGGTCCGGTGGGCAGGGGTATCGGCCGACGCGGCCCGACAGGTAGTTGTTCTCCGTCCACAGGTAGCCGGCCGGCGAGCAGCCTCCTTGCGAGGCCCCGGCGGTCTTGAACGCCACGTTGCCGTCCCAGGTGATGAACTGCGAGCCGGCATCGTCGTAGTAGGTGAAGTTCGTGTCCGGATGGTCGTTGAAGGCCACGTTCCCCGACGCACGGAACCCGTTGGCTCGCGTGGCGGCGATGTCGAGGGTGCCATCGGCCTTCTCGATGTACTGTGCCTGGTGGCCCTCGACGTATATCGCCCCGCCGTCGCGCAGTTCCTGCATGTAGTTGTAGATCAGGTTGTCGCTGATCACGTTCCGTGCGTTGACATTCGGGTTGTTGCCCGGATTGTCCGCGTCGGTGGCGTGTCCCTGGACGATGCCCGCGGTGATGCCCGTGTACGGGGTGTCGAAGACCTCGTTGTGATCCATCCGCAGGTCCTGCCCGAACAGGATCGTGACGCCCGGAGCAGCCTTGTAGTCCCGTCCGACCGCGTGGATCACGTTGTTGGAGACTCGTGTGCCCTTGACGACCTCGTTGGTGTCGATCGTGTCCCCGGCCACCGCTGCCGCGTCCGGGGTGCAGTGCTGTTTGATGCCTGAATGCGTGCCGGCGTCCCACGGCTGGGGATCGTAGGTGCAGCCCAGGTAGATGCCGGTCGATGAGGTGTCGGTGATGTGATTGCCCTCGATCACGGTGCCGGTGGCGCCGTAGCGCACGCCAAGCCCGGCGCCGCCGAGCGCGCGGAAGGTGTTGCCGACGAACCGGATGTCGCGACTCGCGGTCACGTCCACATTGCCCAGCGGCTGGCTCAGCGCGCCGTATGGGCAGCTGCCCGCCGGTGTGGTCACCGCGCACTTGCCCTGGTTGGGTGCGCCGGTGATGTGCAGGTTGGACTGCACCTCGGCGAAACCGGTCCGCGAGGGACCGAGCCAGGTCGCGTAGGAGAACTGCAACCCCTCGAAGACCAGGTCGTGTACGGGCTCGGCGAGGGTGCCGCCGACCGTCATCAGCCGCTCGAGGCGGGGAAGCGTGACGTCGAGGGTCTTCATGTCGACCCCGGTCTTGGGGGCGTAGTAGAGCTTTCCTGCGTCGGAGTCGAGGAACCACTCACCGGTCGACAGCAGTGAGTAGTGGTTCTCGACGCGTGTCGGCACGGTCGAGGTACTCATGTTGGGCAGGCCGCCGCTTTCGACCGGGGCACGCGGGGGTCGCTTGGTCATCCCGTCCCAGCAGGTGTCGAGCATGGTGACCGTGGTGCTGCCCTCTTTGGGAGCGACCGAGTCGACCAGGCACCGTGATTGGGTCCACGGTCCGGTCTTGCCGGTATAGACGAACTCGACCTTGCCTGCGTCCTCGGGCGAGAGCGCGTCGAGCCACTTGCGCGAGGCGTCGTGGGTGACCTCGTACCCGGTGGACGTGCCCGTCCACGAGGACGGGAAGCCGAGTTCGCCGGCCCCGGCCTGCGCGACCGGGGCCCAGGCGCCGTTCACGTAGAGCTGGCGCGACTGGCTCCCGGCCGGGACGTCGGCGACCCAGATTCCGCGCTCGTCGTCGTGCTCGGTCCACCCGGTCACCCGAGTGCCGCCGGAGATGACGACCTTGCCGGGGTCTGCAGCCCGCCACACCACCGGGTGCTCGGCCGTGCCGGAGTCCTCAGCGGTGTAGCGCAGCGTCTCGGACAGCTCGTAGCGGCCGTCCAGCAACTCCACCGTAACTGCTGCTCCCTTACTCGCGAGGCGCCGCGCCTTCGCCTGGGCGCCGTCGAGATCGCAGGGAGCAGTGGCGGTGCAGTCCAAACCCTTTCCATCGGGCGCCGCGACGACGCGGATGGTTGCTGCCTGAGCGGGCGCAACTGCGGCTAACGCCGCCGTCACGGAGACCGCAGCGGTGACGAGGCCAATTGCCGCATTGCGTAGAAGGGTCGAAACAAACATCGGGTTATTCATCGCGTCCTCATCCATGGACGTCAGGGAACCCGGCGGAAGACTCGCTGGAGTCTCGCCGAGGAACCCAGTCATACATCCGATGAATCGTGCCGTCTAGACCCCAGGCACGTCCCCTTTCCCTGCGGTGACCGTCCGGGGACAGCCCATGCCTTTGTTGCGAAGAGTCAGCAACAACCGGACTCATGCGGCGGCATGACCTGTGCCGGGGCCGGCCCGTCAGTTCTCGTGCGGTGCGGCACCTGACGTGGTTCGGTCCTTCCAGAGAGGTGATAGTCACCGGCGCCCGCCGGTCCCCGGCCGGCGCCGCTGCCGGGCCGCACTTCCTGCAGCACGAGGTGCACGGGCTGTGTGTCGGCAGGCGCCCGACTCGTCCTCAGCAATCCCGTTGTCGGTGTCCGAATGGGTTGTACGGGCGCAGGGGCCGATTCCTTAACCGTCTGGCGTCACGCTCGATCACACACGCGTGGGCGCCGATATCGGACTGGGCGAAGCGGCTGGTGTCGGAGCCCAGTTCGGAGGGGCGGCGGAACTGGATGGTGAGCTCCGAGCGCATGGGGCCGATGTACTCGCACCGGCCGGGGAGGGGAGGGCGCATCAGAGATCCGTAAGTGGCGTATGGAACGCGTCAGCGCTGCTTCTCCTCCGCACGCGGGCCGACGCAAGATCAGTCCCGGCCTCGGAACCGGGGTCGAGTGGACACCCGGATGCGGCGGAAACCGCTGCCGGGGAAGGGAGTGGTCATGTCGTATTCCCAGGCCGTCGAGCCGTCGAAGCGTGCGGAGATCTCCAAGCGTGCCGCGTTGAGCGTGGCGGCGCTCGCCGTTGCCGGAGGGGCGTTCTTCGTGCCGTCCGTCGGGCATGCCGCCGAGTCCCCGTCCTCGGACCAGAAGATCGAGGCCGGGTGCGGGGACTGCTACCCCGACGTCATCTGATCGGCTGACCGAAGCGCACGCGGGTGCGCGCAAGCGCGTCCGGGACCCGCCGGTGCTCACACCGGCGGGTCCGCTCGGAGAGGGACGGAACAATGGACTGGCTGGAACGGTGCGTACCGGACGTGGAGCAGCTCCTGGGTACGTATTGGCGGAAGGAACCGGTGCTTCTGCGGCCGCAGGACCCGCCGTTGGAGGTGCTGACACTCTCGGACGTGGACGCGCTTCTCGACGCGGGGCTGTTGCGCGTTCCGTATCTCGGCCTGTACGCCGCGCAGGGGAGCATCGCCGACGAGCGTTTCTGTCCGATGCGCGTCATCACCGGGAACCCTGTCCAGGGGTACGTCGACGCGGCGGCGGTCCGACGACTGATCGATGAGGAACGGGCGACCCTGCAGTTCCGATACGTCGACCAATGGCATCCCCCGGTGCGTGAACTCACGAGGGGCGTTGCCCAGCGGCTCGGCCGGCTCGCCGAGGCCTTCTTCTTCCTGAGTCGTCCCGGCCGCCGGGGTCCGGTGCATCGGGACGACGGGGACCTGCTGGCGATCCAGCTCAGCGGTGCCAAGCACTGGCAGGTGTACGCAGGTCCGGCCGACGGCGACTGGGCGCCGGTCCGCGAGGAGAATCCGGGGACGCCGCTGCTGGACACGGTCCTTGAGGCCGGTGAAGTGTTGTATGTGCCGCGAGGTTTCGCGCACACCGCCACGGCCGTGGGCGACGCCTCGTCGGCTCATCTGACAGTGGTGGTGAGAGAAGCCGGCGCGGAGCATCTGCGCACCGCTCTGCTGACGGGGATCGTCGACGGCCTGACACTGCCGGGCCGTCCGCTGGACGATGACGCCCTGCTGCGCACCGCGGCCGAACTCCTGGGCCATCTCGGCGCACGGCTCGACGCGGTCACCCCGGATGATGTCATCGGCCGGGCACGACCGCGTGCGTACAGCAACCGTCAGACCGTCTGATCAGGCCGACGGCATGGAACATGGAGAGGCAACGATGGGCCCGCTTGCACGATATGTGGGCGACGAGCAGGTGTTCCATCGCACCCTGTGGCGCCGCACACCCGCCGTACTGCATCCCTGCACCCCCCTGACGGAGACGCTGACGGTCGCCGAGCTGGACAGGATCCTGGACGCAGGTCTCCTCACCACCCCGTACGCGACGCTCGTGCACGAGGGCGGTCCGGTACCGGAGGAGCGTTACTGTTCCCCCCGTGTCGTCCTGGGCGGGATCGACAACCGCTACGTGGATGCCGGGGCGGTGCGCCGACTGATCGGCAAGGAGGGAGCCACGCTCCTTCTGCGGTACGTCGACCAGTGGCACGCAGGCGTGCGGGAAATGGCCGATGGGCTCGCGGAGTGTTTTCAACGTCAGGTGGAGGCGTTCTTCTTCCTCACCCCGCCGGGGACGCAGGGCCGTCCTGTGCACCGCGACGACGCCGACGTGCTGGCCGTTCAGATGCACGGCTCGAAGCGGTGGCGTGTGTATCCGGGACCGCCCGACGGGAACTGGCAGCCCGAGCGCGTGGACGGCGACCCGGGGGATCCGCTGCTCGACGTGGTTCTGCGTCGGGGCGAAGTCCTTTACGTGCCGCGGGGGTTCGCGCATGCGGCCGAAGCCACCGGGGGAAGCTCTTCCGCTCACCTCTCGTTCACGGTCCGCGAGGCCGGCTCCGCCCACCTGTACGCCGTTCTTGAGGCACTCCTGCTGGACGGCGACGGACTGCCCGCCCGGCCCAACGACGACGCAGCGCTGACCGGGGCCACGAACGACCTCATCGCGCATTTTCGCCGCACGCTCACCGGCCTCACGCCACAGGAGCTGGTACGTCTGGCCCGGGGCGCGATGCGCCGCGAACAGCACACCGCCGAGGGTTCCTTGAGCGCGCTGCTGGGCTGATCCGGCCGGGAGGGCGAGGTGAGTGCGGAGGCGTCGGCCCGGCCCCGGGTGCGAGGCGGGTTCATCCGACGTGGACGCGGGGGCGGCGGGCCCGGTCGGGTTCGGCCTCGCGGAGGACCTCGCGGGTGACGGGGGCGACCTCGCCCTGGCCGAAGAGGAAGAACCGCAGGAAGTTGGTGAAGGGGTTGCCTTCGGTCCACTCGAAGTAGATGTGCGGGTTGTGGCCGGTGAGGTCGCGGACGTGCAGGAGCAGGGCGGCCAGGGCGTTGGGGACGGAGGAGCTCTCCAGGGTCAGAACGCGGTAGCGGCTGTGCAGGACTTCGCCGCGTACGTTCAGGCCCGATTCGAACTCCGAGGGGTCGAGGACGGTGACCTCGACGAAGACGAAGTCCTCCTGGACGGGGACGTCGTTGTCGTGACGGATCTGTTCGATCTTGTCGCGGTACTCGGCGATGTCGCGGCTGTCGGGCTCATTGGCGATGAACCGGATCCTGCGGCTGGCGGCGTCCCGTACGAAGCGCTCCGCCACGCCGTCCAGGGTCACGCTGGTGACCCGCAGCTCGAAGGCGCGCGCGAGCCGTGAAAGGAGCGAGACGAGGATGATCCCGGCGATGAAGCAGGCACCGATCTTCACCCCGTCGGGGCGCTCGATCACATTCGCCACGGTGGTGTAGAGGAAGACCGCCGAGATGACGGCGAAGGCGATGGTCCAGTTGTGCTGGCCGGCCTTGCGCGCGGCGATCGTGACGGCGATGGCGGCGGAGCTGATCAGGACGAGGACGCCGGTGGCGTAGGCGCCGCCCTGGGCGTCGACGTCGGCATCGAAGATCCAGGTGACCAGGAACGCCACGAGGATGAACACGATCACCATCGGGCGCACGGCGCGTGCCCAGTGCGGCGCCATACCGTACCGGGGCAGGTAGCGGGGCATCAGGTTGAGCAGGCCGGCCATGGCGGAGGCGCCGGCGAACCACAGGATGGCGATGGTGGAGACGTCGTAGACGGTGCCGAAGGTGTTTCCGAGGTACTCGTGCGCCAGATACGCCAGTGCGCGGCCGTTCGCCCGACCGCCCGACTCGAACTCCTTGGCCGGGATGAGCACGGTGGTGATGAAACTGGTGGCGATCAGGAACACGCTCATGATCGTCGCAGCGGTGGTCAGCAGCTTCTTCGTGTCGCGGATACGGCCGGTGGGTTTCTCCTCGGTGTCGCCGGGGTCGCCCGCGACATGAGGCATGACCGCGACTCCGGTCTCGAAGCCGGACAGGCCGAGGGCCAGCTTCGGGAAGACCAGCAAGGCGATGCCCACCATGGCCAGGACGTTGCCGTGCTCGGTGGTCAGGGCGCTCGTCCAGTCGGTGACCACGTGGGTGGCTGTGGCGACGTGCCACAGACCCGACACCACGACGACGACGTTCAGGGTCAGGTAGATCCCGACCAGGACGACGGCGACGCCGATGGCCTCCAGGAAGCCCTTGAGGAACACCGCTCCGAGCAGCGCGATCAGCAGCAGTGTGATCAGCATCTGCTTGTTGTGCAGCGCATCGTTCAGGTGCGGGTTCTCCACCAGGTGGGTGGAGGCGTCCGCAGCCGACAGTGTGATGGTGATCAGGAAGTCGGTGGCAGCGAAGCCGAGCAGTGTCAGGACGAAGAGCTTGCCCTTCCAGAACGAGAGCAGCCGCTCCAGCATCGCGATCGAGCCCTCGCCGTGCGGGCTCTCCTCGGCCACCCGTCGGTAGACCGGCAGTGCCCCCGCCAGCGTGACGATCACGAGCACGATGGTAGCCACGGGGGACAGCAGTCCGGCTGCGAGGGCGGCGATGCCCGGCTGATAGCCCAGCGTGGAGAAGTAGTCGACGCCGGTCAGGCACATCACCCGCCACCACCGCTGCCCCCTGCCCGCGGGCTCGGGCTTGGCATGCGGCCCCTGCTGGTGTCCGGCGATGTCGGACAGGCCCTCCAGCATCCATGCGCGCAGGCGACCCGGAGGCTCATGGGCGGGAGTGGCCATCGTTGTGCTCCTGACGTGCGGCGAAGCGACGGTGCAGGCCATCGACGAGACGGCTGCCTCAGCGTACGCACGGAAGGATCCGCAACCGAGGGCTTCCCGTACCGGGCGCAGACGTGTCCCCGCCCGGCACGCTGCGCTCGGTCTCGAAGTGTGCGAACGCCCCGGTGAGGTCGGCGCGAACGCCCTGGACAGGGGCTCATGGGCGGCGGGGGTATGCGTACCGGGGCCGCTGACGACGATCCGTACAGGCGCTGCGGCCCCGGCGCGGACAACAGCCGGACATCTCCGCCGGCATTGCCGGGGTCGTCGAGTGGAACGCCCGTGACGGGCGCACCATGGAAGGGCGCGAACGTGACATGGGGGTGACCTGGGCAGGAGTCCGCCGGTGGCACGTGGACGGTTGCGGATCTACCTCGGGGCCGCCCCCGGGGTCGGGAAGACGTACGCCATGCTTGCCGAGGGCCAGCGACTGCGTGCGCGGGGTGCGGATGTGGTCGTCGGCTTCGTCGAGCCGCATGGCCGTCGGCCGACCGCGGCGATGGCGGACGGCCTGGAGACGGTGGCCCGCCGTACGCTGAGCCACCGCGGTGCGCTCTTCACCGAGATGGATCTCGACGCCGTGGTGGCCCGCCGCCCCCAGGTCGCACTGGTCGACGAGCTGGCCCACTCCAACGTTCCGGGGGCCCGCAACGCCAAGCGGTGGCAGGACGTGGAGGAGCTCCTGGACGCCGGCATCGATGTTGTCACCACGCTCAATGTCCAGCACCTGGAGTCCCTCAACGACGTGGTACGGCAGATCACGGGGGTCACGCAGCGGGAGACCCTGCCCGACGAGGTGGCCCGCCGGGCCGACCAGATCGAACTGGTCGACCTGTCACCGGAGGTGCTCCGCCGCCGCATGGTCCATGGCGACATCTATGCGCCGGATCGCATCGAGTCCGCCCTCACGCACTACTTCCGGGTCGGCAACCTCACCGCCCTGCGCGAGATCGCCTTGCTGTGGCTGGCCGACCGGGTGGAGGAAGGGCTGCAGCGCTACCGCGCGGAACACGGCATCGTCGCCCCCTGGGAGACGCGGGAGCGCATCCTGGTGTCCCTGAGCGGCGGACCGGAGGGCGAGACGCTCATCCGCCGTGCCGCGAGGATCAGTGCTCGTACCCCCGGCACGGAGCTGCTGGCCCTCCACGTGGTCCTGGAGGACGGACTCGCCGGCGTCGAACCGGCAGTACTGGACGCCCAGCGCACCCTTCTGGAGTCGCTCGGCGGCAGCTACCACCAGATCACGGGCGAGGATGTCGTCGATGCCCTGCTCCAGTTCGCCGAGGCGGAGAACGTCACCCAGATCGTGCTGGGCGCGAGCCGGCACGGTCGCCTCGCCTCCCTCCTGAGAGCAGGTGTGGGAGAGCGGACGATCAAGGGGTCCGGTCCCATCGACGTGCACATCGTCACCCACAGGGAGGCGGCAGGGGCCGCTGTGCTGAGGCTTCCGCATCCGAGCCGTGGCACGGGCCGAAGACGGTACTGGGCCGCGCTGATCGGTGCTGTGGTGCTGCTTCCCGCACTGACACTCGTGCTGACCGCGATGCGCGCCCACCTCGACCTCTCGGGCGTCCTGGTCGTCTATCTGCTCGCCGTCATCGTGGTCGCCCTGGTCGGAGGGCTCTATCCCGCGCTGCTCGCCGCCGTTGCCGCCGCACTGCTCGCCGACTACTACTTCATGGCCCCGGTGCATTCACTGGCCATCGCGCGCCCCGACGCGATCACCGCACTCGTCGTGTTCATCGCCACGGCCGCTCTCGTCGGCACGGCTGCGGGCACGGCTGCCCAGCGCACGCACCAGGCCGTACGCGCGACATCCGAGGCGAGGGCGCTGAGCCGCCTGGCCGCCGCCATGATGCGTGGCCAGGATCTGACGGCATTGGTGGAGCAGATCCGGGAAAATTTCGGTCTCAGTGCGATCAGCCTGCTCGAAAGGGATCCGGAAGCATCTCCCGCGCCCCATTGGTACGTGATCGCCAGCGCCGGGGAGCGGCCACCGGAGAAGCCCTACGAGGCGGATGCGGAAAGCCCCGTCGACGACAACCTCATGCTGGCCGTGCGTGGCTCAGGACTGAGTACACAGGACCGAAGCGTCCTCGCTGCATGCGCCGCCGAACTGGGGCTGGCACATGCCCGAGGGCGGATCGCCGGGTGTTCCGACGGCACGAACATCTTCGCCGACGCCGAACGTACCCGGGCATCCCTGCTTCTCGCGGCGGGGCGCGATCTGCGTGCTCCGCTGCACACGGCCGAAGAAGCGCTCGTACGCCTGAGGCGTCGAGGATCCGGCGCGACTGTCCCGGAAGAGGCACAGTTGTTGGACTCTGCCTGCGCGGCGGTGCACCGTGCGGCGCAGTTGGTCACTGATCTCGACGATGTGAGTCGTCTGCACGCCGGGGCACTCGATCTCTACCTCCGCCCGGTCGACCTCAACGAGATGCTGGGCGCCGCCTTGGACGACCTGGGGCCCGGCGGCCACTCGATCATTCTGCGCCTGCCGGAACAGCTGCCCGACGTGATCGCCGACGCCGCTCTCCTCACCCGTGCCCTGACCGCCCTGGGTGCCGATGCGTTGCGTCACAGCCCGTCGGACCGGCCCCCCGTCGTCACCGCCGAGGTCCAGGCCGGCCGCGTGAGGATTCGAGTGGAGG
Source organism: Streptomyces sp. NPDC001933 (assembly GCF_042890955.1). NCBI lineage: Bacteria > Bacillati > Actinomycetota > Actinomycetes > Kitasatosporales > Streptomycetaceae > Streptomyces > Streptomyces sp. NPDC001933. The sequence continues at coordinate 46,263 of NZ_JBIASS010000015.1, read as the reverse complement.
ACGGCACGCCCGACCGGGGCCCGGAACTGAGCCCCAAGGCTTTTCGGGCTCCGGGTGCCAGGGCCGACAGCCTGGCTGTACGGCTGTCGCGCGACTTGGCCGAGGCCATGGACGGGACCATGGAGACGGCCGCGGAGAGCCGCGAATTCTCGGTGATGCTCACTCTTCCGAGTTCCGCGCCCGGCGGCTTTGCGACATCCGGCCACAACGAGTGAATCCACGCACTTCACGGTCATCCCATCGGCGCACAGGGCTGCAAAGCAATTCCGACACCAACTGATATAGCGTCAGAAGAGGGTCGATCTCGTTTTCCGGATCAACTCCATATGCCGGCCAGAAGGGCCTGGAAGTCCCGTCCCTCATGACTCTGCGGGGTGCTTCGCCGTATGTCGGACATCGCGTACATCGGCCTCACGGTAGTGGTGTTTGCCTTTCTCGTCCTGGCTGCCAAGGGGGTCGGGCGCCTGTGAGCGTGGAAAACATCGTCGGCCTGGCCGTTGCCGCGTGCCTGGTGATCTACCTGGTCATCTGCCTGATCTTCCCCGAGAAGTTCTAGGAGAAATCCCGGATGGACGACACCCTCGCGGGCTGGCTCCAGGTGCTTGCCCTGGTGGTCGCGCTAGGTCTTTCATTCCGCCCGCTGGGCGGCTACATCGCCCGCGTCCTGACCACTGATCGCCATTGGCGGGCCGAACGCTTGATCTACCGGGCAGGTGGAGTGAACTGCGACGCCGACCAGAAGTGGTCGGTCTACCTGCGGAGCATCCTGGCCTTCTCAGCTGTATCGGTGCTGTTCCTGTACGCGTTTCTGCGCCTGCAGAACCATCTCCTGCTGTCCCTGGGAATGAAGCCGGTTTCCACGGACCAGTCGTTCAACACCGCGGCATCCTTCGTCACCAACACCAACTGGCAGTCGTATTCAGGTGAGTCGGCGATGGGGCATCTGGTCCAGATGGCGGGCCTCGCTGTGCAGAACTTCGTCTCCGCGGCCGTGGGCATCGCCGTCGTCGCCACACTGATCCGGGGCTTCAACCGGAAGAAGACCGATCGCGTCGGAAACTTCTGGGTGGACCTGACACGGATCGTGCTTCGCGTTCTGCTGCCACTGGCTTTCGTCTTCGCGATCGTTCTGGTGGCCGCCGGTGCCGTTCAGAATTTCCACGGAATCCATGACATCACCACCATCGCGGGCGGGCACCAGAGCCTGACCGGAGGCCCCGTCGCCTCCCAGGAGTCCATCAAGGAACTGGGCACCAACGGCGGTGGTTTCTACAACGCGAACTCCGCGCACCCCTTCGAGAACCCCAACGCCTTCACCAACCTGATCGAGATCTACCTCATGCTGGTCATCGCGTCCTCGCTCCCGCGGACATTCGGGACGATGGTCGGCGACAACCGCCAGGGATACGCCGTCGTCGCCGTGATGGCATTGATCTGGGGCGCATCGGTCGCCATCGTCACCGCCAACGAGCTGCACAGCGTCAGCAGCACCGCCGGTCACGCGGCCGGCGGAATGACGGAGGGCAAGGAAACGCGGTTCGGGATCTGGGCCTCGGCCCTGTTCGCCGTGTCCACCACCCTCACGTCGTGCGGAGCGGTCAACTCCTCCCACGACTCGTACACGCCGGGTGGCGGCGGAATGACGATCTTCAACATGATGCTGGGGGAGATCGCGCCCGGTGGCGCCGGATCCGGGCTCTACGGAATCCTGATCCTGGCGATCGTCGCGGTCTTCGTCGCCGGACTGATGGTCGGCCGGACCCCCGAGTACCTGGGCAAGAAGCTCCGGGGCCGGGAGATGAAGTTCGCCTCGCTCTACATCCTGACCACGCCCGTGGTCGCACTGGTGGGCGCGGGGCTGGCGATGGCGCTCCCGGGGGAGAGGGCGGCCATGCTCAATTCCGGTCCGCACGGCTTCTCCGAGGTCCTGTACGCCTTCGCGTCGGCTGCGAACAACAACGGCTCGGCGTTCGCAGGGCTGAGCGCGAACACCGTCTGGTACAACACCGCACTCGGTGTGGTCATGCTCGTCGGCCGGTTCCTGCCGATGGTGTTCGTCCTGGCGCTCGCCGGCTCTCTCGCAGAACAACAACCCGTTCCGGTCACGGCGGGCACCCTGCCCACCCACCGGCCGCAGTTCGTCGGGATGTTGACCGCAGTGATTCTCATCGTTGTCGGGCTGACCTACTTTCCCGCGCTCGCGCTCGGACCCCTTGCGGAGGGCCTGCACTGATGACCACGACCGCCACTCCCGCTCCCACCCCGCCGGGCACCGGGCGTCAGCAGCACCGGGTCTCGGGCGGACTGCTCGATCCCAGGCAGCTCCTGACATCCTTCCCCGGCGCCCTGCGCAAGCTGGATCCGCGAGTGATGGTCCACAACCCCGTCATGTTCGTGGTGGAGGTCGGGGCGGCGCTGACCACGCTGTCCGCCATCGGAGCACCAAGTGTTTTCGCCTGGGTGATCACGGGGTGGCTCTGGCTGACATCCGTCTTCGCCAACCTTGCCGAAGCAGTGGCCGAGGGGCGGGGCAAGGCCCAGGCGGAGACGCTCCGCCGGGCCAGGACGACGACCATGGCCCGTCGTCTCACCGGCTGGCAGCCGGGCGCGGCCGACGCCTCGGAGCAGGAAGTTCCGGGCGTCGCTCTCCGTCTGGGCGATCATGTCGTCGTCGAGGCCGGGCAGACCATCCCCGGCGACGGAGACGTGGTCGAGGGCATCGCCAGCGTCGACGAATCGGCCATCACGGGTGAGTCGGCGCCGGTGATCCGCGAGTCCGGTGGTGACCGGTCGGCCGTCACGGGCGGTACCAAGGTGCTCTCGGACCGGATCGTCGTGAAGATCACCTCCAAGCCGGGGGAGACCTTCATCGACCGGATGATCGCACTCGTGGAGGGGGCCGCACGGCAGAAGACACCGAACGAGATCGCGCTCAACATCCTGCTGGCATCCCTCACGATCATCTTCCTGATCGCGGTGGCGACGCTGCAACCCTTCGCCGTCTTCGCCGGGGCCGAACAGACCATCGTCGTCCTTGTCGCCCTCGTGGTGGCCCTCATCCCCACGACGATCGGTGCGCTGCTCTCGGCGATCGGCATCGCGGGCATGGACCGGCTCGTGCAGCGCAACGTGCTGGCGATGTCCGGGCGCGCGGTGGAGGCCGCGGGCGACGTCAACACCCTCCTGCTCGACAAGACCGGCACCATCACCCTCGGCAACCGCCAGGCCGCCGAATTCCTGCCGGTGAACGGGGTGAGCACCGAGGAACTCGCGGACGCCTCCCAGCTGTCGTCGATCGCCGACGAGACGCCGGAGGGCCGCTCGATCGTCGTCCTCGCCAAGCAGCAGTACGCCCTGCGAGGACGTGGCGAAGGAGAACTGGCCCAGGCACGGTTCGTACCCTTCACCGCTCAGAGCCGGATGAGCGGTGTCGACCTCAACGACTCTCAGGAGAACCTTTCTCTGCGTAAGGGAGCGGCGACGGCGGTGATGCGCTGGGTCCGTGACAACGGCGGCCACCCCACGGCAGAGGTCGGAGGCATCGTCGACGGCATCTCCGCGAGCGGAGGCACCCCGCTGGTCGTCGGCCAGGTGACCCGGCACGGCGACGCACCCGGCGCCCGAATCCTCGGTGTCATCCACCTCAAGGACGTCGTGAAGGAGGGCATGCGGGAGCGGTTCGACGAGCTGCGCCGGATGGGTATCCGTACGGTCATGATCACCGGTGACAACCCTCTGACCGCACGCGCCATCGCTCAGGAGGCCGGCGTGGACGACTTCCTCGCCGAGGCCACGCCCGAGGACAAGATGGCCCTCATCAAGCGGGAGCAGGCGGGCGGCAAGCTCGTCGCGATGACCGGCGACGGCACGAACGACGCCCCGGCGCTCGCCCAGGCGGATGTCGGCGTGGCCATGAACACCGGCACCTCGGCCGCCAAGGAGGCCGGGAACATGGTGGACCTGGACTCCAACCCCACGAAGCTGATCGAGATCGTCGAGATCGGCAAGCAGCTGCTCATCACCCGTGGTGCGCTGACGACGTTCTCGATCGCCAACGACGTTGCGAAGTACTTCGCGATCATCCCCGCGATGTTCGCCGTGGTCTATCCCGGCCTGGACAAACTCAACATCATGCGACTGCACAGCCCGACCTCGGCGATCGCCTCCGCGATCGTCTTCAACGCGCTGATCATCATCGCCCTGATCCCGCTGGCGCTGCGCGGCGTGCGCTACCGGCCGTCCTCCGCGGCGACACTGCTCAGCCGCAACATCTGGATGTACGGGCTCGGCGGGCTGGTCCTGCCCTTCGTGGGCATCAAGCTGATCGACCTCCTCATCCAGTTCATCCCCGGCCTGCGCTGACAGACGGACCGACGAGAGAAGAAGGCGATCCCAGGGTGCGCACCCACCTTCCCCCTGTACTCCGGCACCATCTGACCGCCTTGCGGATGCTGCTGGTTTTCACCGTGATCACCGGCATCGCCTATCCGCTGCTCGTCACCGGCATCTCCCAGGCCGGACTCTCCCACCAGGCCAACGGCTCCCTGCTGAAGACGAACGGCACGCCGGTGGCCTCCAGCCTGATCGGCCAGAACTTCTCCCTGCCGAAGCGGAATCCCCAGGACGAGACAGAGACACCGCGCCCCGACCCCAAGTGGTTCCAGCCCCGCCCGTCCGCCGGCGGCTACGACCCCACGGTCTCCGGCGCCTCCAATCTGGGCCCGAACAACACCGACCTGATCAGGACCGTCAAGGACCGCCGCGCTGCCGTCGCCGCCTTCGACGGGGTCCCGCCCGCGTCCGTCCCCGCGGACGCCGTCACCGCGAGCGGCTCGGGACTCGACCCGGCGATCTCCCCGGCGTATGCCTATCAGCAGGTGGACCGTGTTGCGAAGGCCCGCCACCTCGCTCCCACCAAGGTGAGGACACTGGTCGCCCGACACGTTCAGGGACGTGTTCTCGGATTTCTGGGTCAGGAACGCGTCAATGTCGTCGAACTCAACCACGATCTGGCCAGGCTGACGTGACCAGAATGTGGGGGTGCTGATGTGAGGGCGGCCGAGGCGAGGGCATGCAGCTGCGAGGAGGTGTGACGTGGACGTGGGGGCCGTGGTCGTACTTGCGGGGATCACCACGTTCGGCGGGATGCTTGCCGTCCTTGCGGGGGCCTACGGCCTGTACCAGGCGCGGCGGGTGAGAGAGACCGGCGTGCGGGTCCAGGCCCTGGTCAAGCGACGACCGGGAGCGGCTCATGAGGAGTCGTCCCCGCCGCAGCCGCTCCTCCAGTTCGTGACGGAGGACGACAGGGTGATGGAAGTCGTCTCTCCTGTTCCCGCCACCCGGCGACACCCGCTCAGCCATGGTGACCATGTGCTTGTCTCCTACGATCCGGCCGACCCGCGAAACGTCGTGGTCCACGGCTGGGACCGCTTGGGTCTAGAACGCGCGTTCATCGCCGGGGGTGCCCTCGTCGTGCTGTTTTCGATCGCGCTTCTTCTCGTCGCAGTCGCGAGTCGGTGACAGGCCCGCAGCGCCCTCTCGCCGTCAGGCGTGGGCGTGGCCGGTCGCGTCGAGCTCTGCCCCGACCTGGTTGGCCAGGGTCACGGCGACCAGGCGCGCAGCGAGTGGGGGCGCCGCTCCGGGCCTGGGCTGAAGCATGAACCGGCCGTAGAAGTGTCCATTGTGGAAGACCCGCAGTTCCAGCTCCTCCGGGGGCAGACCGTCGCGGTCCGCATCCCAGCACCGGTCGCCCCAGGCAATGGTGCCGTCCTCCTCCAGACGAGGTGGGCGTCCTATGAGGGTGCCGTATTCGAAGCGGCAGCCACTCAGCCCGAGCAGCCCCACGAGCTGCCGGCCCACATGGTCGATCACGGTGTGCGGGTCGGCGCTCGTCTCGGCCAGCCGGGCAGCGTGGTGGATCTGCGCCAGATAGTCGTCGTCGGTGAGGGCGATCACCTTAAGTTCCCGGGCCCGGGCCGCCAGCTGGGAGATGATGATGCCGACGACGAGGAACAGCACGGCTGTGATGACATCGGCGGGGTCGGCGATGGTGAATTGTCCGTAGGGGCGGGTGAGGAAGAAGTCGAACCACACTGCTGCGGACACGGCTGTGAGCGCACCGGCCAGACGACTTCCCAGGGCGGCCACGGCAACCACGGCGACGACGAGTACCAGGACCGTGTTGGTGTCGGACATGTCGGCCCGGAAGGGCACCAGCACCGCGCACACGGCCGGCGGCAGCGCGAGGGCGGCTCCGACCGCCACTTGACCCCTGGTGAGGTAATTGAGCATGAGCCCCACCTCCACCTCAGGTGTAACCGGGACGGACGCTCCCGTGTCCGGTTTCCGTCCGGCTTTGATGCGGCCTTGATGACGCGGGTGCTGGTGGACACCCCAATCGGACTGGGCCAGCCCTGAGCCCTTCGCGGTGGTACAACGTTCGCCGCTGATCAGTGGCAGGAACGAACTCGACGACCTGCTGTTCGGGCATGGATCTCTGTATGAGGGACTCGCGTCCGAAGGGGGTGCAGGAATGGCCGTCGTCAATCGTGCGTCAAGGGCCGGACGTACGGGATCAAGGGGTCGCTAACGGGGACATACGGGCCGGTAGAGGCGGGATAGCGTCGTTGCGTGCCCCGGGGCGGCGTGCCGAGGACCCGATATGCGAGTCGGACCGGCGTACGGGATGCGCCGAAAGCACGTGCTGTCCGGGGCATAAGGTCGCTCGACGCCGAATCCGCCGCGGGAGGTCCGATCAGGGCCGCCCCGCACCCGAATCAGGTGGTGCCTCTCATGATCCAGGTCCAGCCGAACAGCCTCTCCGGGCTCGCCGGGTGGTTTCCTGCCAGGACAGCGGGACCCGCCACTCTGGCCGAGCACGTTCTCGGTACCGGAATCGGCAGTTGGTGGGCGGACAGCGCGCTCCAGCCACAGGTCGTTGCCGTGAGCTGTGCGAAGCACGTACTCCTGCGTGGCGATCCGTACGCTCTTGCCCCGGGTTCTCTCGCCCCTTTCGCCGGCAGTCTCGTGGAGGCGCCGTCCCGTTTCCTGCGGGTCCTGGGCTCCTCCTTCGACCGGATCGTGCCGGGGAATCGGATGGTGTACGTCCACTGCGCGCCCGCATCCCCACCGGCGCCGCGGTCCTGGCATGGCGTGACGGTGCGCCCGCTCGTACGCGAGGACGCGCGGGCACTCGCCGCGGTGGGGCCGGCAGCGGCATGGATCCACGCAAGTTGGGACGGCCCGGCGGGGCTCGCTGCTTCCGGGTACGGCTGGGCCGCCTTCCACAAGGGCAGGATCCTCGCCGTGGCCTGCACGTACTTCCGCGGCAGCGTGTACGAGGACATCGCATGCGCCACCGTCCCCGACCGCCGACGCGAGTACCTCGCCCACGCCTGCGTGACCGGTCTGTGCGGGGACATCGCCGCCCGCGGCCGCACCGCGAGCCTGTCCTGCTCACCCGGCGACCGACGCACCCGCCTCCTGGCCTGGACCGCCGGATTCCGGCTGCAACGCGAGTACGCCCACTGCACAACCGGGACGCCTACGGCGTCGCGCCTCCCGAACCCCGGACACTCGCCGCGCGCCGAGGACAGGATCTGATCAGCGGCCACGTCCGGGGGCGGACAAGCGGGTACAGGGGCGTGGACGCACGCGACGGTACGCACAGAACCCGACCCTGCCCACGCGCACGCCACCGGACGTCAAGAAGCCGACAGAAATCCCGCGGGCCGCTCGCGACGGCGGGCAAGCTGCGGGATTGTTGGACTGTGACCACCGATTGGTTCCCTGACCCCGGGATGCGCCGGAACGTACTCGCACTCGGTACGGCCGGTCTGACCGTCATCGCCGTGGGCGCACTGCTCGAAGCCCTGTGGCTCCTCGGCATCGGCGTATGGGCGTTGATCATCGCCATGATGATCGACCTCATCTACCGGCCCTAGACACGCATCGTCCCACCGCGCATGAGCTTGCCTCCGTTGTCGCTCGCCCTTGCTCCGGTGAGCAGGTTCCGCCTCTGACTGTGCAGGTTGTGCGGGTGAGCAATCCGGGCGGTACGACGGCGATGTGGGCGAGAGTCCGGCTGGACGGGCTGTGGCGCGACGGGGACTTCGCCGACCGGTACCCGTGCGACGGGCGTCCGGGCGCTCTCGCCCGGCCGGATGGCCACCCCTCCGTGCGCTGAGGTTGCCGCTCGGCCGCCTGTCGGACCGGCAGGCGGCCGAGCGGTGTGTCTGTCGCATCGACATGGCGGGCCGCGGGCTGAGTGCGTCACACACCCGTCAGGGGGCCGTCATGGTCTCCGGCGCCTCCGTCAGAGAAGCGTGAACAGGCCGTGAACGAAAGACCTGTTGGCGCTTCGATGAGAGGAAAGGAACGCGATGCGGAAGTGGTGGCCCATGGATGAGACCGTATGCCGACGTGTTGTGGTCGGTGTGAGCGGCCCACAGGGAAGCCTGGCCCCGCTGCACCTGGCCGCGGCCGAGGCCAGGCGTATCGAGGCCGAGCTGTGGGCCGTGCTGGCCTGGGAGCCGCCCGGTGGCGAACTCGGTCACCGCAGCTTGTACTGCCCTCCGCAGTTGGCCGAGTGCGGCAGATCGGCGGGAGAGCAGCTGCTCATGGCGCTCGACGCCGCTTTCGGCGGCGCCGGTCCTGATGTCCCGTTGCAGCGTATGGTCGTTCGTGGTTCACCGGGACGGGCGCTGGTGGAGACCGCAGGCCGTGCCGGCGACCTCCTGGTTGTCGGCACAGGATCGCGCCGATGGCCGCACCGTGCGTTGTGCCCGTCCGTGGCACGCTACTGCCTCGCACGCGCGTCCTGTCCGGTGCTTGCTGTTCCGCCTTCACCCCTGGAGAAGGAACTCAGTGCCGTTCGACGCAGGATCGCCTGGCGGCTGCCGCTGGACGCCCGGGAGCTGACCGGTCCTGTGCCCCCGTTGACCGGCAGGGGGAACGTGTCATGACGTCACCGTGGCCGGAAGGTCGGGGCGGACCGGGGGATGGCCGCTCGCGGCGCGCAGGGTGAGCACCATGGTGAAGCCCCCGCCGGGGGTGTCCTCGGCTGCGAGTACTCCTCCCATCGCCTCCACGAAGCCACGGGCCACCGCGAGGCCCAGGCCGACACCGGCGCCGCGTGGGGTGTCTCCATAGCGTTGGAAGGGGGCGAAGATCCGTTCCTTGGCCTCGTCCGGTACGCCCGGCCCGCGGTCGATCACACGGACTTCGACGCGGTCGGCCATAGCGCTGACCGACACCCGCACGGGTTCACCGACCGGGCTGTATTTCACCGCGTTCTCGACGACATTGGCGACGGCGCGCTCCAGCAGCCCCGGGTCGACGGCCACCAGCGGCAGATCCTCCGGGATGTCCAGCCGGACGCTTCCGTCCGGCACACCACCGAGCGCCATGGGAACCACCTCGTCGAGGTCCGTCGCGCGGATCAGCGGCTGTACTGTCCCGGTCTCCAGCCGGGACATGTCCAGAAGGTTCCCGATCAGATGGTCGAGGCGGTCGGCGCCCTCCTCGATTCCGGCCAGCAGTTCGGCCCGGTTCTCCTCGGACCATTCCACGTCGGCGGACCGCAGGGACGTGACCGACACCTTGACAGTAGCCAGGGGAGTCCGCAGGTCATGGCTGACCGCGGCCAGCAGCGCCGTGCGGATCCGGTCACCCTCCGCATGCTTGTGAGCCTGTTCCGCCTCGCCCCGCAGCCGCTGCCGGTCGAGTACGACCGTGGCCTGGGCGGCGAACGCACCGAGCACCCGACGGTCCTCGGCCGGCAGCACACGCCCCGAGAGGGCCAGTGCCATGTGGCTGCCGATCGGCATGTCCACGTCCGCGTCCTCGGGACGAGCGACGGGCGTCGGTCCGACACTCCCCGCACAGGTCCACGGCTCGACCTCGCTCTGCCGCTCCAGCAATGCGACGGACTCCATGGCGAAGGTCACTCGTACCCGCTCCAGCAGAGCGTCCAGTGTGGTCTCGCCACGCAGCACACTGCCTGCGAGGAAGGAGAGGATCTCCGACTCGGCGCGAAGCCGCGCCGCCTGGTGCGTGCGGCGGGCCGCCAGATCCACTACGGAAGCCACCGAGACCGCCACACTCACAAAGATCGCGATGGCGATGACATTCTTCGGATCGGCGATGGTCAGCCGGTGCAACGGCGGTGTGAAGTAGTAGTTCAGCAGAAGCGATCCGAGTGCTGCGGAACCCAGCGCCGGAAACAGCCCGCCCACCAGTGCGGCGGCCACCGTCAGCGACAGGAACAGCAGCATGTCGTTGGCGAGGCCGAGACCTGCATCGACGTTGGTGAGCAGTGCGACCAGCAGGGCCGGGCCTGCCAGGCCGACCACCCACCCCCAGACGCTCCGGGCCGTACTCAGACGTGCCTGCCGGGCCACCGGCAGCCCCCGCCCGCGGGCGACTTCCTCGTGGGTGACGATGTGGACGTCCAGATCCGGACCGGAGTCCCTGGCCACCGTCGCCCCGACGCCCGGTCCGAAGACGTACTGCCAAGCCTTGCGGCGGCTGGAGCCGAGAATGATCTGGGTGGCATTCACGCCCCGCGCGAATTCGAGCAGGGACTGCGGCACATCGTCGCCGATGACGTGGTGGAACGTGCCGCCGACGTTCTCGACCAGAGTGCGCTGGACGGCGAGCTCCTTGGGCGAGGCGGAGGCCAGGCCGTCGCTTCTGGTGATGTACACCGCGAGTACTTCGCCACCGGCCCCTTTCTCGGCCAGCCGTGCGGCCCGGCGGATCAGCGTGGCACCTTCGGGCCCGCCGGTGAGTCCGACGACGATGCGTTCGCGGGCCTGCCAGGTGGTGCGGATGTTGTGCTCGCCGCGGTACTGGTGGAGGTATTCGTCGACCCGGTCGGCGACCCAGAGCAGGGCCAGCTCGCGCAGGGCGGTCAGGTTGCCGGGGCGGAAGTAGTTCGACAGGGCGGCGTCGAGCTTGTCGGACTTGTAGATGTTGCCGTGGGCCATGCGGCGGCGCAGGGCCTGGGGTGACATGTCGACCAGCTCGATCTGATCCGCCCTGCGGACGACCTCGTCGGGCACGGTCTCGCGCTGCCGCACGCCGGTTATCGCCTCGACGACGTCGCCGAGCGACTCCAGGTGCTGGATGTTGACGGTCGAGATGACGTCGATCCCGGCTTCGAGCAGCTCCTCCACGTCCTGCCAGCGCTTGGCGTTTCGGCAGCCCGGCACGTTGGTGTGGGCGAGCTCGTCCACCAGAGCGACTGCTGGGTTGCGCTCCAGAACGGCATCTACGTCCATCTCGGTGAAGACGGCTGAGCGGTACTGCATCGTACGGCGCCGGACCTGCTCCAGGCCGTGCAGCATCACTTCTGTGCGGGGGCGGTCGTGGTGTTCCACAAGGGCGACGACGCAGTCGGTGCCGCGCTCCACCCGTCGATGGGCCTCGGAGAGCATCGCGTACGTCTTGCCGACGCCGGGTGCCGCACCCAGGTAGATCCGAAGCTTCCCGCGTCCCATGGTTCCGACAGGTTCCGTTCTCTGAAGTCGACTGGACAGGAGGGGGAAGCTTCGAGGGCATTCGCGCAGTGCTCACTTCTCGAAGCGGTATCCCTTGCCTGGAGCGGTGATGAAGTGACGGGGGTGCGCAGGGCCGGGGTCGGGCTTCCGCTTCGACCGGGTCATGAGGACGCGGAGCCCGTACGCCGGGTCGCGACCTGCAAACGGGCGAGGAGTTCGACCATGCTGAATGGTTTGGTGATGTAGTCGTCGGCACCCGCATCGAGTGCTCTGACCTTCTCATCGGACGCGCTCCGTGCGGAGACCACCAGAATCGGTGCCCGGGACCACCGCCGCAAGCCCCGCATCACCTCGGCGCCGTCCATGTCCGGAAGCCCGAGGTCCAGGAGGACGGCATCAGGAGGATGCGCGGCAGCCAGCCGTAGAGCCGTGTCACCGTTGGGCGCGGCGTCCACCTCGTACTTGCGGGCCTGCAGATTGATCGCGATGGCCCGAACGAGCTGCGGTTCGTCCTCCACCACCAGCACCCGAGTCATCGGCGTGCCGCCTTTCCTGTCGTGTGCGAGCTGCGGCGCCTGGGAAGGAGGGCGGGTCCCAGGGAGCCAGGGCTTGTGCTCACAGCCTGGGCGTTCGACGAGATCACGGGGTGCGATGTCGAGGACCCGGAGCAAAGCACACCAGCGAGGACGGGGCTCATATCGCGCTCAGAACCTCTCCGGGTACAGAAGGGCGAGGACGAGACAGCCCAGCAGGGCGACGGACTACCAGACCGACGATGTTCTCGGCAGTCACAGCCTCGCCACCTCCTTTGCGACGAGAGCCACCAGCGCGAACACCGCGATCGTGATGACGACGAAGGCCACATCGGCCATCGTGTGCTCCTGGTTTGAGATATATCGACACTCGGACCCCATGAGCAAAGACCCATGCCGCGCGTCCGTACCTTCTGTTGACAGGTCCTTTACGGCCATTGGCGCGTCTTTGACGAGACCCATACGCCACTACGCCCACCTGTGAAAACGCAGTCCGCCCGGAGCGTCCGACCTCCGCCACAGGCACATCCCGGCCATTCCCCCCGTCAGGCCATCGGGGAGGGCCTGACGTTGTCCTCACACTCGTCCGCCCGGGTTGTCAGAAGGGTGTCAATACTCATCTCCGCAGCAGGGAGGGCTCCTGACGGTCGCCTAGATTCCGTATGCCGCTCAAGGTGGCGAACGCCGACGACATCGCCGAGTGCCGGGATCCTTCCCTCCTCGCTCTCGGCGTCGCCGGCGGTGGAACGCGGCGGCGTCTCCCCGCACTGCGTTCGCGTACGTCCCTGCCGGTGCCGGAATCCCGCACCGGCAGGGACCCATGGTTCCCCCGTCGACCGGTCCGGTCTTCTCAGAAGGTCTTCCTCGATGCATCCCGCCGCACCTCACCAGAGCCCGCCCTCGTCAGTGGTTCTCCCCTCTCCGAAGGCGCGCGCATCCGGCAGGGCTATTCGGCCGGGCGGCCCGTTCGACCCGGTGCAGCTCCTGAAGTCGTTCCCCGAAGCCCTGCGCAAGCTGCATCCGCGGACCCTGGTGAGAAGCCCCGTGCTCTTCGTCGTAGCCATCGGCTCGGTGCTGACCACGCTCTCCGCGCTCGTCCACCCTTCTGTCTTCACCTGGGTGGTCAGCTGCTGGCTCTGGCTGACTGTGATCTTCGCCAATCTCGCCGAGGCCGTCGCCGAGGGGCGAGGCAGGGCGCAGGCCGAGTCCTTGCGCAGGGCGCGTACCGACACAGTCGCGCTGCGGTTGCGGGGATGGCACTTCGGCATGGACCTGCGGTACGCGGAGACCGAGACGGTACCCGCGACCGAACTTCGGCTCTTCGACTTCGTTGTGGTCGCGGCCGGGGACGTGATCCCGGCGGACGGCGATGTCGTCGACGGCGTCGCGGCAGTCGACGAGTCGGCCGTGACCGGTGAGTCCGCGCCGGTCATCCGGGAGTCCGGTGGGGATCGCAGCGGCGTCACCGGGGGGACGGCGGTGCTCTCCGACCGCATCGTCGTCCGGGTCACCTCACGCCCCGGCCACTCGTTCCTGGACCGGATGATCGCCCTGGTGGAAGGGGCCGCCCGACAGAAGACGCCGAACGAGATCGCGCTCAACATCCTGCTGGCCGCACTGACTCTGGTCTTCGTGCTGGTCGTGGTCGCGGTTCAGCCGATGGCTTCGTACGCGAACGCCGCCCAGTCCACGACGGTCCTGGTCGCGCTGCTGGTCACCCTCATCCCGACCACCATCGGAGCCCTGCTCTCCGCGATCGGGATCGCGGGGATGGACCGGCTCGTCCAGCGCAATGTGCTCGCGATGTCGGGCCGGGCCGTCGAGGCGGCAGGTGACGTCAACACGCTGCTCCTCGACAAGACCGGCACGATCACCCTGGGCAACCGGGAAGCCGTCAGCTTCGTACCGATGCCCGGCGTCGAGGAGATCCATCTCGCCGACGCCTCCCGGCTCGCCTCGCTGGCCGACGAGACACCCGAGGGCCGCTCCGTGGTGGTCCTCGCGAAGCAGCGCTACGCATTGCGCGAACCCACCGGCACGGAGCTGAACCGGGCCAGGTTCATCGGCTTCAGCGCCCGGACCAGGATGAGCGGTATCGACCTGCGCTGGGACAACGGCGCCGCGTCCCACATCCGTAAAGGCGCAGCGGCGCAGGTGATCGACTGGGTGCGCTCCTACGGGGGCCATGTCCCTGGAGAGGCGCTGCGGTACACCGAGTCCATCGCCGCCGGCGGAGGGACTCCGCTCGTGGTCGCGGTGCACGACTGGAACGGTCCGCGGATCCTCGGTGTCATCCATCTCAAGGATGTCGTCAAGGAAGGCATCGCAGAGCGCTTCGCGCAGCTGCGCCGCATGGGCATCCGTACAGTCATGATCACGGGTGACAACCCGCTTACCGCCCGGGCCATCGCCAGGGAGGCCGGTGTCGACGACTTCCTCGCCGAGGCCACACCCGAGGACAAGCTCGCGCTCATCAAGCGGGAGCAGGAGGGCGGGAAGCTCGTCGCGATGACCGGGGACGGCACCAACGACGCCCCTGCTCTCGCGCAGGCGGATGTCGGCGTCGCGATGAACACCGGGACCTCGGCCGCGAAGGAGGCCGGGAACATGGTGGACCTGGACTCCGACCCGACCAAGCTGATCGAGATCGTCGAGATCGGAAAGCAACTCCTGATCACCCGGGGTGCGTTGACCACCTTCTCCATCACGAACGACGTCGCGAAGTACTTCGCGATCATCCCCGCGATGTTCGCGAGCGCCTATCCCGGTCTCGACGCGCTGAACATCATGGGCCTGCACAGCCCGACCTCCGCCGTCACCTCGGCGATCATCTTCAACGCACTGATCATCGTGGCGCTCATACCGCTCGCGCTGCGCGGCGTGCGATACACCCCGGCCTCGGCCCACGACCTGCTGCGCCGCAACCTTGCGCTCTACGGTCTGGGCGGGCTGGTTCTTCCCTTCGCCGGCATCAAACTGATCGACCTGGCGATCTCCATGGTGCCGGGTATCGGCTGACCGCCCGCCTCGCCCCCGGAAATGTCAGGTGTGGCCCGGAGCCGGCATCGCCCCTCGTATGAGGATGTCCAGTCCCCGCCGGGTCGTCGCCAGCACCACCCGGTCGCCGGCACGCAGAACGCGGCCGTGCGAGGGGCGCCAGTCGAAATCGGGGCGGTTCGGCAGATGCAGGCCGCCGAGGGTGTCCGAGGACGAGAAGCGGACCGCTGCCGAACCGGCGGCTCCCACGGCCAGGACCCGCCACTCGTTCCGGGCGAAGGCCTGGTGGATGGAGAAGCCCTCCAGCGCCGGGTGTCCGGCCACATCGACCGCGGTGAAGAGCAGCACTCCGCGTTCGACCGGCATCACGCCCAGGACGTGGCGGCCCATCATCGCGGCTGCGAAGGCGGGTGAGGCAAGCGCTGAGACGCTGCGGCTGCGGGTGAGCGCATCCGGGTAGGAAGCGCGCAGCGTGAGCGAGACCGTGGCCGCGAAGTCGTCGTCGTACAGCCGCATCACCGCTCGTACACCGGGGTTGACCTCCCGTGCGGCCATCACGATGTCGAGATTGGCGCTGTCGTCGCTGGTCAGGACGAGCATGGAGGCGCTCTGCCTGATCCGGGCCAGGTCAAGGACGCGGGGATCAGTGGCGTCCTCCAGGATCAGTGGCACGCCGAGTTCCCGGGCCACGGCGACGCCGCGGGCGCCCGGGTCGCGTTCGACGACGACGATCCGGTGCTGGGTGGAGCGCAGTCGGACAAGGACGCGGGTGCCGACCTTGCCGAGGCCGACGAGCACGATGTGGTCGCTGAAGTCGTCGGTGGGCGGGTGACTGATCGAGGCGGTGCGGAAGGCGCCGGTGGCGTTGAGTGTGGCGGCAACGACAAGGGGCAGTATCGCGAGGCCGGTGAAGCCCGCGATCAGCTGAAGGACCTTGCGAGCCCGGGATTCGTCGGTGGCCGGATCACCCATGGTGAAGATGTCCAGCAGGGGCAGGTAGACCGCCTTCCACAGCGGTATGTCGTCGACCGTGCAGTAAGTGGCGAGTGACAGAAGCGTCACCACCGCTGCCAGCACACCGAAGACGGACATCATTTCGCGGGAGACGAACACCTTCCACGGCAGATGCGTGAACCGGTCGCGCAGCCACCCGCCGACCGTACGCGAGTCTGCGGGAGTCTCCAGGACATGGTCGTGGGTGACTTCCTCCAGCATCAGCCTGCCGTGCGTGAACTGGCTGTGGTAGGAGGTGACAGTGTCCGGCAGCAGCCGAGTGCCGTCCTCGCCGGGCGTCTCCGCACTGTCCTCGCTGAGTGGATCGTCCCTGTCCGTGCCGGAGAACACGGCCAGGGTGGCGAGGTCTGACGCATGGGGTGGCGTTCCGGCCGGGCGCACCACGCCTCGGAAGACCTTGCCCGCGACCTGGAGGGTGTGTCCGGGGCCGAGCGCGGCTGCGGCGACCAGCTCGGGAACTGCGGTGTCGGCGTCCGAGAGCACGGTCGTCGACGTGTCGAAGGGCAGGGCGTCCCGGGGCCGGCCGGCACTCACGTCGGAGCGGTCGCGACGGGCGAGGACGGCGCGGTCCAGGAGCTGTTCGAGGTGACGGCCGCGCTCGCGGTTGTACATCCGGATGACCAGCCGGATGGACGGATTGAGGCTGCGGGCAAGCAGGGCCGCCATCATGTTGGTCTGGTCGTCACCGTAGGCGAGAGCGAGGGCGGCAGCCCGTTCGACCCCGGCGGCTCGCAGCGTCTGTTCGTCGGGACGTGCCGCGATCAGCAGTTCGACGGGGGAGCGCGGGTCCCGGTGGAGTGTGTCGATCTCACTGCCGTGCTCGTCGTGGCGGGACGGCAGGACGACGGTGACGGTCTCACCGCAGACGGCGTCGAGCTCGACCGCGAGACGGCGGGCCAGTCCGTCGTCACCACAGATCACCATGTGCTGTGAGCGGGGTACAACTTGCGTCGCAGATGGGGAAGTTGAGGTCACGCTCGCCAGCCTGCCGCTCTGGAAGCGACTGAATCCCGTTCGTACGGAAGTTCGGCATCAAAGTTCCGTATGGGGAGGGAGGCTGAAGGACTGGACCGGCGCCCGGCGTGCGCCGACGGGCAGGACACCAGGTCGAGGAACATCGCGTCGACCTGGCGCCCTGCGGCGAGGCGCGACACCGAGCACGCGTTTCACGAGAAGTCCCGTGCGACGGCGGGAAGCGACAACGCCATGGTCAGGCCTCCGCCAGGGGTGTCCTCCGGCGCGAGGCTGCCGCCCATCGCCTCGGCCAGGCCACGGGCGAGTGCGAGGCCGAGTCCGACCCCGGTCGTGTTGTCGGTGTCACCCAGCCTCTGGAACGGTACGAAGGCTCGCTCACGGTCCGTGGCAGGCAGACCGGGGCCGCGGTCGATGATGCGGAACTCGACCCGGTCGGCGAGCGCGCTCGCGGTGATCACGACAGGCCGGTCCGGTGGGGTGTAGCGGACGGCGTTTCCGACGAGATTGGCGATGATGCGTTCCAGCAGGGGCGGATCCGCAAGGACGGCGGGCACGCCCTCGGAGATCCGGACCTCCACGGTGCTCGGGTCGCAGGGCAACGAGTCCAGGGCAGCCGGAAGTACTTCGTCGAGGGTGGTGGCCCTCAGATTCAAGGTGAGGGCCCCCGCCTGGAGCCGGCTCATGTCGAGAAGGTTGTCCACCAGCCGGTTCAGACGGGCCATGGACTCCTCGGCCGTCGCCAGCAGCTCACCCCGGTCCTCCTCGCTGAACTCGACCTCGGTGCTGCGCAGGGAGCTGATGGCGGCCCAGCCGGCGGCCAGCGGGGTGCGCAGGTCGTGGCTGACGGCGGCGAGCAGTGCCGTACGCATCCGGTCGGCAGCCCTCACGGGCTCAACTTCGGCAGCGGCCTCGGCGAGGCGTGCGCGTTCGAGGGCGGCGGCGACATGAGCGGTGAAGGCCGTCAGGACACGCAGCTCGGATGCAGGCAGAGTGCGGCCCCGCAACACCAGATGGGCGTCAGGACCGACCGGTACGTGGATGGCGTCGTCGTCCGTCGCAGGCTGCGTGAGCAGCTCGGCCGAAGCCATCGAGAAGGTCTCTCTCGTACGTTCGAGCAGCGCCGGGATCGCCTGGTCCCCGCGGACGATCGACCCGGCCAACGAGGACAGCGTCTCCGCCTCGGCAGTGGCCCTGGCGGCGCGGCGCGACAACCGCAGCGACCGGTCGACGATCGCGGCCACAGTGGCTGCGACGATCGCGAACACCAACAGCGCCAGGATGTTGTTGGGCTCGGCGATGGTGAACTCTCTGATCGGCGGTATGAACCAGTAGTTGAGCAGCAGCGATGCCGTCACCGAGGCGACGAGCGCGGACACGACCCCGCCGACACAGGCAACCCCGACCACCACCACGAGGAACAGCAGTGCCTCACTCGTCAGGTTGAGGCTGTCCCGGGTGTTGTCCAGCAGGAACGTGAGAGCTATCGGAAGGAACAGACCGGACACCGGCCCCGCGATGAGCCGTACGACTGGCAGGGTGCGCCGCCGCGACGGCAGGAGCCGGCCTCCGCCGGCACGCTCGTGGGTAACCATGTGAACGTCGATGTCCTGTGACAGTTCGACGATCGTTTCGCCGATGCCCCGGCCTGAGATGAGCCGCTCCAGCCGCCTCCGCCTGCTGGTGCCCAGTACCAGTTGCGTGGCGTTCTCAGCGTGTGCGAACTCGGTGAGCGCGGTGGCCACGTCGTCGCCCACGACGGAGTGGTAGCTGCCACCGAGGCTCTCGACGAGCGCCCGCTGGCGGGCGAGTGAAGCCGATGAAGCGCCGCCCGTCAGTCCGTCGCTGCGCACGATGTGCACGGCCAGCAAGTCGCCGCCCGCGCTGCGGTCGGCGATCCGGGTCGCGCGACGGATGAGTGTCTCGCCCTCGGCGCCACCGGTGAGGGCCACCACGACTCGCTCGCGCGTTTCCCAGACACGTCCTATGCCATGTTCGGAGCGGTACTTCTGCAGCGCTTCGTCGACTCGTCCCGCCACCCACAGCAGGGCCAACTCTCGTAGCGCGGTGAGGTTTCCGGGACGGAAGTAGTTGGACAGCGCGGCGTCGACCTTCTCCGGTGCGTAGATGTTCCCGTGCGCCATCCGGCGACGCAGCGCCTCGGCCGGCAGGTCGACGAGTTCGATCTGATCGGCACGGCGCACCACCTCGTCGGGGACGGTCTCCCGCTGCGGCACATCGGTGATCCTCTCGACGACGTCTTTGAGGGACTCCAGGTGCTGGATGTTGACGGTGGTGACGACATCGATGCCGGCGGCGAGGACCTCCTCGATGTCCTGCCAGCGCCTGCTGTGCCGTCCGCCGAGCACATTGGTGTGAGCGAGTTCGTCGACGAGCGCCACTTGAGGGCGTCGGCGCAGCAGCGCGTCGAGGTCCATCTCGCCGGGTTCTGCGCCCCGGTGGAAGCGTGCGACAGGGGGAAGGACCTCCAGGCCCTTGAGCCGCTCCTCCGTGAGTGGCCGCTGGTGGCATTCCACGGCAGCTGCTACGACGTCGATGCCCCGCCGTGCTCTGCGGTGTGCCTCGTCGAGCATCCGGTAGGTCTTGCCGACGCCCGGGGCCGCCCCGAGGAAGACCTTGAGCCTTCCCCGTCCCACATCTGATTCCGTCACGGCACGCGCCTCCTCCCGCCGCACGCACGCCTGGTCACGGGGGCCTTCCTGCGCGGCCGGGCGACGGGTGCTGCTGATCAGCATCGGCCGTGAGCGGCGGACGAGGGGCCAGGCGCGGCCACCTTGACGCGATCCTGATCCGGCCCGCTGCGGGCGACGGGCGCCTACCTGTCATCTCGATGTCCAGGCTTCCTCCCACGAAGAAGCAGGACTGAGACCGGGCCCTCTACGCCGCAGACGTCGGCCTCCGGTCAAGCGCTGCACCAGCATCCCGACCGCGCATCGACAGCAGCATCAGAGATCTACCACGACAAGGGACTGTTACCCGAGCCGGACCGTGACGCCTCCGGTTACCGGCGACATGGGCCGGCCACGTCATCGACCTGATTGCGTGTTCTCAGACGGCGTACGCGTGGGTCTGCGCCGCCTTCACCGTCGCCCAGACCTCCGCGCCCGGATGCAGGTCGAGCTCGGCAGCGGCGACCGCGGTGAGATCGGCGGCGAGCGGGAGATCGCCGGTCAGAGCGGCGCGGATCTGGTCGCCGTGGGTCTCCAGGCCGGCGACCTCGCAGCGCCAGAGGTTGCGGGCGCTGGAGCCGCTGGGGCGGCCGCGGTAGAGGGTGATGGCGCTCGGGGGGAACGCCACGAAGACCGGTCCGGACAGGACCTCCGCGGTGGTGATGGCAGGGCCGGTGTCGAGGCGGACCGTGTGGCCGTCCGCGTGGCCCCGGTAGAGGTTGAGGCCGACGAGCTGCGCGATGTAGTCCGTACGGGGGTGGCGGGCGATGTCGGCCGGGCTGCCCTCCTGGACGACTTCGCCGTGCTCGACGACGACCAGGCGGTCGGCGAGGACCATGGCGTCGAGCGGGTCGTGCGTGACGAGTACGGCCACTGCTTCGAACTCTGCCAGGTGGCGGCGGAGTTGGGTGCGGACCTCCAGGCGGGTGCGGGCGTCGAGTGCGGCCAGGGGTTCGTCGAGGAGGAGCAGGCGTGGGCGGGTGGCGAGGGCGCGGGCGAGGGCGACACGTTGCGCCTGGCCGCCGGAGAGCCGCCGGGGCTTGGCGCCGGTGTGATCCGCCAGTCCCAGGCGGTCGAGCCACTCGGCGGCCTGCGCGCGCGCCTCCGCCTTGGTCGCCCCCTGGCAGCGGGGCCCGAATGCCACGTTGTCCAGGGCGGTCAGGTGGGGGAAGAGCAGGTAGTCCTGGAAGACGACGCCGACCGGGCGGGACTCCGGCGGCGTACGCTCCAGCGTCGTACCGTCCAGCCGCAGATGACCGCCGGTGAGCGGTGTCAGGCCGGCCAGCGTGCGCAGCGCGGTGGTCTTGCCGGCGCCGTTCGGGCCGAGCAGGGCGACCACCTCGCCGGGCGCGACGGTGAGCGCCACGTCGAGTCGGAAGGCACCGCGGTCCACCACGAGGCGGGCGTCGAGCCCGTTCGGGGCAGTGCCGGTGTGGAGGTCGTGAGTCTCGGTCATCCGGCGGTCATCCAACGGTCGCGCAGTCCGGCCAGTACCGCGACGGACACGGCAAGCAGCACCAGGCTGAGGGCGATCGCCGCCTCCGGGTCGCTCTGCAGGGCGAGGTAGACGGCGAGGGGCATGGTCTGGGTACGGCCGGGAAAGTTACCGGCGAAGGTGATGGTCGCGCCGAACTCGCCGAGCGCGCGGGCCCACGCCAGGACCGCTCCGGCCGCGATGCCCGGCGCGATCAGCGGGAGTGTGACCCGGCGGAACGCGGTGAAGCGGGACGCGCCCAGAGTGGTTGCCGCTTCCTCGTACCGCGGGTCGGCGGCCCGGAGTGTGCCCTCGACGCTGATGACGAGGAACGGCATCGCCACGAACGCCTCCGCCACCACGACCCCCGCCGTGGTGAACGGCAATGTGATGCCGAACCAGGAGTCCAGCCACTTGCCGACGATGCCGTTGCGGCCGAGCGAGGTCAGCAGCGCCACACCGCCGACGACCGGCGGCAGCACCAGCGGGAGCGTGACGAGAGCGCGCACGAGGCCACGGCCGCGGAACTCGACCCGGGCCAGCAGCCAGGCCAGCGGTACCCCGATGACCAGGCTCACGGCGGTGGCGGCGGTGGCACAGATCAGGGACAGCCGGAGCGCCTGCCACACCTCGGCGCTGGTCAGCTGCTCGGGCATGCTGCGCCACGGGGCCCGTACGAGCAGGGCGATCAGTGGCACGATCAGGAACGCCAGGCCGATCAGCGCGGGCACGAGCAGAGGCAGCGGTGCACCGCGGCCGCCACCCGTCCGGACGCGCCGACGCCGCGGCCCACCCCGGAGGGTGCCGGTCGCGGCGTCGGACTTCGCGGTCGAGGTCACGGCTTCAGGAACCCGGCCCCGGTCAGGACCTTCTGGCCCTGGGCGGACTGCACCAGCTCGATGAATGCCTTGGAGGCATCGGCGTTGGGGGCGTCCTTGAGCAGGGTGATCGGGTAGTCGTTGACGGCGTCGGCCGACTCGGGGAACTCCACGCCCTCCACCTTGTCACCGGCTGCCTTCACATCGGTCTTGTACACGACTGCCGCGTCGGCCTCCTTCAGCTCGACCTTGGTCAGGGCGCTCTTGACGTCTTGCTCGTACGAGACCGGGGTGAGCTTGAGACCGCTGGCGTCGAGGGCCTTCTGGGCGGCGGTGCCGCACGGCACCTCCTTGTCGCAGAGCACGACCTTCAGGCTCGACTTGGTGAGGTCCTTGAGAGAGGAGATCTTGTCGGGGTTGCCCGGCAGGGTGGCGATCTCCAGCTGGTTGCGGACGAAGGTGGCGGGCGTGCCGGAGGCGTCGCCCGCGTCGGTGACGATCTTCATCGTCTTGGGGCTGGCCGCGGCGAACACGTCGGCAGGTGCGCCGCCGGTGATGCTCGCGGCCAGGGAGTCGCTGCCGCCGAAGCTGAAGGTCACCTTCGTCCCCGGGTGCTGCTTCTCGAACTCCTTGCCCAGGGTCGTGAAGCTCTCCTTCAGCGAGGCCGCGGCGAACACGGTGACCGTGCCGGACAGCTTGTCCGAGGCGGAGGAGTCCGACTTCACCGACGAGGAATCGTCGGACGAGGAGCAGGCGCTCAGTGCCAGCAGCGCGGCGGTGCCTGCACCGGTCACCTGCAGGGTCCGGCGTGCGGTACGGGTTATCACGGGTCCACTCCCTCTGGTCCTGACGGACATGTCTACGGTCTGTCGACGACCACGTTGGTCGACTTGATCACGGCATCCGCCGGAACACCGGGCTCCGGCTTCAGCTCCTCAGCCGACTCGCGGCTGACCGTCGCCACCACCCGGAACGGCCCGGCACTGGATTTCCACCTGCGCCGACATGTCGCCGAGGATCACATCGGTGACGATGCCGGAGAAGCGGTTGCGGGCCGATGAGCCCGTGGAATCCCGCTCCGCACGGTGCAACTGCCGGGCGTAGGCCGCGAGGGCCGGCCCGGGGATGATCCGGCGGCCGGTCCCGTCGCGTTCGGCGGTGATCTTCCCGCCATCGACCAGACGCCTCACGGTGTCGGCACTGACGCCGAGCAAGGCGGCCGCGTCCCCGATCCGGTAGGTGTGCATGCGCTGATGATAATGCCGCAGATGCGAGGTGAAAGTCTTCTGTGTCTTTGCATGAGCCGGAGTACTGATCTTTCTGGATTGCATGTGCGTTTGTACGGGATGGGCATCCGGGTAGGGGCACCCGGGAGGTGGTAGCCCATGAGCCAGTCCCCTGCATCGGCGGACACGATGGCGGAACTCGCCCTCACCGGAGATCTGACCCGTCCGGCCCGCCTGACGGTGCCCGATCTGCTCGCCTGGCCGCAGCACGAGGCCGACGTCAGCTTCGAGTGCGCCACCAGCGGCACCCAGCACCACCGCTTCACCGGGCCGCTCCTGCACGACGTCCTGTCGGCGGCCGGTCCTGTCTTCGACCCCGCGCGGCGCAAGGACCGCCTGCGTTTCCTGATCGCGGTGTCCGGCGCGGACGGCCACCACACCCTGCTGTCCTGGGCGGAGATCGACCCCGATTTCGGCCGCGCGCCCGTACTGCTCGCCGTCACCGTCGACGGCACGCTGCTCGACCGCGCCGGCGCCCAGCTCGTCCTGCCCCAGGACCGCTGCGGCGCCCGGCACATCAGCGGCATCGACGCGATTCGCGTGGACGGCGGCTACGCCTCCTGGGCGTGACGACCCCGCCCGCGTCCGACGGGCCCCGTCCGCCGCCGCGCGCCGTCAGGGCCAGAGCAGTCCGTGGCGCCAGGCGGACTGTCGGGCCTCGTCCCGGCGGTACAACACCCGGTGGTGGACACGGTCGATGCTCGCCTGCCAGAACTCCACCTCGGTGGGGGTGATGGCGTGGAGCGTCCAGCTCGGCGGGCACGGCACTTCGTCCGGATGGGCCGCGCCGAGGCGCTCGAACGCGGCCGGCACTTCCTGCCGGTCGGCGAGCGGGCCCGGACGGTGCAGGTGGGCAGCGAGGCGGGAGCCACGGCCGCGCTCGGCGAAGTCGCCCTCGGAGGCAGTCCGGCCGCGGTCGGCGGCGGTCCCCACGATCCGTACCTGTCGTCCCACGGAGGTCCAGTGGAAGTGGGCCGACACATGCGGATTCTCGGCGATCCCCAGGACCTTGCGGCTGTCGGCGGGGGTCGCGGAATGCACGTATCCGTCGTCGATGTCCTTGACGATCAGGATCCGGCTCGACGGGATGCCCGACGGGCCGACCATGCACAGGCTCATGGCATGCGGCTCCAACTGTCCGGCCGCAGCCGCCGCGAGGATCCACTCCGTCACCAGGGGAAGAGGGGTGTCCGGGAACTCGTTCTCACCGAACGCGGCAGCCTCGACGCTCGTGAAGACCGGGATCGACCTGAGCCCTGTTGCGCATCGCCTCACTCACGTGCCAGGACCCTACCCGCACCGGAAGCCCGTTGCCCGAGGTGATCCGCATGGCTACGGCCGGCCCCATGCCTGATGACGAATCCACCCGCTCGGCACGGCTGTTGGACGCCCAGGCGAAGGCCGCACGGCTCTTCATGGAGATCGAGGAGCGCGGTGGGGTCAGGGAGAGCGGGCGAAGCTCTCCAGCAGTCACCTGATGGTGCGTCAGAAAAGTCGGCAAGTGGTCAGCACGAGTCCTGGAGAACCTGGGGAATGCTGCCCGGACTAGCGATTGGTTGTATGGTAGGGAAACCGCCCTTGACCTGCAAAAACGCAGGCAGGGAGCCTATGTTCAGGAGTACCTCGATGCTGCGCACGATGTTCAAGTCAAAGATCCACAGGGCCACCGTGACCCAGGCCGACCTGCACTACGTGGGTTCCGTTACCATCGACGCCGAGCTGATGGAGGCGGCGGATCTGCTGCCCGGGGAGCTGGTGCACATCGTCGACATCGACAACGGCGCCCGTCTGGAGACGTACGTCATCGAGGGGGAGCGCGGCTCCGGTGTCATCGGCATCAACGGCGCCGCCGCCCACCTCGTCCACCCCGGTGACCTGGTCATCCTGATCAGTTACGCCCAGGTCGACGACGCCGTGGCCCGTGACCTGGAGCCGCGCGTCGTGCACGTCGACGCCGGCAACAGGATCATCGGACTCGGCTCCGACGCGTCGGCACCCGTACCCGGCACCGCCACCGAACGGAGCCCGCACGCCGTTCCCGCGGCGCGCTGACCCGGTTCGGACACCCAAGAGAGCATCGTCATGGCAGAGCCGGCAGAACGCGTCGAACTCGACATCCGCGACGACCGCGCGAGCGGGAACCTGCTCGCGTACGAGAACGGCAGGGCCGCCGGAGTCGTCGCGTACTTCGTGATGGACGGTGAACCCGCCGCGCTCGTCGCCGTCCACACGGTCGTCGAGCCCGGACACGAGGGCAGGGGCATCGCGGGCGCCCTGGTCCGGGAGTTCTACGCCATGGCGGTGCGCGAGGGTGTGCCCGTCGTGCCGCTCTGCCCGTACGCCGCGGAGTGGGCGGCGCGCCACCCCGACCAGGCTCCCGAGGCCCCGGCCGAACTGGTGGAGCGGGCGAAGACGCAGCTCGAGGCTCACCCCGAGCTGTACTGACCGAGGTGGGCCGGGGCGGTACCGTTCGGCGGATGACGCTCGCGCTGCTGCACACCTCCCCGGTCCACGTACCTGTCTTCGACGCGCTCCGGGACGCCGGCCATCCCGGACTCGCGCTGCGCCATCTCGTGCACGAGGACCTGCTCGCCAGGGCCAGGGAATCGGGCCCCGAAGCGGTGGCGGGCGAGATCGGGGCCCTGCTCGCGGGCGCCGTCGCGGACGGTGCCCGCGCCGTGCTCTGCACCTGTTCGACGATCGGTGCCGTCGCCGAGGCGGAGTCGGCGACGCTCGGAGTCCCGGTGCTGCGCGTCGACCGCCCGATGGCGGCCGCCGCCGCGGCGCAGGACCGCGTGGTGGTGCTCGCGGCGATCGCCAGCACTCTGGCGCCGACCCTCGCGCTGCTCGCCGAAGAGGCGGGGGACCGGCCCGTCGACGTGCGCACCGTCGTGGTGGACGGGGCCTGGGCACGCTTCGAGGCCGGTGACCGCGACGGCTATCTGGACCTCGTCGCGGCCGCGGCCGACGCGGTCACCGACGCCGACGCGATCGTGCTGGCACAGGCGTCCATGGCCGACGCGGTCACCCGTACGGGCACCCGCATTCCGGTGCTCTCCAGCCCCGGCCCGGGTCTCGCCGCCGCGGCGGCCGCAGCGCGCTGACCTCCGTACGGCCCCGGCCCCCGGCCGGTCATCCCGAACCCGCGGGCCCGGACTCACCAGGCGCGCGCCGCTGCTCCGGGAGACGGTGGAAGCAGATCCACCCGAACCGTTCGGAGGCCCCCCGATGACGAACCCGTACCCCGACCCCGTGCCGCCGGCGCCCACCCCCGGACCGATGCCCGGGCCGCCGTCGCCGCTGCCGGAGCCGCCGCCTCCGCCACCCGGCCCCGTCCCTCCCGGCCCCGCGCCGGACCCGATCCCGCAGCCGCCCGAACCACGCCCCGAGCCGGTACCGGAGCCCGCACCCCAGCGGGGCTGGTGACGGGGCGGGCGAACAAGGCGGCATTCACCTGGGCGTGGACCAGCCCGACGGGTCGGGCGGCCCGGCCACCGGACCGGGCTCAGGCGGTGGGCGGGCGGACCGGTGCCGGGCCCAGTGTGGTGCTGCCGGGTGAGGCCCGATGGCCGAGCCCGGTCCGGTAGGCGTCCATCGCCGCCTCGGTCCGGCCCATCCGCCGCAGCAGATCGCCCAGCAGCCGGCAGATGTCCGCGAGATCCCCGGCGGCACCCGCCCGTTCCAGCAGGGCCAGTGCGGTGACGTAGTGCTCCTCGGCCGAATCGAGCTCGCCCCGTTCCTCGTGGATCAGACCCAGCAGCCGATGCGCGCCGCCTGCGTGGACCGCCCCCCGCTCCGGGTGCAGTTCGCCGAGGAGCCTGTGCAGCAGCTCCCGGGCCTCGGCGGTCCTGCCGCCCCGGCGCAGCACATCGGCCAGCTCCACCTCGACCTGAGCGGTGTACAGGGCGGCGCGCTTCGACGCCAGCATGTCGCGGGCGGCGCGCAGTTCGGCCTCGGCGCCGGACAGGTCGCCGTCCTGCGCGTGTACGTAGCCGCGCATCCAGTGGCAGTGCGCGAGCTCCGTACGGATCTGTAGCTGCTGGTAGATCTCGGCCGCGCGGGCCAGCGAGGCGTCCGCCTCCGCGGTGCGGCCCGCCGCTATGAGCGTACGGGCGACGCTCCGGTGCAGTCCGGCGACCAGCTCCGGATCGGACACCTGTGGCGCGAGGGCCAGCGCCAGCTCGCCCGCCTGGGCGGCGCGGGCGTGCGCGCCCATGTCCATGTACGGGGCGATCGCGGCCGTGTACAGGAGCAGTAGCGCGCCCGGGTCCTGGAGGCCGGAGGTGTTGAGTTCGTCGATCGCGCTCTCCAACAGGTAGCAGGCGTACCGGAGTTCGCCGGCCAGGAGGTGCGCGACCGCTCTGCCCCGGACGGCCGGGGCGCGCCGGGGGAGCGGGGCGTCGGCGAGCAGCCTCTCCGCCGCCTCGAAGTGCTCGCGGGCCGCGGGCAGATCGCCCGTCTCCAGTGCGCAGTGGCCCAGCCCGAGCGTCGCCGCGGCGCGTTCGTCGTCGAGCCCGTGCCGTACGGCCTCGGCGAGCAGACCGGCGTAGGCGCCGGCGGCGTCCTCGGCGGCGCCGGTGGCCAGGGTCCGCTGGGCCTCGACGAGTTTCAGCCGCAGACCGGTCGCGAGATGGGCGGGGCGCCCCGTCGCCAGTTCCTCGTACGTGACGCCGAGCCGGTCCGCGAGGTGGCGCACGGCCGCCTCCGAGGGGCGCACCCGGCCGGCCTCCAGCGTGGAGATGTAGGCGGGGGTGTAGGCGGGTTCGGCCAGCTGTCGCTGCGTCAGGCCGCGTTTTGTGCGCAGCCGTTGGACCCGGCGGCCGACGGCGCCGGGGTCGTCGGCCGGCCCTGCGCCCCTTCTCGCTGCGCGCCCCTCGTCCATCGCACCGCCCCTTCCGCCTCGCCCCGCTCCGAAATGCGGTCCATGCATCGTAAATGCCCTGTTGTGAACCTCAACCACCAGGCATCCGGGCCTTGTTCGAGGACCCGTCCGCCTCTAGGTTAAGCGTTGCATTAAGTCGAGTTAACTCTCGATTTATGTGATGGCCGTGCCCTGTGAGCCCGCGCGAGCCTCCGATAGTCCCTGCGAGTACCCGCAAGCACTCGCAAGTGCCCGTGATGTTCGGCAAGTTCCCTTGGATCAGAAGGAGTTGTCCATGCGCAGACGCCCCCACGCGCGCCGCACGGCAGGAGCTGTGGCGGGGCTCGCCCTCGTCAGCCTCCTGGCCGCGACCGCCGCCACCGCACCGGCCTCGGCTGCCCCCACGGGTGCCGGCGGTGACCGCCGCGTGGCCGTCGAGTACTTCCCCGATCCTGGCGGCTCGGGCCGCACGGTCGAGGTCCCCGTCGCCGCCCCCGTACGGAAGGGTGAGACCGCGTCGTTGCTGAGCGCGGCGGAGGCCGCCGTCGACGGCACGGTGGGCGAACAGGCGGTGACCGGTCCGTCCGACGACCGGCTGGACATCGTGATCACCGGCGACGGCTACACGGCGGAACAGCAGGACGACTTCCACGCCGACGCCACCGCCAAGTGGGCCGACATCACCGCCCTGGAGCCGTACAAGAGCTACCAGGGCCTGTTCAACGTGTGGACCGTCGACGCGGTCTCCAACGAGTCCGGCATCAGCGGCGATCCCGGTCCGGACACCGTCAGGGACACCGCGCTCGGCAGCTACTTCTGGTGCTCCGACATCGAGCGGCTGATCTGTACCGACATCGACAAGGTGGCCGCGTACGCCGCCCAGGCCCCCGCCGCCGACCTCGTGGTCGTCATCGCCAACTCCACCAAGTACGGAGGCGCGGGCTACTCCGGGCTCCAGGCCGAGGGCCATCCCTTCAACGGGGTCTCCACCCTCTCTTCCGACCACGCCTCGTCCAGCCTGATCGCCGCCCACGAGATAGGGCACTCGGTCGGCCTGCTCGACGACGAGTACACCTATCCCGAGTACGGGACGTGGACCGGCGGCGAGCCGGGCGGGATCAACTCCACCACCTACACGGCCGCGCAGCTCACCGAGAAGCAGGCCAAGTGGTACCGCTGGCTGGGCCGGACCGACCCCGCGGGCGGCACGGTCGGTACGTTCGAGGGCAGCGCCTACTACCCGCTCGGGCTCAGCCGCCCCACCGAGTCGTCGATCATGCGGGAGCTGAGCAACACCGAGTTCAACCTGCCGGGGCGCGAGGCGATGATCGCCGGGTTCTACCGCGCGGGCAACGCGCTGAGCAGCTCCGTCGACACCGGCGTCGCCGTCGGACCAGGCCGGCGGATCGCCGTGAGCCTGGCGGACCTCGGCAGCGCTGTCGCCGGAACGCACCCGCACCGCCCCGGTGTCGCCACCGGTCTCGCCAGGACCGAGCTGCGCTGGTACGTGGACGGCGTCGAGAAGGTGTCCGCCCGTGGGCGCACCGCCGTCACGCCCGCGGCGCTCGGCGTCCGCGCGGACGGCCGCGGCCACCGGGTGACCGCGGAGGCCGTGGACCGTACGGACGCCGTCCGCGACCCCGCCGTCCGCGCCCTGGCCACCGACACCCTGACCTGGAACGTCAGGGCGACCGGTCACAGGCGGTAGCCGCTCAGGCGATGATCGGGACCACGGCCTCCGGCGTCAGCATCCGGAAGGTGAACGCCTGATGGAAGTAGAGCCGGATGCTCGTCGCGTCGTGGTCCTGATAGCCGATCGACAGGTCCTGGCCCAGGCGCAGTTCGAAGTCGCCGCCACGGGTGGACAACAGCACCCCGCCCGTGACCGCGGGCGCCCACAGGATCTGGTCGTCGAGCAGCCGGGCCAGATGGGTGGCGACCGGATACCCGTGGTCGGAGGTCTCGGTGGCCTCGGTGTACGCGTCGGCACCCAGCAGCAGCCGGTACGGGCCGTCGACACCGGACAGCCGCAGCTGTGTCAGCGCCTGGCTGACGGTGGCCGGGTAGTCCCGGGCGTCGGCGGGCAGCGCCAGCGGCGAGTGCGAGGAGCCGTCCCGGAGCCCGGTGATCCCGGCCGACGCATACCCGTCGATGATCGCCATGTCCTCCGCGAACGCACAGGTGCGGGCGGCGTCCTTGACGGGCTGCCAGTCGCTGTCGTCCGAACCGCGCTCGACATCGTCCACGGCCGACCGGGTCACCGTGAACGGCACGCGCCACTCGATGACCGGCACCGAGGTGCGGGCCCGTGCGATGACGTCGGGAGCGGGCGGATCGATGTCGCGCAGATGACCGTCGCCGATGGCCGCCAGTTCGGGCCCGTCCGGGCCGGTGACATCGACGACCCGGCGGCCCGCCACATGGCGGCTGAAGGTGCGCCGGGCCTCCTCTTCGATCTGGTCCCAGGCGGCTTCCGTGACAGGGGCGAGTTCGCGGTGCAGATTGTTCATCACTGGGCGCTTTCTTGCAGGCTGCCGATGTGCAGCGAACCGTCGGCAGGGGCGGCCGGGGCCGAGGTCTTCGCCGTCACCGGCGCGGACGCGGGTTCCGGCACGGCATCGGTCCCGGCCGAGGAGGGCGGAGGCGGCGGGGCGTCGAGGAAGTCGGCGCTGGGGGCGTAGAAGAGGGTGCCGGTGACCGCGGTCGAGAAGTCGAGAATGCGGTCGTGGGTGGCGGGCGGACTGCCGAGGAACATGTTGCGGAGCATCTGCTCGGTGACGCCGGGATCGGCCGCGTAACCGATGAAGTACGTGCCGAACTCGCCCTGTCCGAAGCTGCCGAACGGCATGTTGGCCCGCAGGATGTCGTGCTCCGTGCCGTCCGGGTCGGTGATCGTGTTGAGGGCGATGTGCGAGTCGGCGGGCTTGA
Organism: Streptomyces sp. NPDC001933; assembly: GCF_042890955.1. NCBI lineage: Bacteria > Bacillati > Actinomycetota > Actinomycetes > Kitasatosporales > Streptomycetaceae > Streptomyces > Streptomyces sp. NPDC001933. Next base: position 15,189 of record NZ_JBIASS010000015.1, on the reverse strand, counting down.
CGTCGTCGGCGAACTCGATGTCGTCGAACTTCGTACGGCCGATGACCCGCTCCTGCTCCTCGGTGCTCAGCGCGTTCCACGACGTGAGGTCGTGCAGGTACTTCTGCACGATGACGTAACTGCCGCCCGCGAACGAGGGATCCTCGGCGCCCACCAGGGCCGCCGAGACGGCGTCCGTCCCCACCGGGTTCTCCGTGCCGTCGACGAATCCGAGCAGGTCCCGGTGGTCGAAGTAGCGGAACCCCTGCGTCTCGTCGACGACGTTCACCGCGCCGTCGAGCCGGTCGAGCAGTTGGGCCGCCCACTCGTAGCACACGTCCATCCGCTCGGCCCGGATGTGGAACAGCAGGTCCCCCGGGGTGGCGGGCGCGTGGTGGCGGGCACCGTGGAGTTCCTGGAACGGGTGGAGCTGCTTCGGCCTCGGCCCGTCGAACAGCCGGTCCCAGGCACCGGACCCGATGGCCGTCACACAGGCCAGCCCGGCGTCGGGGAACCGGAATCCGATGGAGCGGGCGAAGGCCGCGAGACCGGGCAGCACCTTGCGCACCGCGGGCTCGCCACCGGGCTCGATCGTGGCGACCAGGATGAGCGCGGCGCTGGTCAGCGGCGCGACTACGGGCTGGGCCGCGGCCGGATCCGGATCCGGCTCCGTGGTGGCGTCGGGCATAGCAGGGCTCCAGGGGCGGCGACGTCGGGAAGGGACAGTGGCCTTGTGGTGCGGGACGGGGCGGGGGTCCGTTGCCACTTACGCACGGCCGCGAAGGGGCCGCAACCGGGGCCACCCGGCCGGGCGAACGCAGGGCGGTCCGGCGATCCGCCCCCGCCGTCCGCGCGTCAGCCCGCGACGACCTCCGACCGGTCGCCGCCCCAGAGCGTGTGGAAGGAACCCTCGCGGTCGGTGCGACGGTAGGTGTGCGCGCCGAAGAAGTCGCGCTGCCCCTGGGTGAGGGCCGCGGGCAGCCGGTCGGCGCGCAGCCCGTCGTAGTACGCGAGCGCGGCGGCGAACCCGGTGTCGGCACCCCCTGACGGACGGCTTCGGCGACCACCGCGCGCCAGTCGTCCTGGGCCGCGCCGATCTCCTCGGCGAACTGCCGGTCGGACAGCAGGCTCAGCAGGTCCGGACGGTCGTCGTAGGCCGCCCGGATCCGGTCCAGGAACGCGGCCCGGATGATGCATCCGGCCCGCCAGATCGCCGCCACCGCACCGAGGTCGATCTTCCAGTCGTACGCCTCACTGCCCGCCCGGATCTGGTGGAACCCTGCGTGTACGAGACGATCTCGGACGCGTACAGGGCCTGCTCCACCCGGGTGGCGAAGGCGGCGGCCGTTTCCTCGCCGAGCGGCGTCGGTGACGGACCCGGAAGCTCCCGCGCCGCCCGAGGCGGCCGGTGTTCCAGCCGCGGAAGGTCTCGGCGATCTTCGCGTGGGAGTACCCGGCCACGGAGCGCAGCAGATCGTATGCCTCCGCGATCAGCTGCATGTCCGCGTACTCGATGCCGTTGTGCACCATCTTCACGAGGGCTGGCAAGTGATGCTCGCGCTGGGCCTGCTACCTGCTTCTTCCCAGGTCACGGTTGGTTCGTCGCCTTGTCGACCTTGTCGACCTTGGCGCTTCTTGGCGGTCCGAGGCGGTTCTCAGCGGGGTGATGCTGACCTTTTGCTGAGTTTGCTGACGAAATGTCAAGTGCGGGTGTCGTGGATGACGCCCCCTCATGGCCGGAGTGCGGGGCGCGGGATTCGAGCCGTGCGGTTCTCACTGGCCAACCAGGGCCAACAAGCTGATCACTGAACAGGGTGTTGTGGTGTCTCCGCAGCGCCGGCCTCCCGGTTCTCCGGAGCCGCTTTGCTGGGTGCTGAGGGCCATTCCGGGCTTGAGGTCGCTGGCATTGATCTACTCGGCGGGTGACGAGGTCGGCACCGGGAACGACACGCAGCGACAAGGCCACGGCCAGGTGCGCACGTTCCTCAGCGATATGCGGATTGTTCCTGACTGACTTCGCCGGGCGATCCACACCTTGTCAGAACCTCAACGAGCCCTGGCCGTCATCAACTATAGTGACGCACACTCCCGGTTACAGGAAAACCGGCTGCGATCCTCAGGAACGAAGTCAAGTCGCACTACCTGCATCAGGGAGAGGCTGTCTGTGTGGGAACTGGCGCTGTCTGATCCGCGTGTGGTCGGGCCGTACCGGACCTGTGCGGTGCTGGGCGAGGGGGGTATGGGCCGGGTGTTACTGGCCTCCGATCCCGCTGGCGGCCTCGTTGCGGTCAAGCTCGTGCGCGATGCTTTCGCGGCCTATGACAGCACCTTCCGGCAGCGTTTGCGCCGTGAGGCCGTTGCCGCACAAAGGGTCCGCAGCCCCCGTACTGCCCGGGTGGTGAACGCCGACGCTGATGCCGGGGTCCCGTGGCTGGCTTACGAGTTCCATCACGGGCCGACTCTCCACCGCGTTCTGGCCACGACCGCGGCGCTGCCGGAGAGTACCGTGCTGCACCTCGCGGCGGGACTCGCCACCGCATTGCGCGATATCCACGCAGCCCAGTTCATCCACCGCGATCTGTCAACCGCCAACGTCCTGCTGGCCGATGACGGTCCCGTGGTGATCGATTTCGGTATCGCCAGATCAGCCGGCCCGGCAGGCGGAGCACCCGACCGGACCCAACTCGTCACCGTGACTCGCACCGGCATGGTGATCGGCAATCCGGGGTTCATGTCGCCCGAACAGGCAATGGGGATGTCCGACCTCACCCCCGCCAGCGACATCTTCTCCCTGGGAACCCTGCTCGCGACAGCAGCCACCGGCCGCAACCCCTTCCAGGGCACAACCAGCGAGCAGACCCGCTTCAACGTCATGATGGCCGCCGCGGACCTGGACCGGATCCCCTCCGCACTACGGTGCGTCATCGAATCCTGCCTGGCCCGCGACCCCGCCCGACGACCCGACGCACAAACCCTCCTGACCACCATCGGCGCACCACCCCCGACCCCGCCCCTCTGGCCCGAAGCCGTCCACACGCTGACCCGACAACAACACACCGAACTACGCCGCTACACCGAGACCGGACCCACCACCGTCCTTCCCGGACCACACGACCTCGACCCGACACGGATCTTCACGACGGGAGCGGAACCGAGCGCCAGTTCCAGTCCGTCCCCGGACGAGGCGCCCGGGACACCCGGGAGGAATTGGCGCACCGGCCTGTACGTGCTGGCCGCCGCAGTAGCAGCCGTAGCCGTAGCCGTCGCTGTCCCCTGGCCGACCGGTGACGACAGTGAAGCAGCGCCGGAGAAGCCGACCGCAGCCGCGGCCACAGCCGACGCCTTTCCCGTCAGGATCAAGCACGACTACGGGGAGACGGTTGTCCGGTCCAGGCCGCAACGGGTGGCCACCTGGGGCTGGGGCGCTGCCGAGGTCGCGATCGCGCTGGGCACGTTCCCGGTCGGCATCGTTGAGGAGGAGTCCGAATCCGGTAGGGGAATGCTGCCCTGGGTCGCGCAAGCCTACGAGGACGAAGGTCTCGACGACCCCGTCCTCTTCAGTGAGGGCGGCTCGGCGAGCTTGACGTTACCCGTGGAACAGATCGCCGCGACCGACCCTGACCTCATTCTCGCTCCGTACTCGGGCCTTACCGAGGAGCAGTACGAGCAACTCAGCGCGATCGCCCCGGTCGTGGCCCGCCCTGTGGGTGCCTCGGTGGAACCGTGGGAGGGCGTCGTCGCCACGACCGCGAGAGCGTTGGGCGTGGCCACGGAGGGCAAGGAGTTGCTCGCGGAGTCCGACGCCCAGCTGGCTGAACTCGGTGAGCAGCACGGGCTCACCGGGTTGTCCTTCGCGGCGGTCGTCAACGATCCACCTCGGAGCAGGGTCCACGTCTTCTCCGATGCCAGCCCGGTCGTCCGGGTGCTCGAAGGGTTGGGCCTGCGGCTGGCGGACTCGGTGGCCAAGCTGGATTCCGACGGCGACGGCATGATGTACACCCTGGACTACGAGGATCTGGACCGGCTCGAATCCGATGTCATCGTCCTGTATTCCACTACATCCGAGTCGGCCGAACGGGATCTGGCCGACGAGGAACTGAACGCGCTGCCGGCCTTCGAGGCAGGGCGGATCGCTCAGCTGTTCGGCACCGACGAGTTTGCCTCGGCCGCCTCACCGACGGTGCTGTCGATCCGCTGGCCCGGCGGAATGCCGGTGCTGGCCAAGTCCCTGGAGAAGGCGGAGGCAGTCGCCAACTGACCCTGCGTTTCCCCCACTCGCATCAACGGAAGGACCTGCCTCCCATGCTCCGTCCCAGCGCCGCGCTCGCAGCCGGCCTTGTCTCCTTGGCCCTGCTGACCGCTTGTTCCGATCAGCAGGAGGATGCCCCGGCCCGGGCCGGCAGCAGCGCTGATTCCTCAGCCCCCTCCGCCGAAGCGTCGGAAGGGGACCTGGAGAAACAGGACGAGATCCCCGACGAGTGGCCTCCGGAAATCCCCTTGCCTCTCGGATACAAGATCAGTGCGGTCTCGGAACCCACTCAGGCCGAAATCCACAGCGCGCAGGTCATCGGTTTGCCCAAGAAGGCAGTGACGGCCACGCTCGGCGAGTTCGAGTCCAACGGATTTACCCAGAAAGGCCTCAGTAAGGCCATGAACGAAAGAGGCCTCTTCCGTTTCGTGAACGAGAAATGGCAGGTTGATCTCACTGCTGCCCCGATGGACAAGAAGGGGGAGCCAACCACGGAGGACACAGGGGTCTACACGTTGCTGTACATGGTCGGCCCTGTGGAATAGCACGTTTCACTGAATCGATCAGGATTGCTGCGGGAGGCTGTCTGTGTGGGAACTGGCGCTGTCTGATCCGCGCGTGGTCGGGCCGTACCGGACCTGTGCGGTGCTGGGCGAGGGGGGTATGGGCCGGGTGTTACTGGCCTCCGATCCCGCTGGCGGCCTCGTTGCGGTCAAGCTCGTGCGCGATGCTTTCGCGGCCTATGACAGCACCTTCCGGCAGCGTTTGCGCCGTGAGGCCGTTGCCGCACAAAGGGTTCGCAGCCCCCGTACTGCCCGGGTGGTGAACGCCGACGCTGATGCCGGGGTCCCGTGGCTGGCTTACGAGTTCCATCACGGGCCGACTCTCCACCGCGTTCTGGCCACGACCGCGGCGCTGCCGGAGAGTACCGTGCTGCACCTCGCGGCGGGACTCGCCACCGCATTGCGCGATATCCACGCAGCCCAGTTCATCCATCGCGATCTGTCAACCGCCAACGTCCTGCTGGCCGATGACGGTCCCGTGGTGATCGATTTCGGTATCGCCAGATCAGCCGGCCCGGCAGGCGGAGCACCCGACCGGACCCAACTCGTCACCGTGACTCGCACCGGCATGGTGATCGGCAATCCGGGGTTCATGTCGCCCGAACAGGCAATGGGGATGTCCGACCTCACCCCCGCCAGCGACATCTTCTCCCTGGGAACCCTGCTCGCGACAGCAGCCACCGGCCGCAACCCCTTCCAGGGCACAACCAGCGAACAGACCCGCTTCAACGTCATGATGGCCGCCGCGGACCTGGACCGGATCCCCTCCGCACTACGGTGCGTCATCGAATCCTGCCTGGCCCGCGACCCCGCCCGACGACCCGACGCACAAACCCTCCTGACCACCATCGGCACACCACCCCCGACCCCGCCCCTCTGGCCCGAAGCCGTCCACACGCTGACCCGACAACAACACACCGAACTACGCCGCTACACCGAGACCGGACCCACCACCGTTCTTCCCGGACCACACGACCTCGACCCGACACGGATCTTCACGACGGGAGCGACGAACAGTCCGGAACCAGAACCGGAACCAGGTGCACGACCCTCGCGTTCGTGGCGTGTGCGGCTTGCCGTCCTCGCCCTCGCAGCGGTCGTGATGTTCGGCGCCTTGTGGATCGCGACCGCGCTGGCCGACCGGGGCGGTACCGGCGGCGACGGAGCCACACACCAGGCCGGCCCGTCCGGTGACCCGGCTGAACCCGGCCACGCCTTCGTCGACGTATCTCGAGGCGACTGCTTTCGCAACACCGGGACCATGCAGGACATGGACTTCGAGCCGGCCAAGTGCGGTGGGGGTGACGTGTTCGAGGTCCTGCGCGCTTTCGACAACACCACTGACCGCAGCGTGTGCAACTACGTCGACCGCGTCGAGTGGCGCTACTCCGCCCGCGATCCCGACGTGACGGTCTGTCTGGTGTACCGCCACAGCGACGGCGCCGCGTACAACGCGGACCGGGGCGATTGCGTCGGCAGCGGACCCGAGGGGACGGCGTGGACCGTGAAGCAGTGCCGACCCTCCGGCCTCGTGGTCATCAGCCGTATCGAGGGCCGGAGCTCTTCGGGTGACTGCGAGCGAGTCCCCCACAACAAGAGGGACCACTACTTCACCGTGGAAGGGTCACCCGAGCTGAACGTCCGACTGTGTATGGGCGTGATCGGACCCGGCACCGCCTAAGGGCTGTCCCGTGGTCCCTGGTGGGCGTGCGACGACAGCCACGGCACCTCGCCCGCGACGAGCGCATCCCGGTTGTGTAGCCGTAGATCAGCAGCCGGACCGTCAGACGCGGGTCATACGGCGGGAACCCGCGCTTCTCGGTATAGGCCGCCCCAGGATCGGGGCCAGGTCCAGGACCTCGTCGACCAACTCGGCGACGAACCGCGCCAGATGGTCCTGCGGCAACCACTCATCCAGCGACGGCGGCAGCAACATCATCTGATCGGGGGACGAACACCCGGAACGTCTTCTTCACCGGCACCGTCGGCGCGGTCTGCGGCTCCACCACCGCCGCCGTATCCACCTCGAACAGGCCATCCCCACCGGACGTACCAGGACTCTTCCATATGGAAGATCACGAACAGGAGGCGGCGTCGGGCTCAACTGCCTGATTGACCACCAATGTCCGCGGCCAGCGCCGCGTAGATGTACTCGCTGCCCCAGCGATCCCCGTCGAGGTCGTTCTCGACCAGGTGCGCCTCCCGACGCATCCCGAGGCGCTCACAGACCCGCACAGAACCGGTGTTCTCCACATCCAGCCGTGCGTAGAGCCGGTGCACGCCCAGCCTGTCGAAGGCAAACCCGGCCAGCGCCACGGCCGCCTCGGTCGCATAGCCGTGTCCCTGGTGACGTGGGTCGAGAGTCCAGCCGATCTCGGCCTGGGCGGCGTGGGTATTGGCCAGGGTGAGCGTCACCTCGCCAAGGACGCCGGGCTCATCGCGTCGGCACACAGCAAGCGCCAGCTTGTCCCCGTCGGCGCACCAAACCGAGTGCGCCGCGCGCTCGGCCGCAACCTGCTCGCTGCGCTCCCGCGTGTGCGCCGGCCGGTACAAGTAGCGCGCCACGCTCGGCAGGCTCTGGTAGGCGTAAAGGTCGTCGGCGTCGCCGGGAGTGAACAGACGCAGCGACAACCGGGGCGTGGTCATCGGCAGCAGCGAGGCGATGTCCATGCGGACCTCCGGGACGCGGATTTGGATCAAGATGCGGACTGATTGTCGCATCACGGCTGACGGGCAGCCACGCCTTTTCAACAGCAGCGCCCGAAAGCCCCACTCCACCACGAGGCGCGGTATTCCAGGAGTTGTTTACTGATCCACGCTCCTAGAATTGCGAGGGTGACGGCAAGTACCAGTGAGATCGAGAAGGCGGCAGGTGTACTGCGTGCCGGCGGCTTGGTGGCCCTCCCGACCGAAACCGTTTACGGCCTGGGCGCCAACGCCGAGGATCCTGCTGCTGTCTCGCGCATCTTTCAGGTCAAGGGACGTCCGCCCTCCCACCCGCTCATCGTCCACATCGGCAGCGCGGAGCTGCTGGACGACTGGGTCGAAGATGTACCGGCGACGGCGCGCCTGCTGGCCGAACGCTTCTGGCCGGGACCGCTCACGCTGGTCCTGCGGCGCGGTCACCGGGTGCCCCTCGAAGCGACCGGTGGCCTTCAGACGGTGGCCGTGCGCGTGCCCGACCACCCCGTCGCACTCGCGCTGCTGTCGGCCTTCGGGGGTGGTGTCACGGCCCCGTCCGCCAACCGCTTCGGCTCGGTCAGCCCCACAACCGCGAGCGATGTCCGTGCGGAGCTGGGTGATGCCGTCGACTTCGTGCTGGACGGCGGCTCATGCGAGGTCGGCGTCGAGTCGACCATCGTCGACGCCACGGGCGACACCCCGAGCATCCTTCGGCCCGGCGGGGTGACGCGCGAGGACCTCGAAGCGGTGCTGGGGTGCCCGATCTCGGTCCCCTCGACGAGCAGTGTTCGCGTGCCGGGCCAGCATCCGTCGCACTACGCGCCGCGTGCGCGGGTCATGCTCGTCGAGGCGGAGAAGGTCGTATCCGAAGCGGAGCTGGCGCAGGAGCTGGGGCACCAGGTGGGCGTCCTTCTTCCCCCCTTCTTCACCGGCGTCCCGGTGAAGGCGCACGCCGTGGTGACGGTTCCCGGTTCGATGGCCGCCTATGCGCGCGGGCTGTACGGGTTCCTGCGCGACCTCGACCGGCGGGGGTGCGACCTCATCGTCGCCTCCTTGCCGGTGGAGGAGGGGCTGGGACTGGCGATCGCCGACCGGCTCCGCCGCGCCGCGGGGCCCCGGACCTCCGCGTGACCAGCACCGAGGCTGTGCGGTGCCTTTACTGCTCCCGGAGACGGAGGCAGGGCGGATCGTGATGGCTCGGCTGAGTGCCCACCGGTCTGGCGGACACCGGGCACAGTTTGTGCCGCCAGCCGTCGGTGACCACCGTTCACCATGCCCGACACATCTCGCAGTCAGCGGCCGGCTCTGTGGGCACGCGGTGAACCCGATGGGCGCCTCATCCACGAATACGTACGGGGTCCTCCGACCGTGGGAGATCGCGCCGAGCAGATACGGACGGGACTGTCAGGACGCGGCGGGGACCTGTGCATCGAGACCGCGAGAGGCGACGAGTTGTGCACTGCCGTCGGCCAGGCGGTAGCACAGGCCCACCACGGCGGCCTGTCCGACGGCGACCTTCTCGGCGAGTACCCGGGAGCGGTCCAGTAGCAGGTCGACGGTGTGCCGCACGTGCTCGGCGAGGATCTCCTCGGGCTCAACCTGTCCGGCGGCCCGTGCTGCGAGCACGCTGGGGGTCACGCGCTCGACGACGTCCCGGATGTATCCGGCCGGTGTCATACCGTTCTCCAGGGCGGCGCACGCTGCGCCTACCGCGCCGCACGAGTCGTGGCCGAGGACCACGACCAGCGGGCAGCTCAGGACGTCCACGCCGTACTCGATGCTCCCCAGCACCTCCGGGCCCATGACGTGGCCTGCGGTGCGCACCACGAACAGGTCTCCCAGGCCGCGGTCGAAGATGATCTCTGCGGCCAGCCGGGAGTCGGAGCAACCGAAAAGCACGGCGAAGGGCTGTTGGGATGGTGCGATCTCGGTGCGGCGGGTGGCGTCCTGGTTGGGATGCTCGGGGATGCCTGCGACGAAGCGCTGGTTACCGGCCAGCAGCAGCTCAAAGGCGTCGCGGGGCGTCGGGGTCTTGATCTCGGTCATGGTCGCAGCCTAGGGCCCGGCACCAGCCGTCGCACGGCCTGGTCCTGCCGGAGCTTGCCGGGGCGGGCCAGGCCTTGTCATCACCCCGAGGTGCCGGGACAACCCTTAAACGAGCGCTGGTGCTCGCGCGAACCGTCTGCGTGGCGAGGGCCATCCCGCCTGCAGCAGGCGCTGAGAGGGGCACGGGGGGTGTCCTCGCCCGTCCTCGCCCTCAGGGCGATGAGGGACGCCCGGGCTCGCCGGCGATTTCGCCACCGACCTGCGCCAGACCCTGCTGGATCTGATCGAGCACCTGACCACCCCGCAGGGCGCGGCGCTGTTCCGCCTCACCACCGTGCCGCGGTCCCCCGAGTCAACCACAAGCGCCTTCAGTGGTGGCACCAGCGCCTGAACCGCATCGCCTTCCACGTCGAGGTCGATGTGCATCGGATTGTGGTCACCGGAGGCTCCCGCGTACTTTGCGGGTCACCGGGTTCGGTGTACCGGGCGCCGGCCACGGCGGGGGTGGCCGCTCGGCCTCCCGGCCCGCCTGCCGGTGGCGCCAGCGCACCGGCACCGGCTTGTTGGCCAGCTGCATCCGCCGGGCGAAGTCACGTCCCTCCGCCTGGGGTGCGCGGTCCCAGGTGATGCCCAGAGCCCACAGAAGCCGCCACCACCGCAGCAGGTCCATCCCGTACGACGGCAATGTCGAGGCGGGATTCCCGGACGCCTGCAGCTCAGCGAAGTACGCCTCCGCGATCCGCCACTGGCGGCCCGGCCGCAGCACGTAGAGCACCGAGTCGAGCACCAACCGGTCTCCGTGCTTGCGCACCCCGCCGCCTTTTCGCAGGTCACGCACCGCGAGCCAGGCGTCGTGTCCGGCGCTGTTCACGCAGATCTTCTGCGCGGTCGGCCCGGGTTCATCGTGCCTTCCTAGGTTGTGCTGGCCGCGGCCGTCACCGTACGGGAAACGTACGGCCCTGGAGGTCGACGTGATTCCCGGAGACGGTCCTTGTCCGGGCGCAGCCCTGTCCGCCGAGCGAAGGAATATGTCATGCCCTCACCAACCAGCCGACGCGACTTTCTCCGCAGGTCGGCGACGACTCTGGGGGCGGCGGCCGCCGCGTCCGTGGTCCCCGGATCCATCAGCCGGGCCCTTGCCGTCGACGCAACCGTCCGCACGGGAACCATCAAGGACATCGAGCATGTCGTGATCCTGATGCAGGAGAACCGTGGCTTCAACCACTACTTCGGCACTATGCGCGGCGTGCGCGGCTTCGGCGACCGGTTCCCGATCCCGCTCGAGAGCGGCAAGCCGGTCTGGTACCAGTCCGACGGCGCGCGGGAGATCCCGCCGTACCACCTCGACCCCGAGCGCTCCAGCGCCCTGCTCATCCCTTCGACGCCGCACTCTTTCGCCGACGCGCAGGCCGCGTGGAACCAGGGCAAGCTCGGCCACTGGCCGAAGTACAAGACCGAATACTCCATGGGGTACTACCGGCGCGACGACATCCCCTTCCAGTTCGCCCTCGCCGAAGCGTTCACCATCTGCGACTCCTACCACTGCTCCATCACCACCGGCACCGACCCCAACCGCATCACGTTCTGGTCGGGTTCCAACTTCAACCCCGAACTCGGCCGCCAGGGCGTCAACTCCGGCCCCGACCAGTCCGAGCCCAACAACCTCCGGTGCTGGATCACCGGCAAGTGGGTGCCGGACGCGTGGCCGCAGACCTACAAGTACGCGAGCAATGCGTTCACCTGGGACACCATCCCGGACGTGCTGGAGCACGCCGGCATCAGCTGGCACATCTACCAGGACATGAACGACAACTGGACCGGTGCGATGAACGGCTGCCTGGCGTTCGAGAGCTTCCGCAACGCCCAGCCGGGCACGCCGGTGTACGAGCACGGCATGACCGGTGGTCCCGACTTCCTGGACCGGCTCCGCCAGGACGTGCTCGAGGGCACCCTGCCGCAGGTCTCCTGGGTGCTGACGACCGCTTCCAACTCCGAGCACCCCGGCGCGGGTTCCAGCCCGACGCACGGCGGCAACTTCACCGCCGATGTGCTGGACGCGCTGACCGCCAACCCGGAGGTGTGGAGCAAGACCGTCTTCCTGCTCACCTTCGACGAGAACGACGGCCTCTTCGACCACGTCCCCGCACCGGCCGTTCCGTCGTACAACCTCGACGGCACCCTCGCCGGCAAGTCGACGGTCCCGGTGGACGGCGAGTACTTCGACGCGTCCGGCAAGCCGTCGTCGTGGCTCAAGGCCGACGACACGGTCACCGGGACGACCCGACCTTGGGGCATGGGCCCGCGCGTGCCGCTCTACGTCGTCTCCCCGTGGAGCCGGGGCGGCTGGGTCGACTCCGAGGTGTTCGACCACACCTCGGTCGGCATGTTCCTCGAGCAGCGCTTCGGTGTCCGGATCGACGCCATCAGCCCGTGGCACCGCGCCGTCTCCGGTGACCTCACCTCGGCGTTCGACTTCAAGCACCCCAACAAGCAGCGGTTCCCGGAACTTCCCGACCAGAGCGACTGGGCCGACTCCGACGCCCACCAGCGCACCCTGCCGTCACCGAAGGCTCCGACGGCACCGGAGCCGCTGTTCCAGGAGCGCGGGACGCGCTACTCCCGTGCGCTGCCGTACGAACTCCACACCGACGCCTCCACCGACCACGGCGCGGGCACGGTCACCCTCCGATTCCTCAACAGGGGTCACAAGGGCGCCGTCTTCCACGTGTACGACAGGCTGCACCTCGACCGGATCCCGCGGCGTTACACCGTCGAGGCCGGGAAACACCTCACCGACGTGTGGGACACCATGGTGACCGATTCCGGTGCGTACGACCTCGAGGTCCACGGTCCGGGCGGCTTCTTCCGTTCCTTCACCGGGAGTACAGCCCCCGAGGCCGGCCCCGAACTCCAGGTTCGGTACGACCGTCCCGGCAATTCCGTCTTCCTCACCGTGCACAATCCCGGACCGAAGGCGGTCACGCTGCACGTCGAGCCCCACGCCTACCGCTTCGCTGGGCCCCGGACGGTCCATGTGCCGCCCCGCAAGGAAATCCAGCGGCGCTGGTCGCTGAACCCGAGCGGTCACTGGTACGACTTCACCGTCACCATGGACGGCTCATCGCTGAAGCGCCGATTCGCGGGTCGTGTGGAATCCGGCAGGGACGGGATCAGCGACCCGGCCATGGCAGCCCACCTCCAGTCGGCGGAGAGTCCCGTAGCCGCCAATTGACACCAGTCCCGGGCGCCGCTGGGAAACCACCCGGCGGCGCCCGAGCAGTTCGCAGCGCCGCCGTAGTAGTGATGAGCGTCGGCTTCTGGGGCGCGTATCGAGTCGTGATCAATCTGTGGAATTCGTCTTCTGCCGGCGGAGTACACCAAAACCGTCGAGGATCCGGAGGGCCCACACGTGATCTCCGGGCCGTGCCGCAGGGCGGGAGGGGGCAGGCTTCGGCCACGCTTGCCGTTGGCCGTGGTGCACTCGGCCCTCAGCGGAGAGGCCGCGCAGTCGGCGGCGGCGAAGTTGATGCGAGCCCAGCGGGGTGCCGCCGGCCTTGCGCTGGTCGCGCCCCTGGGACAGGTGAGAGCGGGCCTACTCGCCGTCCTCGAAACCGCAGTCGAAGCCGCGGAGGACCCGGGTGAGCTCGGCGGCAGCGCCGCACAGCCGGACACCCGGCTGCATCAGCGCCTGCACCAGCGTCAGCACCGGCGCTCCGGCCGGTGCCTCTTCGCACAGGGGCGTGCCCCCAGACCCGGTATTCGTCAGGCTCCACCGAGCGCAGGGCTGTTGCGGTTCGCCAGGAGGCCGACCTCGTACGTATAGCTGTCGCGTACCTGATGCCGGGGTCATCGTGCGCGGCAACCTCCTGGTTCCCAGGCACAGCAGCACCCAGACGTCGTCATGCCTCCCACCGTACGGACGGACACCGACCGCCCTCACCGCCTGCCGACATGCTCTCCTCTGTTTCCACAGAAGTTCCGTGACTGACTGCCCGCATGAGCGATCACGAGCAGCAGCATCCGGCCCCGCACCGCGGCAAGGTCCTGGAGCCCCTCACGCGAGCGGAGCGGAAGGTCTTCACCCGGCCCGCGCCGAAATCCGCAAAGGGACAGGTGAAATTCCTACTCACGCGGGTGAAGGGGCCACCAAGGTCCTGGCGGAGCGCCTGGGCGTCTCAGACATGCTGCCCACCGCTCCGCAAGGGGCCGTCCGGTCCTGCGGCGAAATCGGGGGCAGGGTGGTCGCCCTCGGTTCACGAGTAGAGACCGTTCTCCAGGATCCCGGACTGTCCCCGTTCCTGAGCGGATTTGAAGAGGGGATCCGCTCCACGTTCCCGGACGGAACTTCGGCAATTATCTTTTCCCGCCGGTGTTTTGGCGTTCCTCTGCCGGTCTCCCGGTCGAGTTTCGTGGCGGGTCTGCGACATGGAGGAAATCCGCCACTGCCGATCGGTTGTCTCGGTCCGTGCAGAGCTCGAAAGTATCTGCCGAATGCAGCAAGTACTTCGCTCTCACGAAGAGCAGGAGAAGCTCATGCATCCACCGTGTCATTCTCACGGCGAACCCGAATGGAAAGGCATCCCAGGAGGGCCGGCACAACCACCCGCCATGTTCGACGCGGTGATCCGACGCGGCTCCGAACTCCCGTGACCGCGTGGCTTTCGTGCGCCCTTGTTCCCCCTCAGAGAAGGTCATCGCCTCAATGAGACAGTCACAACCGACTGGGCCGAACAGATCCTCAGCCAGCCCGACCGCCCCCGTGTCCTTCTGGCTGACACGTCGTCCAGTGCGGACCGCCCTGGGGATTCTCACCGCGGCCTGTGTGGCCGGCACGCTCGGCACCCTCCCTGCTGCCACCGCCGCCGAGCCGCCGACAGCCAAGGCCGCCCGGCCGCACCAGAACAGCCCCGTCGTCGCCACACACAAGCTCACCCTCGTCACGGGTGAGGTGGTGACGCTGGAGCGCCATGCGAACGGCTTGCAGGCTGCGACGGTCGAGCCTGCGGCCGACGGCACCCCGGTGGTGTTCACCACCCTGAAGGTGGGTGACGAGGTCTATGTCATCCCGGAGAAGGCGCAGCCGTACCTTGCCGCGAATGAGCTCGACCGCGAGCTGTTCAATGTCACCAGGCTGGTCGAGTACGGGTACGACGACGCGCACCGTCCTGCCGTGCCGCTGATCGCGACTTACGGGGGTGTGCCGGGCAGGGCTGGTAAGGCGCTGGGGAAGGCTGCGCCGGCCGGTTCGGTGAAGATGGACGAGCTGCCCAGTGCGAACGCGGTGGTGCTGCACGCGGGCAAGAGGAAGGCGGTGACGTTCTGGGAGGCGGTCGATGACGACAGCGCCGCTGCGGGGAGGGCACCGAGGCTTTCCGGTGGGATCAAGAAGCTCTGGCTCGACAAGCCGGTGCATGTCGCTCTGGACCAGAGTGTGCGGCAGATCGGTGCTCCGGAGGCGTGGGCGGCCGGCTATGACGGCACCGGCATGAAGGTGGCCGTCCTCGACACCGGTATCGATCCCGGCCACCCGGATGTGGCGGGGCGGGTGAAGAAGGCGCAGAACTTCACCGATGACCCCGATGCGGTCGATCATCACGGTCATGGCACGCATGTTGCCTCGACGATTGCCGGATCGGGTGCTGCGTCGGGCGGCAGGCTCAAGGGTGTGGC
>NZ_JBIASS010000014.1:34641-261622 GCF_042890955.1 Streptomyces sp. NPDC001933 | reverse complement strand
CTCTTTCGTGTCCGATTCCCGGTCGAAGCGGGATCCTGCTTTTCGCTTTCCAGTTCTTCGCTTTCGCGTTTCCCTTTCCGGCGAGTCCGACTCTACCAGATCCTTTCGGGCCTGATTCCCAGTCAGCGGGGTTTGTCTTCCCGGCCGTTGGGCCGTTCCGACGAGTGAGACTTTAGCGGAATCCTGGGCCCCGACGCTAATCGGGGGTCACGCTCCTTCGAACGTGGATTCCTCATTCCGCAAATGCGCACAGAAAGTCCGGCGACGGATGTCGCTGGTCAGATGTGGTTACTGCGGGATGGCTGTCCGGGGACCGACCGGAGTCGGCGCTCACGTCGGACAACTCGGAGCACACTACGGATGCGGGCAGGGCGTGTCAACCCCGGGCTGGGTCCGGTTGCCGGTGGAAGGCCAGGCGGTAGTCGCGGGGGCTGGTGGATACGTGGGTGGCGAAGTGCTGGCGCATGGTGATCTCGCTGCCGAAGCCGGTGCGGCGGGCCACCTCGGGGAGGGGGAGGTCGGTGCGTTCCAGGAGCTTCTGGGCTGCGGCGATGCGCTGGGTGATCAGCCAGCGCAGCGGGGTCGTGCCGGTGGTGGCCTGGAAGCGGCGGGCGAAGGAGCGGGGGGACATTCCGGCGCGGGTGGCGAGGGAAGCGACCGTGTGCGGTTCCGCCAGATGGGCCAGGGCGAAGGCGCGTACTGCGGCGAGGGTGTCGGCGTCGCGGTCGGCGCGGGGGGTGGGGTGCTCGATGAACTGGGCCTGGGTGCCGGTGCGGAACGGGGCCGTGACCATCGAACGGGCGATCGTGGCCGCGATCTCGGCCCCGTGCATCGTGCGTACGAGTTGGAGGCAGAGGTCGATGCCGGCCGCGGTGCCCGCTGACGTCCAGATGTTGTCGTCGTGGAGGAAGAGGGCGTCCTGGGTCACCTTCACATGGGGGTAGGTGGCGCGGAGGTTGTCGGTGAGGTGCCAGTGGGTGACCACTCGGCGGCCGTCCAGGAGGCCGGCCTGGGCGAGCGGGAAGGCGCCGCCGCACAGGGACGCGATCGGGGTGGCCCGGGCGTGGGCGCGGCGGAGGGCCTCCAGGACCGGGGCGGGGGCCGGGATCAGGTGGTCGTCGAGGCCGGGGACGACGATCAGGTCGGCGCGGGCGAGCCAGGCGAGGGTGCGGTCCGGGGTGAGGGAGAGACCGCCGCGCAGAGCGATGGGGGCCGGTTCGGCGGCGGTGCGGCGCAGCTCGAAGGGCGGGACGCCGCGGTCGGTGCGGTCGACGCCCCAGACCTCCGTGATGACCGAGACGTCGAAGGCGCGTACGCCGGGGAAGGAGACGAGCGCGATGCGGGTGGGTTCGGAGGGGGGCGCCATCGTGGCAGTAAACCATCGGTCGATGGCTTTCTGCCCTCTGGGGCAGGGCGGTGCCGGGCGGCAGGATCGTTCGCATGGAGATCGCAGAGAACGCGGCACTGATCGTGATTGACGTACAGAACGGCTTCGAGGAGGAGTCGTACTGGGGGCCTCGGAACAACCCGGAGGCGGACCGGAACATCGCGGGGCTGATCGATGCCTGGCAGTCGAGCGGGCGGCCGGTGGTGTTCGTACGGCATGACTCGCCCAAGCCGGACTCGCCGTTGCGGGTGGGGCAGCCGGGGAACGACTTCAAGGGGTACGTGGAGGAGCGGCGCGGGAAGGGCGGTGGGCCCGAGCTGTTGCTGACGAAGAGCGTGAACTCCGCCTTCTACGGGACGCCCGATCTCGCCGAGTGGCTGGAGCGGAGCGGGATCCGGCAGCTCGTGGTGGTCGGGATCCAGACCAACATGTGCGTCGAGACCACGGCGCGGATGGGCGGGAACCTCGGGTACGAGGTGTTCGTACCGCTGGACGCGACGCACACCTTCGATCTGACCGGGCCGTGGGGGTGGACGCAGAGCGCGGACCAGCTGGCGCGGGCCACCGCCGTGTCGTTGCACGGCGGTGGCTTCGCGAAGGTGGTGCGCAGCGCGGAGCTGATCGCTGCCGCGGTGTAGGTCAGCCGTTGCCGGAGGCGAGTTCGCGGCTGCGGTCGCGGGCGGCTTCGAGGGCGGCGATGAGGGCGGCCCGCACGCCGTGGTTCTCCAGTTCGCGGATGGCGCTGATGGTGGTGCCGGCCGGGCTGGTGACGGCTTCGCGCAGCTTGACGGGGTGTTCGCCGCTGTCGCGGAGCATCACGGCGGCGCCGATGGCGGCCTGGACGATCAGGTCGTGGGCCTGGGCGCGGGGCAGGCCGAGCAGGATGCCGGCGTCGGTCATCGCCTCGACGAGGAAGTAGAAGTACGCGGGGCCCGATCCGGACAGGGCGGTTGCCGCGTCCTGCTGGGACTCGGGGACGCGGAGGGTCTTGCCGACGCCGCCGAAGATCGCCTCCGCTGCGGCGAGGTGGTCGGTGGTGGCGTGGCTGCCGGCCGAGATGACGGACATGCCCTCGTCGACGAGGACGGGGGTGTTCGGCATGACGCGCACGACCGGGGTGCCCGCGGCGAGGCGGTCCTCGATGAAGGCGGTCGTGATGCCCGCGGCGGCGCTGATGACCAGGCGGTCGGGGGTGATGTGCCCGGAGAGCTCGTCGAGGAGCCGGCCCATGTCCTGGGGCTTGACCGCGAGGATGAGGATGTCGGCGCGCTTGGCGGCCTCGGCGTTGCTGACGGAGTCGACGCCGTAGCGGTTGTGGAGTTCCTCGGCGCGCTCGGAGCGGCGCGTGGTGACCAGCAGGTTCGCCGGGCGCCAGCCCGCCCGGATCATGCCGCTGAGCAGGGCCTCGCCGATCTTGCCGGTGCCGAGTACTGCGACTGTCTGGGTCATGTGGTTCACCCTCCGGGCTGTGCTGACGGATCTCGGTGCTCGGTGCTCGTGTCCGTCATCCTCGCACCGGCCCGTCAGGCGGTGCGGCGACGGAGGGTGGCGGCGCCGAGGGCGAGGACGAGGAGGGCGCAGCCCGCCACGACCAGTACGTCGCGGACGAAGTCGCCGGTGATGTCGGTGTGGCCGAGGACCTGGTTCATGCCGTCGACCGCGTACGACATGGGCAGCACGTTCGAGATCGCTTCGAGGAAGGGGGCCATCCGGTCGCGGGCGATGAACAGTCCGCAGAGCAGGAGCTGCGGGAAGATCACGGCGGGCATGAACTGGACGGCCTGGAACTCGGAAGCGGCGAAGGCGGAGACGAACAGGCCCAGTGCCGTGCCGAGCAGCGCGTCGAGCAGGGCGACCAGGAGCAGCAGCCACGGCGAGCCGGTGACGTCCAGGCCCAGCGCCCAGACCGAGACCGCGGTGGCCAGGAGCGACTGGACGATCGCCACGGCGCCGAACGCGAGGGCGTAGCCGGCGATCAGGTCGCCCTTGCCGAGCGGCATCGCGAGGAGGCGTTCGAGGGTGCCCGAGGTGCGTTCGCGCAGGGTGGCGATCGAGGTCACCAGGAACATCGTGATCAGCGGGAAGATGCCGAGGAGCGAGGCGCCGATGGCGTCGAAGGTGCGGGGGCTGCCGTCGAACACGTACCGGAGCAGGCTGATCAGCACGACCGGAACCAGGAGCAGCAGGGCGACGGTGCGGGCGTCGTGGCTCAGCTGGCGCAGGACCCGGGCGGCGGTGGCCAGGGTGCGGGCCGGGCTCAGGAGCGGGGTGCCGGTCGCCGGGGGCGGTGCCGGGGGCGGTGTCGGTGTCGTGCTCATCGGGCGGGCTCCTGACGGGTGGCGGCCTGGTCGACCAGGTGGAGGAACGCCGCTTCGACGGTGTCCGCGCGGGCGGCGGTGCGCAGCGCCTCGGGGGTGCCGTCGGCGAGGATCTCGCCCTCGCGCATGAGGAGCAGGCGGTGGCAGCGTTCGGCCTCGTCCATGACGTGCGAGGAGACGAGGAGCGTGGTGCCGCGGTCGGCGGCGAGGCGGTGGAAGAGGTTCCACAGGTCGCGGCGGAGTACGGGGTCCAGGCCCACGGTGGGTTCGTCGAGGACCAGGAGTTCCGGGGTGCCGAGCAGGGCCACGGCGAGGGAGGCGCGGGCGAGCTGGCCGCCGGAGAGGGTGCCGGCGAGGGCGTCGGCGTGGCTGGTCAGGTCGACCTCGGTGATGGCGCGGGTGACGGCGGCGCGGCGGGCGTCGCGCTGTCGGCGGCCTGGCAGGAGGATCGCCGCGAAGTAGTCCAGGTTCTGCCGGACGGTCAGGTCGGTGTAGACGGACGGGTCCTGGGTGACGTATCCGATGCGCGGGCGGAGCGCGGGGTGGCCCGCGGGGCTGCCGAGCACGTCGAGAGTGCCGGTGACCTTGGCCTGGGTGCCCACGACGGACCGCATCAGGGTCGATTTCCCGCAGCCGGAGGGGCCGAGGAGGCCGGTGATCCTGCCGGGTTCGACGGTGAAGTCGATGGAGCGCAGGACCGTGCGGTCGCCTCGTACGACCGTGAGGCCGTGGGCCTCGATGGCGGCACCCCGGTTATTCATCATGTGATGAATATGGTCCCGGGGTGTCTGCCCGTCAAGAGGTGGTGCCGGGGACGACGGCCACGCTCAGGTCGACCGCGTAGCTCTCCTCGACCGTGCCGTCCGGGAAGAGTTCCGCGAGCCGGGCGCCCTCCTCGGTGAGGAAGCGTCGCGTGGGGTCCGCGCCGAGGACGAGGAAGGCGGAGTGGCTGCCGAGGTTGGCGAGGTGGGTGTCGAGGGGCACCCGCCGGGTCCAGGGCAGCCGGCGGTGCGCGAAGTCGAGCCCGGACGGCAGGTCGCGGGAGCGGACGGCCGAACCGTGGGCGGAGTCGCCGGCGCCGAAGAAGCGGCGCAGCCGGGCGTCCTGCTCGGCGATCCACGGGACGGAGTGGTCGGAGACGTTCCACCAGAGGGCGAGGGCGCCGCCGGGGCGAAGGACGCGCAACGCCTCGGGGGCGGCGAGGGCCGGGTCCGTCCAGTGCCAGGACTGGGCGTACGTGATCAGGTCGGCCGATGCGGTGGCGAGGGGGAGGCGGTTGCCGTCGCCGCGTACGACCGGCAGGTGCGGGAGCGAGCGGTGGAGCTCCGCCGCCATGCCGGCGCCCGGTTCGACGGCGGTGACCCGGGCGCCGCGTTCGTGGAGGAGCCGGGTGGAGATGCCCGTGCCGGCGCCGATGTCGACGGTGCGGGCGCCCTGCAGGGGGCGGTGGGCCAGTTCCTCGACCGCGTCGAAGAGCGTGGGCGGGTAGCCGGGGCGGGCCGCGGCGTACTGGGCGGCGGCCCGGTCGAAGGAGAGCGCGCGGGGCGGGGCCGGGGTGGCCGGCGGTGAGGAGGTGGGGGCGGATGCGGGTGCGGGGCGGTGGGAATCGGCGGGAACCATGGGTTCATCGTGGCTCGCACCGGGGGCGTGCGCCGGTTTTTTCACCGGGCCGGCGAGCGGGCGCGGGCTCACGCACCGGGCCGGCGAGCGGGCGCGGGCTCACGCGCCATCGGGGCGGAGCCGGGGTGCCTACTTGCGCTTGGGGCGCTTGCCCTTGGTGTTCTTGCGGGCCGCCGGGTTCCCGGTGCGGGCCGTGCGGCGCTTCTCATAACGGGCCAGGGCCGTCTCGTACTCCGTGCGGTGCAGCTGCTCGCCCGGCGCCTCGCGGAAGGTACGGAGGAAGTACGCGATCAGCGAGCCGACGAAGCCGATCGTCTTGAGACCGCGCAGATTGGCCTCGCGCGCCGGGTCGGCGGGGCGGCGGCTGAACCCTTCCCAGGTCTTGCGGAAGGCGATGGCGCTGCAGATGGCGAACATCAGCACGACCAGGATGCCGACGAAGCTGCCGACGTCGGCGATCTCGAGCCCCTGGTAGGCGAACCGGAGCACGAAGCAGGCGGCGACCGCGGCGGCCAGCGAGCCGACCGCCGCCCCGACGCGTCGCAGCCCGTAGCCCCCGCCGTGGTCGACCCAGGTCGTACCGAAGAAGCGCAGGGGCTCGGGCTGCGGGCCGGGCGTGCTGGAGCCGGGGGCTTCGCTGTTCTCGCTCACGAAGCCGATTATCCCCGGGCGGTCGCGGCCCCGGACGCGCCGGGCACCGCCCCGTTCAGTCGCAGCGCGGTGCGATGTAGCCGTCGCTGCCCGTGTGGACGTAGGCGTCCGCCACGAACTGGCCGTTGGCGATGTTGTCCCAGAGGTTCGAGGTGCCGTACGGGCCGGTGACCCGCTCCCCCGGCTTCTGGCAGTAGACCGGGACCTTCATCCCGTACGGGAGGGTCCTGACGATCCCGTACTGGGTGCCCGGTCCGGTGCGGACGTTGACGCGGTAGCCGGGCGCGATCGGGTACCTGGTGACGTCGTCGGAACCGGCGAGCGCCGCCACGTCCTCGGTGACGTCGGCCGCGGCGTCGGTGGTGGCGGCGGTCGTGATGTCGGTGTGCTCGTCCATGGCCATGAGGCCCTCCCCCGTTGAGAGTCGGTGTGTACGACGCGCAGGCTACTAAGCCCCGTCCGGATCGCACGCACCATCGACTAGGCTCCGTGCGTCGCGCTTGCGGACGAACACACGGGGGTGGGCGATGCCGCCGCTGCGAGGTACCGGCGCCAATCCGGAAGCGGAGCATCCGGAGTACGCCGGGCAGTACCGTCTTGAGGCACGTCTCGGCGCGGGCGGCATGGGGGTCGTGCACCTGGCCCGCTCCGCCTCCGGACTGCAGCTCGCCGTCAAGGTGGTGCACGAGCAGTACGCGGCGAACCCGGAGTTCAGGGCGCGTTTCCGGCAGGAGGTCGGGGCGGCCCGGCGGGTCAGCGGCGCCTTCACCGCGCCGGTCGTCGATGCCGATCCGGACGCCGCACGGCCCTGGATGGCCACCCTGTACGTGCCCGGCCCCACGCTCGCCGACCAGGTGAAGCGGAACGGGCCGATGGCCCCGGCCGGGCTGCGCAGACTGACGGCCGGGCTCGCCGAGGCGCTGCGGGACATCCACCGGGCCGGTGTCATCCACCGTGACCTGAAGCCGAGCAACGTACTGCTCTCCGACTCCGGGCCCAAGGTCATCGACTTCGGGATCTCCCGCCCGTACGACAGCGATCTGCGCACCGAGACGGGCAAGCTGATCGGCTCGCCGCCCTACATGGCGCCCGAGCAGTTCCAGCGACCGCGTGAGGTCGGGCCCGCCGCCGATGTGTTCGCCCTGGGGGCCGTGCTCGTCCACGCGGCGACCGGCCGGGGGCCCTTCGACTCGGACAGCCCGTACATCGTGGCCTACCAGGTGGTGCACGACGAGGCCGATCTGGCGGGGGTGCCGGCGGACCTGGCCCCGCTGATCGGGCAGTGCCTGACGAAGGACCCCGCCGGGCGGCCCACCCCGGACGAGATCATGACGACGCTGCGTCCGCCCTCGTACGAGGCCGCCGCGTTCATACCGTCGCAGCGGCGGCCGGTCACCGGTCCGGCGCCCGTACCGCAGACCGGGGCCGACGCCTCTTCCGGCGCGGAAGCGGACACGCACGTGGGCGAGGGCTCGGCGGCGCGGGGCAGTAAGGCGGCTGCCGGAAGCGGCAAGCGGCGGTGGCTGGCGGCCACCGCGGCGCTGCTGGTCATGGGGGCCGGCGGGGTGTGGGCCGTCGGCACGGGCGTCGATTCCGGCGGGGCCGGTGAGTCGGGCGGTACGGGCGGGACGAAGGACTCGGCGCAGGAGCTCGCCCCGTGGCGGACGGCCCTGCGGACCACCGGCAAGGCGACCCCAGCCTGTTCCCCGGCGGACGGCGCCGGGGCGGAGGCGTCCGGTCCGCCCGCGCTGTACTGCGCGGCGGACGGCATCGGTGTCTCCCGGCTGGATCCCGCGGACGGCCGGGTGCTGTGGTCGCGCGGCGCCGAGGCCGACGCGCCGGCGGTCGGCGTGGTGTCGGTCTCCGGCGGTCTGGTGCACACGGCGGTACCGGGCGGGAAGCTCCGGGCGTACGACCCCGCCAAGGGCGAACAGGTCTGGGCCGCGGAGCTCTCCCCGTACCTGGGCACCCCCTTCGACGCGGGTGACGCGCTGCTGCTGGTCGCCGAGGACGGCACCACCGAGGCGCTCGACTCCGCGACCGGGGTGTCCCTCTGGCGGCATCGGCTCGCCGGGCACCAGCGCCCGGACTACGCGCTGTACGACGCCCGCACCGGGCTGGCCTACGCGTTCGAGCACTCGGCCTACGGATCGACCACGCTGGTCTCCGCCGTCCACGCCGCGACGGGGCGCACGTCGTGGCAGCGGCGGCTGGACGGGATGCTGACCCCGGTGGGGACCTCGGACGGTGCTCTCGTCATGACGGCCATGAACGGGGACGCCCAGACCGTCGGGCTCGTCCGCTACGAACCGGGGGCGCACAACGCCGTACGGATGGCGCTGCCGTTCCGGATGAACGAGCCGGAGGTCGTACTGGGCGGGGACACCGCCTACCTGCTGGCGCACGGCGGGACGCTGGTCGCCGTCGACACCCGCCCGGCCGAGGGCGGAAAGACGGTGCGCTGGCAGCTGGAGACCGGTGCCGGGCGGACCTCCGCTCCCGTCCTCGCAGCCGGGGACCGGCTGTACTTCTCGGCGGCGGACGGACGGCTGCTGGCCGTGGACACCGAGCACGGGAAGCTGCTGGGCCAGACGGGCCCACGGCTGCGGAACGGCAGGCTCACGTACTCCTCGGCGCTGCCCGCCCCGGTCGCCGCCGGGCGGACCGTCTTCGGGACCGCGCCCGACGGGTCCGTGTTCGCCGTGGACGGGCAGGACCCCGCCCGCTGGTGAGAGCGGGCGGGGTCCGGTGGTCCGTCGGCCGGCGGGCCGGTCAGCCCAGCTTGGACACGTCGCGCACCGCGCCCCGGTCCGCGCTCGTCGCCATCGCCGCGTAGGCGCGCAGCGCGGCCGAGACCTTGCGCTCGCGGTTCTTCGGCGCGTACACGCCGTTCAGCGCCTCGCGGCGGGTGGCCAGCTCGGCCTCGGGGACGAGGAGCTCGATCGAACGGTTCGGGATGTCGATCCTGATCCGGTCGCCGTCCTCGACCAGCGCGATCGTGCCGCCCGACGCGGCCTCCGGCGACGCGTGGCCGATGGACAGGCCCGACGTACCGCCGGAGAAGCGGCCGTCGGTCACCAGGGCGCAGCTCTTGCCGAGGCCGCGGCCCTTGAGGAAGGAGGTCGGGTAGAGCATCTCCTGCATGCCGGGGCCGCCGCGCGGACCCTCGTAACGGATGACGACGACGTCGCCCTCCTTGATCTCCTTGCGGAGGATCTTGTCGACGGCCTCGTCCTGCGACTCGCAGACGACCGCCGGGCCCTCGAAGGTCCAGATCGACTCGTCGACGCCCGCCGTCTTCACGACACAGCCGTCCTCGGCGAGGTTCCCCTTGAGGACCGCGAGGCCGCCGTCCTTGGAGTAGGCGTGCGCCAGGTCGCGGATGCAGCCGCCGGCCGCGTCCAGGTCGAGGGTCTCCCAGCGCTCCGACTGCGAGAAGGCGGTCGCGGAACGGACGCATCCGGGGGCCGCGTGCCAGAGCTCGACGGCCTCCGGGGACGGGGAGCCGCCGCGGATGTCCCAGTCCTTCAGCCACTGGGCGAGGGAGTCGGAGTGGACCGAGTGCACGTCCTCGTCGAGCAGGCCGGCGCGGTGCAGCTCGCCGAGGAGGGCGGGGATGCCGCCGGCCCGGTGGACGTCCTCCATGTAGTACGTGCCGCCGGGGGCCACGTTGGGGGCGACCTTCGACAGGCAGGGGACGCGGCGCGAGACCGCGTCGATGTCGGCGAGGTCGTAGGACAGCTCGGCCTCCTGCGCCGCGGCGAGCAGGTGCAGGATCGTGTTGGTGGAGCCGCCCATCGCGATGTCCAGCGCCATCGCGTTGTCGAACGCGGCGCGGGTGCCGATGGAGCGGGGCAGGACCGTCGCGTCGTCCTGCTCGTAGTAGCGCCTGGTGATCTCGACGACCGTGCGGCCAGCCTCCTCGTACAGCGCCTTGCGGGCGGTGTGCGTGGCGAGGACGGAGCCGTTGCCGGGGAGGGAGAGGCCGAGGGCCTCGGTCAGGCAGTTCATCGAGTTGGCGGTGAACATGCCGGAACAGCTGCCGCAGGTGGGACAGGCGTTCTCCTCGATACGGAGGATGTCCTCGTCCGAGATGCTCTCGTCGACGGCGTCACTGATCGCGTTGACCAGGTCGAGCTTGCGGACCGTGCCGTCGACCAGGGTGGCCTTGCCGGCCTCCATCGGGCCGCCGGAGACGAAGACCGTCGGGATGTTGAGGCGCATCGCGGCCATCAGCATGCCGGGGGTGATCTTGTCGCAGTTGGAGATGCAGATCAGCGCGTCCGCGCAGTGCGCCTCGGCCATGTACTCGACGGAGTCGGCGATCAGGTCGCGGGAGGGGAGGCTGTAGAGCATCCCGCCGTGGCCCATCGCGATGCCGTCGTCGACGGCGATGGTGTTGAACTCGCGGGGCACGGCGCCCGCGGCCTTGATGGCGTCGGAGACGATCCGGCCGACCGGGGCCAGGTGGGTGTGGCCGGGGACGAACTCGGTGAAGGAGTTGGCGACCGCGATGATCGGCTTGCCGATGTCCTCGCTCGCTACGCCCGAGGCCCGCATAAGGGCGCGGGCGCCCGCCATGTTGCGGCCGTGGGTGACAGTGCGGGACCTCAGCTGGGGCATCGTCTCTCGCTCCTTCGACGTTTAAGACTGCCTACGAGCGTACGCCTCCGGCTCCAAGATCTGGACACAGTGTCCGAAATGCGGGACGAAGTGCTCGGTGAGTGGGCGGGGTGCCCGTGCGGGTTCAGGACTCCGTCAGATAGCGCTGGAGCGTCGGGGCGACCATCGCGATGATCTCCTCGGGGTCGGCCGAAGCCAGCGGTTCCGCCCGGATCACATAGCGGAGCATCACGATCCCGAGCATCTGCGAGGCCGCCAGCTCCGCGCGGAACGTGGCGTCCGGTACGTCCAGTGCCTCCGCGACCCGTTCCAGGAGCCGGCGCAGCACGAATCCCCGCAGGACCTTCGCGGCCGCCTCATGGGTCAGGGCGGATCGCATGATGGCCAGCAGCGGGGCCCTGGACGCCGGGTTCTCCCACACGGCGATGAAGTAGCGGGCCAGCCGCTCCCCCAGCCCGTCCGTGCCTTCGCCGAGGACGGCCGGGATCTCCAGGGCCGGCTCGAAGGACAGCTCGATGGCGGCCGCGAAGACCTCGTCCTTCGTGCCGAAGTAGTGGTGGACCAGGGCGGAGTCGACGCCCGCCGCCTTGGCGATGCCCCGGACCGACGTCTTGTCGTAGCCGCGCTCCGCGAATTCGTTGCGGGCCGCCTCCAGGATGCGGGTGCGCGCGTCGGGGCCGGTGGTCTCGGCGGTACGGGAGGGGCGGCCGCGGCGCTTGGGGGGTGTGGGGCCGGTGGGGTCCGTGGGGCCGTCGTCGGCGCCGTCCGTGGAGTCGGTGGAGTCGGCGGGGTCCACGGGGGTGTCGCCCGTCACTGGCGCGGTGCCCGGGTCGGGGACGACGCCAGGTGGAGCCGGGTGAAGGCCAGCGCCTCCGCCAGATCGGCCTCGCGTTCGGCGGTGGACATGGCCCGGCGGGTGTTGACCTCGATGACGACATGGCCGTCGAAGCCGGTGCGGGCCAGGTGCTCCAGGAGTTCGGCACAGGGCTGGTCGCCGCGGCCGGGCACCAGGTGCTCGTCCTTGTTGGAGCCCTTGCCGTCGGCGAGGTGGATGTGGGCGAGCCGGTCGCCCATCCGGTCGACCATCGCCATGCCGTCCGTGCGGGCCGTCGCAGTGTGCGAGAGGTCCACTGTGAAGTGGCGGTAGTCGTCGTTGGTGACGTCCCAGTCGGGGGCGTACGCGAGCATCTCGCGGTCCCGGTACCGCCAGGGGTACATGTTCTCCACGGCGAACCGCACATCGGTCTCGTCCGCCATGCGCCAGATCCCGGTGACGAAGTCACGCGCGTAATTGCGCTGCCAACGGAACGGCGGATGGACGACCACGGTCGTCGCCCCGAGCTTCTCCGCCGCGGCGCGGGCCCGCTGGAGCTTCACCCACGGATCGGTGGACCAGACGCGCTGGGTGATCAGCAGACAGGGCGCGTGGACGGCGAGGATCGGCACCTGGTGGTAGTCGGAGAGCCGCCGCAGGGCCTCGATGTCCTGGCTGACGGGGTCGGTCCACACCATGACCTCGACACCGTCGTAACCGAGGCGCGCGGCGATCTCGAAGGCCGTCGCCGTCGACTCCGGGTAGACGGAAGCCGTCGACAGGGCGACCTTCGCATCCGGGATGCGCACCACTGGTTCTGCCACTGGGACAGCGTACGGGCAGTGGTACGCCCCGCCGAGAGTTCCCGGCGGAAAGTGAGCAGGGCCATGGCCGGTTTCCGGCCGCCCGGCGACGCCCGGCCGGGCGCGCTCAGCCGCCCGCGACACCGGCAAGCCCAGCAGGGCGCGCTCAGCCGCCCAGGGCGTCCGGCTCCTCCGTCGGCAGGTGGTCCAGGCGGCGCAGGATGACGCCCTCGCGCAGCGCCCAGGGGCAGATCTCCAGCTCCTCGACCCCGAACAGGTCCATGGCGCCCTCCGCGACCAGCGCCCCGGCGAGCAGCTGCGCGGCCCGGCCCTCGGAGACGCCGGGCAGGCCGACGCGCTGCTCGGCCGTCATCGCCGCCAGCTTCGGCACCCACTCCTCCAGAGATTTGCGGGTGAGGGTGCGCTGCACGTACAGGCCTTCGGTGGAGCGTGCGGCGCCGGCGATCCTGGCGAGCTGCTTGAAGGTCTTGGACGTGGCCACGACATGGTCCGGGCGGCCGAGGCGGGTGAACTCCCCGACGCTCCGGGCGATCCTGGCCCGGACATGGCGGCGCAGCGTCTTCACCTCAGCCGGGTCCGGCGGATCGCCCGGCAGCCACCCGGCGGTGAGCCGGCCGGCCCCGAGCGGCAGCGAGACCGCGGCGTCCGGCTCCTCGTCGATGCCGTACGCGATCTCCAGCGAACCTCCCCCGATGTCCAGGACCAGCAGCCGCCCGGCCGACCAGCCGTACCAGCGGCGCGCGGCGAGAAAGGTGAGCCGGGCCTCCTCCGCGCCGCTGAGGACGGCGAGGTCGACGCCGGTCTCCTCGCGCACCCGGGCCAGCACCTGATCGGCGTTGCTCGCCTCCCGCACCGCGGACGTGGCGAACGGCAGGACGTCCTCGCACCCCTTGTCCTCGGCGGCCTGGAGCGCGTCGGAGACCGTCGCCACGAGCCGGTCCACACCTTCGGGGCCGATCGCCCCGTCCTCGTCGAGCAGTTCGGCCAGGCGCAGCTCCGCCTTGTGCGAATGCGCGGGCAGCGGGCGTGCGCCGGGGTGCGCGTCCACCACCAGCAGATGCACCGTGTTCGAACCCACGTCGAGGACTCCGAGTCTCATGGCAGGAACGCTACCGGGGCGACAGACTTACTCTTGGCGCGTGCCAAAGACGAAAAAGGCGAAGCCGGGCAAAAACACGAAGAAGCAGAGAACCGAGCAGGAGGCGCAGCAGCAGGAAGTGAACGGACCGGTCCGGTCCGACGACGAGACGGGGATCGATTTCGCGCGCGCCTGGGTCGAATTCCCGGACCCGGGGGACGACGAACAGATCTTCCGCTGCGACCTGACCTGGCTGACCTCCAGGTGGACGTGCATCTTCGGCAGCGGCTGCCAGGGCATCCAGGCGGGCCGTGCGGACGACGGGTGCTGCACGCTGGGCGCGCACTTCTCGGACGAGGACGACGAGAAGCGGGTGGCGGGCCACGTGGAGCGGCTGACCCCCGAGCTGTGGCAGTTCCACGACGTCGGTACGGAGACGGGCTGGGTCCAGCTCGACGACGACGGGGAACGCCAGACCCGGCGCTGGAAGGGCTCGTGCATCTTCCAGAACCGGCCCGGATTCGCGGCGGGTGCGGGCTGCGCCCTGCACATCCTGGCGCTGCGGGAGGGCAAGGAGCCCCTGGAGACCAAGCCGGACGTCTGCTGGCAGCTGCCCGTCCGGCGCACGTACGACTGGATCGACCGGCCCGACGACACCCGGGTGCTCCAGGTGTCGATCGGCGAGTACGACCGCAGGGGCTGGGGTCCCGGCGGCCACGATCTGCACTGGTGGTGCACCTCGGCGACCTCGGCGCACGGGGCCGGGGAGCCGGTGTACGTCTCGTACCGGCCCGAGCTCACCGAGATGATGGGCGAGAAGGCGTACGAGCGGCTCGTCGAACTGTGCGAGGAGCGGCTGTCCGCGCTGCTGCCGATGGCACCGCACCCCGCGGATCCGGTCCCTCCGGCCGATCCTGCGTGACCGCACGGGGGTGGGTGGGCCCGTACGGTCTGCCCCTCGGCCCGCCGGATCGGTCCGGCCGGATCGGTCCGCCGGATCGGCCTGTCGAGTCGGCCTGCCCCCTCAGCCCGTCGGATCGGCCCTTCGAGTCGGCCTGCCCCCTCAGCCCGTCGGAGTCGTGCTCGGTCCCGGCCCGTCGGTGGGCGTCGGGTCCGGTGACGGGTCGGGCGGGCCCGGGTCCGTCGGGGTGGGCGTGGGATCGCTCGGGCCGGGCGTCGGGTCGGTCGACGGCGTGGGATCCGGCGAGGACGTGGGCGGAGCCGACGGCCCGGTGGTGGCGGACGGATCGGCGGGGACCGGGCGCCCCGGGCCGCCGGGCGTGAGCGGCGGTACCCCGCGCCCCCGGATCACCACCGCCGAGCCCGACGGGGCGAGGGCGATGCGCACGCTCCACGGGCCGGCCGGTTCCCGCCGGTGGTCCACCAGGACGTGGAGCGTGATGCTCTCGCCCGCGGCGAGGGTGCCCGAGTAGCGGCTCAGCCGCACCCAGGACGCGTCCGGGCGGGCCGACCAGGCGACCGGCGCGCCGCCCGACGCGGTCAGCCGGATCAGGGTCGTGCCGCCGGACGAGCGGGCCTCGACGGTGAGCCCGCCGGCGCCGCCCCGGCCCGGACCCGTGCTGATCACCTCCGCCGAGACGTCCGGGGCACGGCCGTCGGCGAAGCGGGCGCCGGGCTGGGGGCGGGCGTTGCCCGCGTTCTCGTAGTGGCCGTCCGCGGTGCCGTCGAGCTCCGGCCGGACATCGCTCTCGGTGGCGGTGACCGAGGAGCCCTCGTGGCCCTCGCCGGTCTGCGGCGCGCCCCGGTAGGCGGTCCAGAGCGCGATCACGGGGGCGGCGACGACCGTCGCCACCACCGTCGTCGTCACGACCCTGGCCCGCAGCCGGTCGCGGCGCGCGGCGTGGTCCTTCGGGTCCATGGGGAAGCCCGTCCGGTCGAAGCGCGGGCCGCCGGAGCGGTTGCGCTGGGCGTGGACCATCGCGACGTACGCCGATGGCCGGGGCGCCTCGACGACCGGCAGCGCGGCGGCCGCGGTGACCGCGGCGCCGGGCCAGGGGCCTTTCGCGCCGGCCCGTTCGGCGGCCCTGCGGCAGCGGGGGCAGTCGTCGACGTGGCGGACGAGTTCGCGGCGCAGGGCGGCGGAGAGCAGGACGCGGTGTTCGCCGGTGAGCCGGGCGACGGTGGGGCAGTTGGCGGTCTCGACGACGGCGAGGGCGGCGCGGGTGCGCTCCACCTCGCAGGCTGCGGCGGCCAGCAGCTCACGGGCGGTCGCCGGTTCGAGACCCAGGACGGAGGCGACGGCGCGTGGGGGGAGGTGGTGGCGCACCGCGAGTTCGAGCGCCTCGCGCTGCTCGGGGGTGGTGCCCGCGGCCTCGGGCCAGGCCAGCTGGGCGAGCTCGCGGCGGTGCGCCTCGGCGGCGGCCTCGGTCTCGGGGGCGCGGGCGGGGCCTGCGGGGGCGCCGCCCGGCGTGGACGCGGCGGTGGCCGGAGCCTTCGCGGCGACGGTCGGGGGCGTGCGGCGTCCGGCGCGCGCCCCCTGGGGCACCGATCCGCCCGACGGCTGCTTGCCCGGAGGGCCGCCCGCCCGCTTCGTCTCCTGCTTCGAGGAGAGCCTGCGCGGCTGCTTCCCCGCCTTGTGGCCGTGCGCCTGGCGGCCCTGTTTCTGCTCGGCGAGCTTGCGCAGGCACATCCATCTGGCCAGCGCGTACAGCCAGGATTTACGTTCCTCCTCGCCCGCCGGGCACCGGCCGTCCTGCCGTTCCGCGATCGCGAGCACACCGCCGAGCGCCTCGGTGGCGGCGTCGTGGTCGCAGAGCACGGAGAGGCAGTAGGTGAACAGGCCGTCGAGATGCGGTTCGTACCGGGCGGGCGGCCGGCGCGGCGAAGTGTGCGCCGGGAGGCGGGGCGCACCGCGTCGCGCCCGGTGTGCGCCGGTGGTGTGCGTGGGGGGCTCCAGACCGCTGCTCGTCACCTTGCGACCGTAGGCAGCACAGCGCACACCTTTCGCTCCCCTTCAGCACTTTTAATCCTTACGGGTGAACGTATCCCTCAAAAGGGGACAGGAATTACCTAATTCGCCGGAAGCACCGCGACATTCCGCCGGAAGCACCACGGCATTCCGCCGGAGCCACCGCGCCCCGGGAGCGGGCGCGCGTCGGCCTCCGGACCGTGCCGGGCGGCATTGTCGTACCCCACCTATACGGTTGCGCCATGGCTGCCCGTACGAAAACCGCGAAGGACCGGCCGTCCTACCGCTGCTCCGAATGCGGCTGGACGACCGCCAAGTGGCTCGGCCGCTGCCCCGAATGCCAGGCGTGGGGGACGGTCGAGGAGTTCGGCGGCGCCCCCGCCGTGCGGACCACCGCGGCCGGCCGGGTCAGCACCGCCGCGCTCCCCATCGGCCAGGTCGACAGCCGGCAGGCCACCGCCCGGTCCACCGGCGTCGGCGAGCTGGACCGGGTGCTCGGCGGCGGTCTCGTGCCGGGTGCCGTGGTGCTCGTCGCGGGCGAGCCGGGCGTCGGCAAGTCGACGCTGCTGCTGGACGTCGCCGCCAAGGCCGCGAGCGACGAGCACCGCACGCTCTACGTCACCGCCGAGGAGTCCGCGAGCCAGGTGCGGCTGCGCGCCGACCGGATCCGGGCGATCAACGACCATCTGTACCTGGCCGCCGAGACCGACCTGTCCGCGGTCCTCGGCCATCTCGACGCCGTCAAGCCCTCGCTCCTCATCCTCGACTCCGTGCAGACCGTCGCCTCGCCGGAGATCGACGGGGCGCCGGGAGGCATGGCGCAGGTCCGGGAGGTCGCCGGGGCCCTCATCCGGGCCTCCAAGGAGCGCGGCATGTCGACGCTCCTGGTCGGCCATGTCACCAAGGAGGGGGCGATCGCGGGGCCCAGGCTGCTGGAGCACCTCGTCGACGTGGTGCTGTCCTTCGAGGGCGACCGCCACGCCCGCCTGCGGCTCGTACGGGGCGTCAAGAACAGGTACGGCGCGACCGACGAGGTGGGCTGCTTCGAGCTGCACGACGAGGGCATCACCGGCCTCGCCGACCCCTCCGGCCTGTTCCTCACCCGGCGCGACGAGCCCGTGCCAGGCACCTGCCTGACCGTCACCCTGGAGGGCAAGCGGCCGCTCGTCGCCGAAGTGCAGGCGCTGACGGTCGATTCCCAGATCCCTTCGCCCCGGCGCACCACCTCCGGCCTGGAGACGTCCCGGGTGTCGATGATGCTCGCGGTCCTGGAGCAGCGCGGCCGGATCAGCTCGCTGGGCAAGCGGGACATCTACAGCGCGACGGTCGGCGGTGTGAAGCTCTCCGAGCCCGCCGCGGACCTCGCGGTCGCGCTGGCGCTGGCCAGTGCCGCGAGCGACACCCCGCTGCCGAAGAACCTGGTGGCGATCGGCGAGGTGGGCCTCGCGGGCGAGGTCAGAAGGGTCACCGGGGTCCAGCGCAGGCTGGCCGAGGCGTACCGGCTGGGCTTCACGCACGCGCTGGTCCCGACCGACCCGGGCAAGGTCCCGGCCGGTATGAAGGTCACAGAAGTCGCCAACATGGGCGACGCGCTGAGAGTCCTCCCGCGCCGGTCTCGCGCACAGGCCCCCCAGGAGGAGAGCGCACGCCGGTAGACTTTGCCCTGGTCTCGCCCGTCCGTACGAACGGTACGAGGGACGTAAGGGCACCGCAAACCTGTGACCGGAGGAGTGCAGTGGCAGCCAACGACCGGGCAGCATCGCCCGGAAAGTCCGGCCAAGGCACCGGTAATGAGGCGCTCATGCGCGCCTCGCTGAGCGCCGTGGCGCCCGGAATGGCGCTGCGGGACGGACTGGAGCGCATCCTCCGCGGCAACACCGGCGGACTGATCGTGCTCGGCATGGACAAGACCGTCGAGTCGATGTGCACCGGCGGATTCGTGCTGGACGTGGAGTTCACCGCGACGCGCCTGCGCGAGCTGGCCAAGCTCGACGGCGCGCTGATCCTCGACAAGGACATGACCAAGATCCTGCGTGCCGGCGTGCAGCTGGTGCCGGACGCCTCCATCCCCACCGAGGAGACCGGCACCCGCCACCGCACGGCGGACCGGGTCTCCAAGCAGTGCAATTTCCCGGTCGTCTCGGTCTCGCAGTCGATGCGCCTGATCGCGCTCTACGTGGACGGGGAGCGCCGGGTCCTGGAGGAGTCCGCCGCGATCCTCTCCCGCGCCAATCAGGCCCTCGCCACCCTGGAGCGGTACAAGCTCCGGCTCGACGAGGTCGCGGGCACGCTCTCCGCGCTGGAGATCGAGGACCTGGTGACGGTCCGGGACGTGACGGCCGTCGCGCAGCGGCTGGAGATGGTCCGCCGGATCGCGACCGAGATCGCGGAGTACGTGGTCGAGCTCGGCACCGACGGCCGGCTCCTCTCGCTCCAGCTCGACGAGTTGATCGCGGGCGTCGAGCCGGAGCGCGAGCTGGTCGTGCGCGACTATGTGCCGGAGCCGACCGCGAAGCGGTCCCGCACGGTCGCCGAGGCGCTGACGGAGCTCGACGCGCTCTCCCACACCGAGCTGCTCGAACTCGCGGTCGTGGCGCGGGCCCTGGGCTACAGCGGCTCACCCGAGACGCTGGATTCGGCGGTCTCGCCGCGCGGCTTCCGGCTGCTGGCGAAGGTTCCCCGGCTGCCCGGGGCGATCATCGACCGGCTGGTGGAGCACTTCGGCGGTCTGCAGAAGCTGCTCGCCGCCAGCGTGGACGATCTCCAGACGGTGGACGGCGTCGGCGAGGCGCGGGCGCGCAGCGTGCGCGAGGGCCTGTCCCGGCTGGCCGAGTCGTCGATCCTCGAACGGTACGTGTAGAGCCGGTAGCGCAGACCCGGCACAGCAGCAGGCGCAGGACGATCGGGGCCCGGGAAACCGGGCCCCGCCGCGTTCTCCGGGTCGGTGCGCCCCTGTCGGTCTCAGTCCTTCGCGAGGACGAACGAGGCGCGCTGCACCGGCTCGCCCGGCGACTTCGCCTCGACCAGATACGTACCGGGCCCGGCCGTCCCCGCTGGCGGCGTCGCGCACTGCGGGGAGCTCTTCCCGCGGTCCCACTCCACGGTGTGGACGACGGTCTCGCCCGCCGGGACCTTCAGCAGCAGCACGGCCGCGTCGCGCGGGCAGTCTTTGGACGACCACACCTGGTTGTCGTCGCCGCCCGCCTCGGTGATGGTGAGCACCGCGCTCTTCGGTCCGAGGTCGGCCTTGCAGGTGGTGGCCGAGTTGTTCGTGACGACCAGTTTGAACTTCGGCTTCTCGCCGGGGCTGTAGCTGAGTTCGGTGCTCAGGCTCAACCGGAGTGCCGCGGGGGTGCAGTCGGGGAGCGAGGAGGAGGCCGGGACCTGCTGACCCGTCGTACCGCTGCCGCTCGCGCCACCGGTCCCGGCGCCCGCCTCCGTACCGGCGTCGCCCGAACCGCCGCCGGAGCCCGTGTCCGTACCGCCGTCGTCCGAGCCGGATCCGCCCGAGTCGTCCGACTCGTCGCGCCCGCCGGGCTGTTGGCTGATGGCCGGGCCCGAGCCGTCGGGTCCCGGCGTGATCTCCTGCGCGGGGCCCGAACCGGCGGGCCGGGAGTCGTCCTTGGTCTTCTCGTCCCCGCCCGAGGTGACGACCCACACGATCAGCAGCGCGAGCAGCGCAACGAGCGTCGCCGCTACGGCCCTCCGTCGCCAGTAGATGGTGGAGGGAAGCGGACCGATCGGATTACGCAAAGATCCCACGGCGCAAACTGTACGAGAGATCGGCGCCGACTCCCGCCCCACCCGCCGCCCCGGTCCGCAAGTTTTACGGATCATCATCACGGACGGCCCGTTCAGGCCCCGCAGTGCCGCCGAGTTGGCCGCCGAGTTGGCCGCCGAGTCGACTTCCGGGGAACGCCCGGATGAACACCCGGTTTCATTGACTACCCTCTGTCACATGGATAGTTCAGTCACCGCGCCGCTCTACCGGGACATCACCGACTTCGCACATGACATGCCGTCATGGGTGCAGCATCTGGCCGAGATATGGACGGAGCTCGGGCTCCTGCTCTTCGGTGTCCTGTTCATCACCGGGTGGTGGCGTGCCCGGCGCCGGGACGACGGCGCCCTGGCACTGGCGGTGCTCGCGCCCGTCGCGACCGCCTTCGGCTATGTGGTCAGCGAGGTACTCAAGTCGGTGGTGGACGAGGAGCGCCCGTGCAGGGCGGTCGCCGGTGCGGCGGCCTCGCTGGTGAGCTGCCCGCCGCCGGGCGACTGGTCCTTCCCCAGCAACCACTCCGCGATCGCCGGCGCGGCGGCGATCGCCCTGGCGATCGCCCGCCCCCGGCTGGCCTGGCTCACCGTGCCGATGGCCCTGCTGATGGCCTTCTCCCGGGTCTTCGTCGGCGTGCACTACCCGCATGACGTGGCGGTCGGGCTGCTGCTGGGCGCCGCCGTCTCGGCCCTGGTGGTCGCCGTGCTGCGCCGCCCGGTGCAGTCGCTCGCCGGGACGGTACGGAGCAGCGGGGCGCCGATGGCGGCCTGGGCCTCGGGGCCCGGAGCAGTGCCGGCCGGCCGCTCCCGGCACCGGGCCAAGCGGCACTGACGGACCTGGCGGGACCCGGCCGGGCCCCCTTGGGCCGGTTGCCGGACCCCCGGCGCGCGGACGGGTGGCATTATCACCCCAAGGGCCCTCACGAGGCGCGACACCACCGTGCGCTGAACCGTCGTCCGTCCTTCCGTGCCAGGATCGACGGTGCGATGACTGCCATGACTGCGACACAGACGCCCCCCGCCTCCCTCCACTCTCCCGTCATCGGGTGGTTCGACCAGCACGCCCGCGATCTGCCCTGGCGCCGCCCCGAAGCGGGCGCCTGGGGTGTGATGGTGAGCGAGTTCATGCTGCAGCAGACCCCCGTGAGCCGGGTCCTCCCGGTCTACGAGCAGTGGCTGGCCCGCTGGCCCCGCCCCGCCGACCTGGCCGCCGAACCGCCCGGCGAGGCGGTCCGCGCCTGGGGCCGGCTCGGCTACCCCCGCCGGGCGCTCCGCCTGCACGGCGCCGCGCAGGCCATAACGGAACGGCACGGCGGCGACGTACCGAGCGAGCACGGTCAGCTGCTCGCCCTGCCCGGCATCGGCGAGTACACCGCGGCGGCCGTGGCCTCGTTCGCGTACGGGCAGCGTCACGCCGTGCTCGACACCAACGTCCGCCGGGTGTTCGCCCGCGCCGCGACCGGGATCCAGTACCCGCCGAACGCGACCACCGCCGCCGAGCGCAAGCTCGCCCGCGCGCTCCTGCCCGACGAGGACGAGCGGGCGGCCCGCTGGGCCGCCGCGACGATGGAACTCGGCGCCCTCGTCTGCACCGCCAAGAACGAGGACTGCAACCGGTGCCCGATCTCCGGGCAGTGCGCCTGGCTGCTGGCCGGAAAGCCCGCCCACCAGGGGCCCCCGCGCCGCGGCCAGACCTATGCCGGCACCGACCGGCAGGTGCGCGGACGGCTGCTCGCCGTGTTGCGCGACGCCATGACACCGGTGCCGCAGTCTGCGCTGGACGCGGTGTGGGACGAACCGGTGCAGCGCGCCCGCGCACTGGACGGCCTGGTCGCCGACGGCCTGGTCGAACCGCTGGCCGGCGGGCAGTACCGGCTGCCGCTGAGCTGAGTTCCGTACCCGCCCCGCTCCCCCGCTGTTACACAACCGATGGACAGCCGTGCGTCGGTGTATGGCTGCTCCGCACAACCCCGTGACAACCGCTCCGTAGCGTCTTCTCCGTCAGCCCGACCGAACGATGGCTGACGGCGGAACCACGGGGATCCACGGGGACGGAGGCGGTTGGAATGGCGCACGGCGAGGTGCTCGAATTCGAGGACTACGTACGCACTCGGCACGACGCGCTGCTGCGCAGCGCGCGACGGCTGGTACCCGACCCTGTGGATGCGCAGGACCTGCTCCAGACCGCCCTGGCCCGTACGTACGGCCGCTGGGACGGCATCGCTGACAAGTCGCTGGCCGACGCCTACCTGCGCCGCGTCATGATCAACACCCGTACCGAGTGGTGGCGGGCGCGCAAGCTGGACGAGGTTCCCACCGAGCAGCTGCCCGACGCGAGTGTCGAGGACGGCACCGAGCAGCGCGCCGACCGCGCCCTGCTGATGGACGTGCTGGGCGTGCTGGCTCCCAAGCAGCGCAGCGTCGTCGTGCTGCGACACTGGGAGCAGATGAGTACGGAGGAGACGGCCGCCGCGCTCGGTATGTCGGCCGGTACGGTGAAGAGCACGCTGCACCGTGCGCTGGCACGGCTGCGCCAGGAGCTGGAGAGCCGTGAGGCGGCGGGCCGGGAGACCGTGCTCGCCGAGCAGCGGCGCCCGGCGGCCGGCCGTGCTCGGGCGCGTGCAGGCAGGCATATGGACGAACGGGGGCGGGAGCGTTGCGCGGCCTGACAGCCAGCGGCGACGGCGACGACCGTGACGGTGGAAGAGACGGCGGTGGCCGCGAGGCCACTGTCCGGCGTGGCCGGATCCTGACCGGCTGGGCGGCGAGCGCCACGACCCTGGTCGGCCTCGCCGCCTTCGGGCTGCTCACCGTCAGCTGCTCGACCGGCGGTACCGGCACCCGGGACGAGGGACCGGCCGGCACCCAGCCCGTCGCCCAGGTCACGCCCAGCGGCGAGCCGTCATCCTCCGCGAGGCCCGCCACGCGGATCGACCCGGTGTCGCTACTCAAGCACGACCCCGAGGTCAGCGAGCGGGTCCGGACGGACCTGAAGCCCTGCACCGGCTCCGAGTACCCGGTGGACACCTCGTACGGCACCATGACCGGCGGCCCGGCCGCCGATGTCGTGGTGAACGTGATGACCTGCGCCGATTCGGTGGGCGTCGGCACCTATGTGTACCGCCGGCAGGGCAACGGCTCGTACGAGAACGTGTTCGCCATCGAGCAGCCCGCCGTTTACGGCACGATCGACCGCGGGGACCTGGTGGTGACGACCCAGGTGTACGAGAAGAGGGACTCGGTCGCGTACCCCTCCGGCGAGGAAGTGATCACCTACCGCTGGGCGGGCAACCGGTTCAGCGAGCACGACCGGGTGCACAACGACTTCAACCGAGCCGTCGGCAGCGGCGGGGCGGTCCTTCCGGCTCCGGACGCCGAGCCGCCGGGGAACTGAGAGCATTCCGATGGCCGAGACCCACGTCCTGTTCGTCGAGGACGACGACGTCATCCGCGAAGCCACCCAGCTGGCGCTGGAGCGCGACGGCTTCGCGGTCACCGCCATGCCCGACGGCCTGTCGGGCCTGGAGGCGTTCCGGGCCGACCGCCCCGACATCGCCCTGCTCGACGTGATGGTGCCGGGGCTCGACGGGGTCAGCCTCTGCCGCCGGATCCGCGACGAGTCGACGGTGCCCGTGATCATGCTGTCGGCCCGTGCGGACTCGATCGACGTGGTGCTCGGCCTGGAGGCCGGCGCGGACGACTACGTCACCAAGCCCTTCGACGGGGCGGTCCTGGTCGCCCGGATCCGT
Organism: Streptomyces sp. NPDC001933; assembly: GCF_042890955.1. NCBI lineage: Bacteria > Bacillati > Actinomycetota > Actinomycetes > Kitasatosporales > Streptomycetaceae > Streptomyces > Streptomyces sp. NPDC001933. The sequence continues at coordinate 237,855 of NZ_JBIASS010000014.1, read as the reverse complement.
GCCGTGCTGCGCCGCTTCGGCCATGCCACGGGCGGGCAGACGATCGGGGAGCCGGAGCCACAGGCCGTCGGCGGGGTGCTGGTCTTCGGCGATCTGGAGGTCGACACGGAGGGCATGGCGGTCCACCGCGCCGGCGAGCAGGTGGCACTGACCCCGACCGAGATGCGGCTGCTGCTGGAGTTCTCCGCGGCGCCCGGCACGGTGCTCTCCCGCGACAAGCTCCTGGAGCGGGTCTGGGACTACGGATGGGGCGGTGACACCCGGGTCGTGGATGTCCATGTGCAGCGACTGCGCACCAAGATCGGCCAGGACCGGATCGAGACGGTCCGCGGCTTCGGCTACAAACTCAGGCCATGAAGCGGCCCGCCCTGCGGACGGGAGTCCGCTGGAAGATCAGCATCGCGATCGCGGCGGTCGGCGCGCTGACCGCGGTCGCGCTCAGCTTCGTCGTCCACAACGCCGCCCAGGTCTCGATGCTGGAGAACGCCCGCGAGGTCCAGCTGGAGCGGCTGACGTACGCGCAGCTGCTGTACGAGGCGACGAAGACGAAGAAGGCCGACCCCCGGTTCGGCGCCAAGCTCAACGACCCGACGATGCCGCGCAGCCTGCGCGCGGAGACCGGCCGGAACCGGCGCGCCACCCATGTCGAGGTGTCCGCGAAGGGGGTACCCGATGTGTGGGCGGCGGTGCCGGTCGGCAAGGGCGACGTGCTCTCGCTGCACACCCGGTTCGCGGGCCGCAACTCCACGATCATGCGCGATCTCGACCGGGCGCTGATCATCGGCTCGGTCTCGGTGGTGTTCGGCGGCTGTGCGCTGGGCGTGCTGATCGGCGGCCAGCTGTCGCGCCGGCTGCGCAAGGCGGCGGCCGCGGCGGGCCGGGTGGCGCAGGGCAATACGGAGGTGCGGGTCAGGGAGGCCGTGGGCGGTGTCGTCCGGGACGAGACCGATGAGCTGGCCGGTGCGGTGGACGCGCTGACGGACGCGTTGAACGCGCGGATCGAGGCGGAGCGCCGGGTCACCGCGGACATCGCGCACGAGCTGCGTACGCCGGTGACCGGTCTGCTGACGGCGGCCGAGCTGCTGCCGCCGGGCCGCCCCACCGAGCTGGTACGGGACCGGGCGCAGGCGATGCGCACGCTCGTCGAGGACGTGCTGGAGGTGGCCCGGCTGGACAGTGCCTCGGAGCGGGCCGAGCTCCAGGAGATCGCGCTGGGCGAGTTCGTCAGCCGGCGGATCGCGTTGCTGGACCCGGATGTGCGGGTGCGGGTCGTCCACGAGTCCCGGGTCAACACCGATCCGCGCCGGCTGGAGCGCATCCTCGGCAATCTGCTGGGCAACGCCGCCAAGCACGGCTCCACTCCGGTGGAGGTCACGGTCGAGGGCCGGGTGGTGCGGATCCGCGACCACGGTTCCGGCTTCCCTGCGGCGCTGTTGCGGGAGGGGCCGAGCCGGTTCCGTACCGGAAGCAGTGACCGGGCAGGACGCGGGCACGGGCTGGGGCTGACCATCGCCGCCGGTCAGGCGCGGGTCCTCGGTGCCCGGCTGACCTTCCGCAACGCGGCGCCGGAAGGGGCGGCGCAGGGCACGGGCGGGGCGATCGCGGTGCTGTGGCTGCCCGAGCACGCGCCGACCGACACCGGCAGCTTCCCGCTCCTCCCGCTGTCCGAGCAGCGCGGCCCGGACGGCGGGGCGGCGCGGACCGCGCGGGGCGCGGAGTCCGGCGGCTGAGCTCTGTTCCGGATACGAAGGAGGCTCCCGGGGCGCGCCCCGGGAGCCTCCTTCGTGCACCGCTCAGGATCAGACGGCCTCGGCCTGCTTGGTGGCCGGGCCCGCCCCGCGCAGCGGCACCTCCTTGACGAAGACCGAGGCGAACAGGGCGGCCAGCGCGACCACGGCGCCCACCAGGAACGCGATGTGCGTACCGGACGACACCGCGAACTGGTACGCCTCGCGCGCCGCCTCCGGCAGCTTCGCCAGGCTCGCCGCGTCCAGCTGCGCGGACTTCGATGTGGCCGCCCCGCCGCCGCGGGCGACCATCTCGTCCTGCACCCGGCCGGTGAACAGCGCGCCCATGATCGCGACGCCGAAGGAGCTGCCGAGCGTACGGAAGAGGGTCGTCGCGGAGGAGGCGACGCCCATGTCCTTCATCTCGACGCTGTTCTGCGCGACGAGCATCGTGATCTGCATCAGGAAGCCCATGCCCGCGCCGAGCACCGCCATGTAGAGGCCGGAGGTGAACCGCGTGGTGTCGACGTCCATCTGCGAGAGCAGGAACAGACCGGTCACCATCAGTACGGAGCCCACCACGGGGAAGACCTTGTACTTGCCGGTGCTGGTGGTGACCCGGCCCGCGACCAGCGAGACGACCATCATCGACAGCAGCATCGGCAGGAGCAGCAGACCCGAGTTGGTCGCCGAGGCGCCCTGGACGGACTGCTGGTACAGGGGCAGGAAGAGCACCGCGCCGAACATCACGAAGCCCGACATGAAGCCGACCACGGACATCAGGGTGAAGTTGCGGTTGCGGAAGATATGCAGCGGAATGATCGGTTCTGCTGCCTTCGTCTCGACGAAGAGGAAGCCGACGAGCGAGGCGACACCGATCGCGGAGAGCTCCATGATTACGGCGGAGTCCCAGTCGTACTCCGTACCGCCCCAGGTGGTCACCAGCACGATCGCGGTGATGCCGAGGGTCAGCAGCCCCGCGCCGAGGTAGTCGACCCTGGCCCGTGCGCCCTCCTTCTTCGGCAGGTGCAGCACGACGGTAACCATGGCGAGGGCGACCGCACCCAGCGGCAGGTTGATGTAGAAGCTCCAGCGCCAGCCGAGGTGGTCGGTGATGGTGCCGCCGACCAGCGGTCCGCCGATCATGGCGATGGCCATGACACCGGCCATCATCCCCTGGTACTTGCCGCGCTCGCGGGGCGGGACCAGGTCGCCGATGATCGCCATGACGCCGACCATCAGGCCGCCCGCGCCGAGCCCCTGGACCGCCCGGAAGCCGATCAGCTGGCCCATGTCCTGGGCCATTCCGCTCAGCACCGAGCCGATCAGGAAGATCACGATGGACGTGAGGAAGATGCCCTTGCGCCCGTACATGTCGCCGAGCTTGCCCCAGATGGGGGTGGAGGCCGCGGTGGCCAGGGTGTACGCGGTGACGACCCAGGACAGATGCTCCAGACCGCCGAGGTCACCGACGATGGTCGGCATGGCCGTACCGACGATCAGGTTGTCCAGCATGGCCAGCAGCATCGTGATCATCAGGGCGAGCATCACCACCCGGACGCTGCGCTGCTGCGTCTGCGGTATCCCGGCCGGACGGTCGGCGACGGCCGCCTTCCCGCCGGCCGCCTTCTTCAGATCGGACATTGGTCCCCACTCCCCTGATCCCCTGTTGGTCCCTTGCGCGAGCCAGGCACTTACTTGCCGCCCGGCTAGTAACTACACTGGGGAAAGTAGACCCCCAACTAGCCGGGCGTCAAGTAAGTTTCCAGCAAAGGAGAGCTTCATGGGGAGCACGCCGCAGCAGCGCCGTGGCAACACGCGCCAGCGCATTCAGGACGTCGCTCTGGAGCTCTTCGCCGAACAGGGCTACGAGAAGACCTCACTCCGCGAGATCTCCGAGCGCCTGGACGTCACCAAGGCCGCGCTGTACTACCACTTCAAGACCAAGGAAGACATCCTGGTCAGCATCTTCGAGGACCTCAACCGCCCGGTCGAGGAGCTGCTCGCCTGGGGCAAGGAGCAGCCGCGCACGCTGGAGACGAAGAAGGAGCTCCTGCGCCGCTACAGCGAGGCCCTGACCGCCGCCGCCCCGCTGTTCCGCTTCATGCAGGAGAACCAGGCGGCCGTGAGGGACCTGAGCATCGGGGTGACCATCAAGGAGCGCGTCGTCGCCCTGGTCGATCTGCTCCAGGAACCCGGCGCCCCGCTGACCGACCAGGTGCGCTGCTTCACCGCGCTCTTCGCGACGCACGCGGGCATGTTCGCCCTCAAGGACCTCGAAGGCGACCCCGAGGAGAAGCGCAAGGCCGTCCTCGAAGTCGCCTTCGAACTGATCACCCGGGCACACGGCCAGGGGGAGACCGCGGAGTAGCGGTACCGTCGCGGTCGTAACCGTCCCGGTCGCAACCCGTCCGGGTCGCCGCCGACCCGGTCCCTGTTGCCCCGGTCGTAACCGTCGCGGTCGGGTCAGACCGTGACGCCCTGCTTGTGCAGGAAGCCGACCGGGTTGACCGCGGAGCCGTAGTCGGCGGTGTGCCGGATCTCGAAGTGCAGGTGCGGGCCGCTGGAGTTGCCGGTGTTGCCGGAGAGCGCGATGGTCTCGCCCGTCTTCACGGCCTCGCCGATCCGCACCTGGATCTGCGACAGGTGGGCGTACTGCGAGTACGTACCGTTGGCGTGCTTGATCACGACGGCGTTGCCGTACGCGGGACCGTCGCCGCCGCCGTTGGGGCCGGCCTTCACGACGGTGCCGCTGTGCGCGGCCTCGACCTTGGTGCCGATCGGCACGGCGAAGTCCTGGCCGGAGTGCTTGTGGGCCCAGCGGCTGCCGTCGTTGCCGAAGCTCGCGCTCAGCTCGTAGCGGCCGACCGGGGTCTCCCAGCCGTGCGCCTTCTTCAGCGCGGCCTTCTTCGCCGCGGCGGCCTTCTTGACCGCCGCCGCCTTCTTGGCAGCGACCTGCTCGGCGACCTTGCCCTGTACGGCAGCCTGCTCGGCGACCGATTCGGCCGTGCCGCTGTCGATCAGCTTCACGGAGTCCGGGGCACCCGCCGAGCCGGCCGCGAACGCAGCGCCCACACCGAGAACCATCGACGTCCCCAGGCCGGCTGCCACCACGGCGCCACGGACACGGGACACGGACGGGCGGCGGGAGTGCTGGAACGAAACGCGCTTCGACATAAGCGGAGAACCTCCGGAGATGACTGGACCCGGCGCTCCGGCCGGGCTGGCCATTCCTTGGTAACCCGCACCCCGGCAATTGCTCAAACACCCCATCTACGAACAAAAGCCGTAGCCGACGCCCCGGGAATTCACCGCCGCAGGTTTGAAACGAGACGCACCCGAACCCGCCAAAACTCTGGTTCCGGACAGGTTTAACCCCAGTTCCAAACCGCCCTAAACGGACAGATCGCAGCGATTCGGGCCTCCGTTCATCCGGCCCCGAACGCCCCCTCCACCACAGGGCCGAAGGTCCCCGCAGCGATCACGGCGCCCCCTCCTACCGCCCCTAGTAGGCCCGGAACGGGCTGTGCGCCTTGTCACCGCCGGTGGGCCCGAAGGCTGTCCGTTTCGGGACCTTCGGCCTGCGCGCTGACTAGGCTGATACGACGACGATGGGCCGACTCCGGGGGACATGCCATGGCCAGCGACGCCGCAGACACCAGCGACATGGACGGCATCGAGCTCGCCGATGCCGTCGAGTCGATCCGCAACCAGCTCATCGACGCCGCGGGCCGCGCCACCGGCCGCCCCGTGGCCTTCGAGGTCGGCGACATCCAGATGGAGTTCGCCCTCGAACTCCGCAAGGAGATCAAGGGCGGGAGCAAGGTCAAGGCCTGGGTGGTCGAGGCGGGCGCCGACGCCTCCCGTGCGACCGGCCGCACCCACAAGGTCGCGTTCACCCTGAAACCGCGCGACGCCACGACCGGCGGGCCCTGGCAGATCGGCAACGACGACCGGGGCAGCACGGCACACTTCGGCGGCGGAACGGCACAGCCGTGAGCACTGCGCCGCCCACCGCACCCGCGGCACGCACGGTCGTCGTCCTCGGCGCCGGATCCGTCCAGGGCAGCGGCGTCCTGCTCACCCACCGGCTCGTGCTGACCTGCGCCCATGTGGTCAAGGGCGGCAGCCAGGCCACCATCGCCCACCCGGAGCGGGCGGACCACGCCACCGCGACGATCGCCTGGATCGACCACGACCTCGACGCCGCCCTCCTGCTGGCCCACACCCCGATCGTCCCCGTCGCTCCCGTGCGGCTCGGCATCCTCCACTCCGAGCACGCGGTCCCCGGATGCGAGATCACCGGCTTCCCCGACATCCAGCGGTACGGCCCCGAGGGGCATCTGGAGACCGACCAGTACACGGCCACCGCCCTGCCGGTGGCCGGACAGCTGCGCGGGCTGCTGGTCTGCGAGCTGGACGGCCCACCGCCTCCCGGCGACGACTCGGGGCCCCCGTCACTGCGCGGCATGTCAGGCGGCCCGGTCTTCGCCGGGAACGTCCTCATCGGCATCGCCCGGCAGATCCCCCGGCAGCGCGGCGGCCGGCGCGTGGAGTGCGTACCGCTCGCCCCGCTCATCCGCTCGCACCCGTTCGAACTGGTCTACCGGCAGACCGCCACGGCGCTGCGCCACGAGCGGGTCCATGGCCGCTTCCCCAGGGACGCGCGGTACGAGGAGGAGTACGCGGCGGCGCTCGGGGCCGCGTACCGCCGCACGAAGATCTTCGGCCTCGACGAGCTGGGCCGGCGCGACTCCGAATGGGACCTGGACACCGCGTACCTGAGCCTGGAGGCCCAGCAGAACGCCGGGGAAGCGGGTCCACCGCCGCAGCGGATCGACGCACTGCTCCCCGACCGCCCCCGGGTCCTGCTGCGCGGCGACGCGGGCGCCGGCAAGACCACGCTGCTGTGGTGGCTGGCCGCCCACGCCTCGGCCGGCACGCTGGGCCCGCAGCTGGCCCCGCTCAACGGCCTGGTCCCGTTCGTCGTGCCGCTGCGCACCCTGCGCGCCCAGGGCGGTACGTTCCCCGCCCCCGCCCAGCTGCCGGACGCGGCCCGGCTAGTGATCGACGCGGCCCCCGAGGGCTGGGTCGGCCGGGTCCTGGAGTCCGGCCGTGCGCTGCTGCTGGTCGACGGCCTGGACGAGGTCCCGCGCGACGACCGCGAGCAGGCCCACGAGTGGCTGTCCCGCCTCCTGGACCGGTACCCGGACATCCGCTGCGTGGCCACGGTGCGCCCGCTGGCCGTCGAGCCGGGCTGGCTGAGGTCCCAGGACTTCGAGGAGCTGTGGCTGCTGCCGATGCGGGACGGGGACATCGAGGCCTTCGTCGCCGCCTGGCACCGGGCCGCCCGGCTGGACGACGACGACCACGAGACGCTCGGCATGCTGGAAAGGGACCTGATCCAGCAGTTCGCCCAGAACCGGACCCTGCGCAACCTGGCCCGTACGCCGCTGCTCTGCGCGGTGATCTGCGCCCTGCACCGCCGCCGCCAGGGCATCCTGCCGGAGACCCGCTGGAGCCTGTACGACTCGGCCCTCACCATGCTGCTCGGCGACCGCGACAAGCAGCGCAGGATCGAGGCCCCCGAGGGCATCACGATGAGCGTGGAGGAGCAGGCCCAGCTGCTCCAGCGCATCGCGATCTGGCTGGTGCGGGGCGGCCAGTCGGAGCTCCACCGCTCAGCGGCACTGCACCAGCTGGAACGCGCCCTGCCGGGCATGGAACGGCTGCGCGCCCAAGGCTCGGCCGAGGAGATCCTGACCCATCTGCTGAACCGCAGCGGCGTCCTCCAGGAACGTACCGACGACGTCTACCAGTTCGCCCACCGCACCTTCCAGGACTTCCTCGCCGCGAAGGAGTTCGTCGAGGGCGACCAGCTGAACGAACTGCTCGGCCGGGCGGGCACACAGAACTGGTACGACGTCATCCGGCTGTCGGCCGGCCACTGCGGGCGCCGCGAACACCCCGTACTGGTCAATGGACTGCTGGACGCACAGCCCGGCCCCGGCGACACCGTCACCCGCAACGAGATCGTCGTCCTGGCCGCGCTCTGCGCACAGCACGCGACCTGGCTGGACGAGACGACACGGGACAGGGTCCGCTCGGCCGTCGGGGCGCTGTTCCCGCCGAGGAACGACAAGGACGTACGGCTGCTCGCCCACCTCGGTCCGGCCGCTCTGGAGTTCCTGCCCGACCCGGCCCACGCGCCCACCAAGGAGCAGGCCCGCCCCTGCGTCGATCTGATCAACGAGATCGGCGGGGCGGAGGCCGTACCGCACGCCCGCCGCTGGGCACTCGCACACCCTGAGCTCAGCTACCTGTTCAGGGTGGACTGGGACAGGTACCCGGTGGAGAAGTACGCCCGGCAGGTCCTCGCCCAGCTGGATCACCACACACTGAACATCGACTCCCCGGAGAAGCTGGCAGCGCTGCGCCACCTGCCGGCCGCCGCGGACCTGCAGATCATCGGGTGCTTCGGCTCGGCCGAACTCCACGCCGCTCTGCGCGACAGGCCCTGGAACGATCTGATCTTCCGGCAGAACCCCTGCATGACGGACCTGTCGTTCCTGGCGGACTGCGCCGAGCGACTCAAGACCCTGTCCCTGACCATCTGTCCGGCCGTACGGGACCTCGGCCCGCTCACCGGACTCCATGCGCTGAAGATGGTCGCGCTGGACATGAACCACATCCCCCACAACGCGCTGGCCGCCACGGCTTCGAGGGAACTGAGCCGCCTGCGGCTCAGCCACGTGACGGCCGAGCGGCTGACCCTGTTGCCCACCCACCCCGAACTGCGCTCACTGGCCATCGACGGGACGGGCTCGCTGGAGATCGACTCGCTCGACGGCTGGACGCGCCTGCAGCAGCTCGAACTGGAAACCCTCACCCCGGTCCGGCCACTGCTCGCCGCTCTCCGGAGGGCGCCACAGGTAACCCATGTCGCCCTGATCCTGGCGTCCCTGACGGAGTTCGGCGACGAACAGCCCGTTCCTTCCGTCAGGGATCTGCTACTCCGCCCCGGCGCCGACGCGCTCGGGCTCGAAACGATCCCCCGGGTCTTCCCCGCGCTGGAGTGGCTGGTGCTCACTCCGCCCCTGCATGCCAGGCACGTCGACCTGTCCCCGTTGCAGGCGATGCCCGAGTGCCGGGTGACCGTCACGGGTCACGCGGCGATCAGGGGCGGCGAGGGCCTCGACGTAAGCCGCTGACCGCACGCCGAAAGGGGCTGCCCCGGACCGTTTCGCACGGTTCCGGGGCAGCCCCTTCTACTTCTCTGCTCAGGCGCTCGGGGGCGTCCTCACACGTCCTTCGACATGTTCGGGCCCGCGCCGCCTGCCGCCTGCTCGATCGGGGGGACGTCGGGCAGTGCCGACTTCTCCTCGCCGCGGAAGGTGAAGGCCTTCTCCTCACCCTCGCCCTCGGTGCCGACGACCACGATGTGACCGGGGCGCAGCTCACCGAAGAGGATCTTCTCGGAGAGGATGTCCTCGATCTCGCGCTGGATCGTCCGGCGCAGCGGCCGGGCGCCCATCACGGGGTCGTAGCCCTTCTTCGCCAGGAGCGACTTGGCTTCCGAGCTGAGCTCGATGCCCATGTCGCGGTCCTTCAGGCGCTCGTCCACCTTGGCGATCATGAGGTCGACGATCTGGATGATGTCTTCCTCGGTGAGCTGGTGGAAGACGACCGTGTCGTCGACACGGTTGAGGAACTCGGGCCGGAAGTGCTGCTTGAGCTCCTCGTTGACCTTGTTCTTCATCCGCTCGTAGCCGGTCTTGACGTCGCCCTGGGCGGCGAAGCCCAGGTTGAAGCCCTTCGAGATGTCCCGCGTCCCGAGGTTGGTCGTCATGATGATGACCGTGTTCTTGAAGTCCACGACCCGGCCCTGGGAGTCGGTCAGGCGACCGTCTTCCAGAATCTGGAGCAGGGAATTGAAGATATCGGGGTGGGCCTTCTCGACCTCGTCGAAGAGGACGACGGAGAACGGCTTGCGGCGCACCTTCTCGGTGAGCTGACCGCCCTCTTCGTAACCCACGTAACCGGGGGGAGAACCGAAGAGACGGGAAACCGTGTGCTTCTCGCTGAACTCCGACATGTCGAGGGAAATCAGCGCGTCCTCGTCGCCGAAGAGGAATTCGGCGAGCGTCTTGGAGAGCTCCGTCTTACCGACACCGGACGGGCCGGCGAAGATGAACGAGCCACCGGGGCGCTTCGGGTCCTTCAGACCGGCTCGCGTACGGCGGATCGCCTGCGAGAGGGCCTTGATGGCGTCCTTCTGCCCGATGACGCGCTTGTGGAGCTCGTCCTCCATGCGCAGCAGGCGGGAGGACTCCTCCTCCGTCAGCTTGAAGACCGGGATGCCGGTCGCGGTGGCCAGGACCTCGGCGATGAGCTCGCCGTCGACCTCGGCCACGACGTCCATGTCGCCGGCCTTCCACTCCTTCTCGCGCTTGGTCTTCGCGGCGAGGAGCTGCTTCTCCTTGTCGCGCAGGGACGCGGCCTTCTCGAAGTCCTGCGAGTCGATCGCGGACTCCTTGTCGCGGCGGACGCCCGCGATCTTCTCGTCGAACTCGCGGAGGTCCGGCGGCGCGGTCATCCGGCGGATGCGCATCCGGGATCCGGCCTCGTCGATCAGGTCGATCGCCTTGTCCGGCAGGAAGCGGTCCGAGATGTACCGGTCGGCCAGCGTCGCGGCCTGGACCAGCGCCTCGTCCGTGATGGAGACGCGGTGGTGGGCCTCGTAGCGGTCGCGCAGACCCTTGAGGATCTCGATGGTGTGCGGCAGCGACGGCTCCGCGACCTGGATGGGCTGGAAGCGGCGCTCCAGCGCGGCGTCCTTCTCCAGGTGCTTGCGGTACTCGTCGAGCGTCGTGGCACCGATGGTCTGGAGCTCACCGCGGGCCAGCATCGGCTTGAGGATGCTGGCGGCGTCGATCGCGCCCTCGGCGGCACCCGCACCCACGAGGGTGTGGAGCTCGTCGATGAACAGGATGATGTCGCCGCGGGTGCGGATCTCCTTGAGGACCTTCTTCAGGCGCTCCTCGAAGTCACCGCGGTAGCGGGAGCCGGCGACGAGCGCGCCGAGGTCCAGGGTGTAGAGGTGCTTGTCCTTGAGGGTCTCGGGCACCTCGCCCTTGACGATGGCCTGCGCCAGTCCCTCGACGACCGCCGTCTTGCCGACGCCGGGCTCGCCGATGAGAACCGGGTTGTTCTTGGTACGGCGGGAAAGCACCTGCATGACCCGCTCGATCTCCTTCTCGCGCCCGATGACCGGGTCGAGCTTGGATTCGCGAGCGGCCTGGGTGAGATTCCGGCCGAACTGGTCGAGCACCAGGGACGTGGAGGGCGTGCCTTCCGCGGGGCCACCCGCCGTCGCCGCCTCCTTGCTGCCCGAGTAACCGGAGAGCAGCTGGATGACCTGCTGCCGCACCCGGTTCAGGTCGGCGCCGAGCTTCACGAGGACCTGGGCGGCGACGCCCTCGCCCTCGCGGATCAGGCCGAGCAGGATGTGCTCGGTGCCGATGTAGTTGTGGCCGAGCTGAAGGGCCTCGCGGAGCGACAGCTCCAGGACCTTCTTGGCCCGGGGCGTGAAGGGGATGTGCCCGGACGGGGCCTGCTGGCCCTGGCCGATGATCTCCTCCACCTGCTGGCGGACCGCCTCGAGCGAAATCCCGAGGCTCTCCAGGGCCTTAGCGGCGACACCCTCACCCTCGTGGATAAGGCCCAGGAGGATGTGCTCGGTGCCGATGTAGTTGTGGTTGAGCATCCGGGCTTCTTCCTGAGCCAGGACGACAACCCGCCGCGCGCGGTCGGTGAACCTCTCGAACATCGTTAATCGCTCCTCAGAGCGGTCAGGCAGTAAGGGGTCGGTCCCCTCCCTGTCCTTCCGCAGCTTAGTCCCGCAAGCGGGGACCGCTCATTCCAACTGCCGACACCGTCCTTGGCCTCCTGCCCCGAACGCTGACAACTTCTCCAACCCGATGGTGCGAGACGATGTTCCCGCAGGCCAGGCAGATACCCCTTTCGCCAGTACGCCGACGGCGAACGTGAGACGCCCGAACCTGCGTGTCGCCCCTCCCCACTAGGGATGTCTTACCCGCAATTACAGACAGTCCATGCGGCGCGCGCCGGTTCCCTCCGCTACGGGCGAACATATTGGCGCTCGCGAATACGCCCCTACGCCCCCATCCTGGACACATTGCGCATCCGCTCGCGGACTCTGCGTAACCCCGGGGGCGTCCGGGCCGTTCTTCCGGGCATGGCCATCACCGTCCCGCCTCCCGCGCCATCGGTCACCGGCAAGCGGAAGAGCGGCGACTGCGCCCGCTGGGCGCAGTGGTACGAACGCGAGCTCGGCTGGGCGACGGCGGGCACCGCACCGGTGCGGCTGCTGACCGGGCTGCGGTTCGACGTGCTCCAGGTTCCCGCGGCCGCCGGTCACGCGGCGCTGCGGCGGCTGGACCGCACCGGGCCCGTGGCGCTGTCGGGTGCGCGGATGAGCCTGCTGGTCGCGGTGGGGAGCGCGGACGAGCTGCCCGGACTGCTCGACTGGCTGGAGTGGGGAGGCGTCGCCCTCTCACTGACCGCCATCGGCGCGGGCGGCCGGATCACCGCGCCGGTACCGCCGGGGCGGATGGCGGGCCGGCCGGGGACCGCTGCATGGCTGCGGCCCCCCGGGCTACGGCACGAGGAAGGGTCGGATCTCCCGGCCCTCACCGGCCTCGGGAGCAGGGGTGGGGGTGCTCCCGATCTCGTACGGCTGGTGGACGCGGTGGCGACGGAATGCCACCGGGCCCGGTTGATGCGTGCCCGAACGGGGCCGTCGACGGGTGGGTCGACAGCTCAGCCGTTGGCCTTCTCGTAGGCTTCGCGGATCTCCGCGGGCACACGGCCACGGTCATTCACATTGTGGCCGTTCTCGCGGGCCCACTTACGGATCTCGGCGGTGTCCTTGTTGCCGCCCGTAACGGCGCGGCCCTTGCCACGGCCGGACGCCGCGCGGCCACCCGTACGCCGGCCACCCTTGGTGTACGGCTCAAGAAGACCACGGAGCTTGTCCGCGTTGCTCGTCGTGAGGTCAATCTCGTACGTCTTGCCATCGAGAGCGAACGTGACCGTCTCGTCCGCCTCGCCGCCGTCGAGGTCATCGACAAGAAGGACCTGAACCTTCTGTGCCACTGGATTCCCTTTCATCGAAAATGCAGTACGCGGAAAGGAAACCGCTTTTCCCCGGAAAACACAAACCCCCGGGAGAGGTTCAGGATCGCGGGAAGACGGGAAACGTGCGCGATTCGGACATAGGGTTCCGGCTTCTTGTGGCGGTAGCAGATGGCGCTCACAGATGCAGAAGCATCCGGCTGTTGCCCAAGGTGTTCGGCTTCACTCGTTCGAGACCCAGGAACTCTGCCACACCCTCGTCATAGGAACGCAGCAGCTCGCTGTAGACATCTCCGTCGACCGGTGTCTCTCCGATCTCCACGAAGCCGTGCTTCGCGAAGAAGTCGACTTCGAAGGTGAGGCAGAAAACCCGTCGCACACCCAGCCATCGGGCGGTCTGCAGCAACTTGTCCAGCACTTGATGGCCGACTCCGCCGCCCCTGATGCTGTGGTCGACGGCGAGAGTACGCACTTCGGCGAGGTCTTCCCACATCACGTGCAGTGCGCCGCAGCCGATGACCCGGGCGTCCTCGTCGCGTTCCGCGATCCAGAACTCCTGGATGTCCTCGTAAAGCGTGACGGTCGCTTTGTCGAGCAGGATGCCTTCACGTACGTACCCGTCGAGGAGACGGCGGACCGATGCCACATCGCTGGTCCTGGCGCGTCGGACTGTGATGGCCGTATTTATGGCTGGCGGTTCGGTACGGGAATCGGCTTGCGGAAGCTCTGAGGACATACCCCCGACGCTATCGCCCGGCCTCCGGGCCCGCCCCATCGGCCGGATCTCCTGCCGCTTCGCCGGCCTCTTCACCGGCCGCCGCTTCGGCCCGTTCGCCGGCGGGTTCGCCGGACTGCGGCTCGGGGGTTCCGGAGAGGGTGGGCTGTACGATCCGCATCGCATCCTTGAGCGCTTCGCGCTGCTCGGCGGACATCATGCCGAAGAAGGCGACAAGAGCGGCCGCGGGGTTGTCGCTGCGAGACCATGCTTCGTTCATCAGTGCGGCCGAGTAGGCGGCGCGGGTGGAGACCGCCGTATATCTATATGCGCGGCCGTCGACTTCCCTGCGCACCCAGCCCTTCTGATGGAGATTGTCCATTACCGTCATGACGGTGGTGTAGGCGATGGAGCGTTCCCGCTGAAGGTCCTCAAGGACTTCCCGCACGGTTACCGGACGGTTCCATTGCCAGACCCGTGTCATCACGGCGTCTTCCAGATCTCCCAATTGGCGGGGCACAATGTCACTTTAGTGCCAGATGCCTGAAATGACCGGTTTATTGGCGCGACAAAGGGCGCACGACTCCAGCGGAGTCGTGCGCCCTTCGTGTGCTGCGGGGTGGCGGGGTCAGACGCCGTCGGCCCGCGGAGCCTGCTGGACGGACTCGGCGCGGCCGATCGCCAGGTCCACGGCCGCGTCCTCCTTGGTCTTGTTGGGACCGCCCTGACTCTTGACGATCGTCACGACGAGGCCGATGAAGAAGGCGGCCATCACCACGGGGGGCAGGAGCGCGGATACGTAGTCCATGCCGTCCAGAGTAACGAGGCCGGTACGGGCTTCCGCGCCGCCCCTCCCGAGAGGCCCTATCCCGCGGCGCGTTGCTGCGGCGGCGGGACCGGACGGCGGCGGGGCGGGAAGACCTCCGAGGGCTTCGGCGCGGGGCGCCCGGCCGGCCGGGTGGGCCGGGCGGGTTCCGCCGGGGCCTTGGGCCGTTCGGGTTCCGCGTCGGCGGCGGCCCGGCCGCCGGGCAGGGCGAGGAGCCGGCTGCGCGGCGCGGGGGCCTTCGCCGACACGGCGCGTCCAGCGAGGCGGGCCCGTACCGACCGCTCCGCGAGCACCTGGCAGCGCTCCAGGAGCGCCGCGGCCACCGGCCTGTGGCGCAGGGCGCGCAGCGCGGCGAGGTCGTCGGGGCCGGGGTCGTATCCGCCCGCCAGGGCGTCCTGGAGCAGCTCCAGGTAGCCGCTGACGGAGCCGGGGAGGGCGTTGCGGTAGCGGACGAGATCGGCGAGGAGGAACGTGCGCAGCCGTCCCGCCTCGCCGACCGCCTCGTCCACGGCACCGGCCAGCCGCAGACAGTCCTGGACGTCCTCGTCCGGCAGGGGCATGGGGTGGAGGGCGATGGCGAGGGCACGTCGGAGCACCCGCAGCTCGTCCGCGCTGAACGCCATGCCGCCGCGTGATCCGTATGGCGTGGGCATAACGCGACAATACGTGCTAAATGGACAATATCGGCTTAGCTGGCCGTCGGCGGCGCGGCGGCGGCGCACCGCCACCGCGAGCCGTTCCCGCAGGTACGGCCGGTATCCGCTACATCCGGGACACGTTCCGCTCGTACACCAGGCGCAGGCCGATGAGGGTGAGCCAGGGCTCGTGCTCGTCGATGACGGAGGACTCGCCCAACACCATCGGCGCAAGGCCACCCGTCGCGATGACGGTGACGTCCTCCGGGTCGGCCGCCAGCTCCTTCTTCATCCGCGCCACGACGCCGTCGACCTGGCCGGCGAAGCCGTAGATGATGCCCGACTGCATCGCCTCGACCGTGTTCTTGCCGATCACGCTGCGCGGCCTGGCCAGCTCGATCTTGCGGAGCTGGGCGCCCTTGACGCCGAGCGCCTCGACGGAGATCTCGATGCCGGGGGAAATGACACCGCCGGTGTACTCGCCCCGGGCTGAGACCGCGTCGAAGGTGGTGGCCGTGCCGAAGTCGACGACGATCGCCGGACCGCCGTACAGCTCGGCGGCGGCGGCCGCGTTGATGATGCGGTCCGTGCCGACCTCCTTCGGGTTGTCCATCAGGATCGGCACGCCGGTCTTGATGCCCGGCTCGACGAGTACGGCGGGGACGTCGCCGTAGTAGCGGCGGGTCACCTCGCGCAGCTCGTGCAGGACGGCCGGGACCGTGGAGCAGATCGCGATGCCCTCGATGCCGTCGCCCAGTTCCATGCCGAGCAGCGGGTGCATGCCCATCAGGCCCTGGAGCAGCACGGCGAGCTCGTCGGCGGTGCGGCGGGAGTCGGTGGAGATCCGCCAGTGCTCGACGATCTCATCGCCGTCGAACAGGCCGAGGACGGTGTGGGTGTTGCCGACGTCGATGGTGAGCAGCATCAGACGTCGGCCCCGTCGGTGTCGCGGAAGTCCAGGCCGATGTCGAGGATCGGCGAGGAGTGGGTGAGCGCGCCGACGGCCAGGTAGTCGACTCCCGCCTCGGCGTAGGCGCGGGCGGTGTCCAGGGTGAGCCGGCCGGAGGACTCCAGGACCGCGCGGCCGCCGGTCAGGGCGACCGCCTCGGCCGTCTGGAGCGGGGTGAAGTTGTCCAGCAGGATCAGGTCGGCGCCCGCGTCGAGCACCTCGCGGACCTGCTGGAGGGTGTCGACCTCGACCTCGATCGGTACGTCCGGGAACTCGTCCCGTACCCGCTTGAATGCCTCGGCCACGCCGCCCGCCGCGATGACGTGGTTGTCCTTGACCAGCGCCGCGTCCGACAGCGACATCCGGTGGTTGACGCCGCCGCCGCAGCGCACCGCGTACTTCTCCATGGCGCGCAGGCCCGGGGTGGTCTTGCGGGTGTCGCGGACCTTGGCCTTGGTGCCTTCGAGGACATCGGCCCAGGCGCGGGTGGCGGTCGCGATGCCGGAGAGCCGGCACAGCAGGTTGAGCGCGCTGCGCTCGCCGGTGAGCAGGTCGCGGGTGCGGGTGGTGACGGTCAGCAGCTTCTGGCCGGGGGCGACCCGGTCGCCGTCCTCGACGTGGCGCTCGACCGCGAACTCTTCCGTGCAGACGATGGACAGGACGGCCTCGGCGATGCGCAGACCGGCCACTACGCCCGCCTCACGGGCGGTGAAGTCACCGGTGGCCACGGCGTCCTCGGCGACGGTCGCGACGGTGGTGACGTCCACCCCGCCGTCCAGGTCCTCCTCGATGGCGACGTGCGCGACATCCTCGACCTGGACCGGGTCCAGGCCCGCGTCGGCGAGGAGCTGGGCGAGGGCGGGGTCGAGGCCGCACTCCAGCGCGTCGAACTCGTCACCTCCGCAGCCGCAGCCGTCCCCGCAGCCGCCCGCGGACGGTGCGGGCGCCCCGATCCGGACCAGCGGTACGTCCACGGGTGTGGGGCGCGGATTCTCTTCGGGCGTGCTCACGGTTACGGCTCCTCGGTGACATCGGCGGGGTGGGTGGGGGATGCTGCTGCGCAGTCTGGTCCCTGCGCGGGGCGTACGGGCCCGAATGCCTCGGTCTCCGTCCGACGGAGGACCGGGACGCGCTCCGGCGTGAGCCGGACGACGAGGTGGCGGCGCCAGTTCTCGTCGTCGCGATCGGGCCGGTCCTCGCGCCAGTGGCAGCCGCGGGTCTCCTCGCGCTGCCGGGCGGCGGCGACCAGGACGCGCGAGACGAGCAGCAGGTTGGTGACCTCCCACGCCTCGACGCCGGGCACCGCGACCTTGGGCTCGTCCGCCTCCACGGCCAGGGCGGCGCTGTCGTGGAGGGCCTCCAGCTCGTCGGCGGCGGCAGCCAGGCTCTCGGCGGAGCGCAGCACTCCGGCGCCCCGGGTCATGATGCGCTGGATCGTGGACCGGGCCTCCGGGGCGATCAGCGGGGAGGGCGCATGGCCTTCGCCGGTCTCCGGGGCGCCCGCGCCGGGCCTCTCCTCGACGATGTCCGCCGCGATGCGCTCGGCGAAGACGAGGCCCTCCAGGAGGGAGTTGGACGCCAGCCGGTTCGCGCCGTGCACGCCGGTGCAGGCGACCTCGCCGCAGGCGTACAGGCCGGGCACCGTGGTACGTCCCCGCAGGTCGGTGCGGATGCCGCCGGAGGCGTAGTGCGCGGCGGGGGCGACCGGGATCGGTTCGGTGACCGGGTCGATGCCGTGGGCGCGGCAGGCCGCCAGGATCGTCGGGAAGCGCTGCTCCCACATCTCGGCGCCGAAGTGGCGGGCGTCGAGATACATGTGCTCGGCGCCGAGCAGCTCCATCCGGCGGGTGATGGCCTTGGCGACGATGTCGCGCGGGGCCAGCTCCGCCAGCTCGTGCTGTCCGAGCATGAAGCGGGTGCCGGACGCGTCGACGAGATGGGCGCCCTCGCCCCGTACCGCCTCCGAGACCAGCGGCTGCTGGCCCTCGGAGCCGGCGCCGAGAAAAAGGACCGTCGGGTGGAACTGGACGAACTCCAGGTCGGAGACCTCGGCGCCGGCCCGCAGCGCCAGCGCCACGCCGTCGGCGGTGGAGACCGCAGGGTTGGTGGTGGCGGAGAAGACCTGGCCCATGCCGCCGGTGGCGAGGACCACCGCGGGGGCGCGGACCGCTCCGACGCCGTCGTGCTGGCCCTCGCCCATGACGTGCAGCGTGACGCCCGCGGTACGGCCTTCGGCGTCGGTGAGGAGGTCCAGTACGAGCGCGTTCTCCACGGTGTGCAGGGCGGCCTCGCGGACCGCCTCGACCAGGGTGCGGGAGATCTCGGCGCCCGTGGCGTCGCCGCCCGCGTGGGCGATGCGGCGGCGGTGGTGGCCGCCCTCACGGGTCAGCGCGATGTCGCCGCTCTCCGTGGTGTCGAAGTGGGCGCCGGTCCCGATCAGCCGGCGCACCGCGTCCGGGCCCTCGGTGACCAGCATCCGGACCGCCGCCTCGTCGCACAGGCCGACGCCCGCGACCAGGGTGTCGTCCAGGTGCTGCTCGGGGGTGTCGCCCTCGCCGAGGGCGGCCGCGATGCCGCCCTGCGCCCAGCGGGTGGAGCCGTCGTCCAGGCGGGCCTTGGTGACGACGACGGTGGCGAGGCCCGCGGCCGCGCAGCGCAGCGCGGTGGTGAGACCGGCCACGCCGGAGCCGACCACCACGACGTCGGCGTCGAGGGACCAGCCGGGGGCGGGGGCGGTCAGCCGTATTCCGGTCACGTGGTGGCTCCGAAGGTCAGCGGGATGTTGTCGATGAGCCGGGTCCTGCCGACCCGAGCGGCGACGGCGAGGATCGCCTCACCGGTGGTGCGGTCGTCGGGGATCTCGGTGAAGTCGGCCGGGTCCACGAGCGCCAGGTAGTCCAGGGCGAGCGGGGGCTGCGCGGCCGCCGCGTCGTCGAGGATCAGGAGTGCGGCCGCCCGTACCGCGGAGGGGCCGTCGACCGGGCGGGCCAGGGCCACCGCCTGGGTGTCGGCGGCGGCGCGGGCCTCGCCGAGCGCGGTGAGCGCGGCGGCCCGGCCGGTGGTGGCCGAGGTGGTCTGGGCGCGGGCGTGCAGCGCCTGCTGGGCGGCGAGCCGGTCGCGGGCGGCGAACAGGGCCCGGGACAGGGCGAGGGCGGTGTGCCGTTCCTCCGCGTCCAGGAAGCGGTTGCGGCTGGAGAGCGCGAGGCCGTCCGGCTCGCGGACCGTCTCCACGCCGGCGATCTCCACGGGGAAGTTCAGATCGCGCACCATGCGGCGGATCAGCGCCAGCTGCTGGGCGTCCTTCTGCCCGAAGAACGCGACATCGGGGCGGGTGAGGTGGAGGAGTTTGGCGACGACGGTGAGCATGCCGTCGAAGTGTCCGGGGCGCGAGGCCCCTTCGAGCCGCTCGCCCATCGGCCCCGCGGAGATCCGGACCTGCGGCTCGCCGCCGGGATAGACCTCCTCGACGGACGGCGCGAAGACCGCGTCCGCCCCGGCGGCGCCCGCCACGGCGAGGTCGGCGTCGAGGGTGCGGGGGTAGCGGTCCAGGTCGGCGGCCTCGCCGAACTGGAGCGGGTTGACGAAGACGGTGACGACCACCTGGCCGTCGGGGCCCGCCGCCGCGCGTGCGGCGCGGACCAGGGTGGCGTGGCCCTCGTGCAGGGCGCCCATGGTCATGACGACGGCCCGCACGCCCTTGAGCGGGGCGAACGCGCCGAGCTCGGCCGCGGTACGGAGCAGGGTGGCCGCGGGCTGGGCTGCGGCGGGTGTCTGCGGCTCGGCGGGCTTCCTGGGCGCGGTGGGCGTCCTCGGCGCGGTGGGGCGGGGGGTGCCGGGCGTGCCGGTCGTGTCGGTCATCGGGGCTCCTGTGATCCGGTGCCGTCCGTGGTGCCGGGCCCGGTGCCGTCGGCCAGGACCCCGAGGAGGTCCTCGGCCAGCTCCGGCTTGAGCATGCCGTGGGCGAGCGCGCGGTCGGCGGTGGCGCGGGCCATCGCCACGTATCCGGCCACGGCCTGCGGGGCGTGCCTGCGCAGCTCGCCGATGTGCGCGGCGACCGTACCGGCGTCGCCGCGGGCCACCGGGCCGGTCAGCGCGGCGTCGCCGGAGCGCAGGGCGTTGTCGAGTGCGGCGCCGAGGAGGGGGCCGAGCATCCGGGCGGGGGCGGTGACCCCGGCCGTGCGCAGCAGCTCCATCGACTGGGCGACCAGGGTGACCAGGTGGTTCGCGCCGAGGGCGAGCGCCGCGTGGTAGAGCGGGCGGGACTCCTCCGCGATCCATTCGGGCTCGCCGCCCATCTCGATGACCAGTGCCTCGGCCGCGAGCCGCAGCTCCTCGGGGGCGGTCACGCCGAAGGAGCAGCCGGCCAGCCGCTGGACGTCGACGGTGGTGCCGGTGAACGTCATCGCCGGGTGCAGCGCGAGCGGCAGGGCGCCGGCCCGCAGCGCCGGGTCCAGGACGGCGGTCCCGTACCGCCCCGAGGTGTGGACGATCAGCTGTCCCGGCCGCACCGCGCCGGTCTCGGCGAGGCCCTCGACCAGGCCGGGCAGGGCGTCGTCGGGGACGGTCAGCAGCACCAGCTCGGCGCGCGCGAGGACCTCGGCGGGCGGCACCAGCGGTACGTCGGGCAGCAGTGCGGCCGCCCTGCGCACGGAGGCGTCGGAGACGCCGGACACGGCGACCGGCCGGTGCCCGGCGAGCTGGAGCGACGCGGCCAGAGCGGGGCCGACACGGCCCGCGCCCACGACGCCGACCGTGAGGCGGGCGGGGCGGTCCCTGGCTTCGAGGGGGTCATTGGGGGCTGTTGCATTCACGCGGCGATGGCCTTCCGTTCCAGTCCGCGGGGGGTACCGGACGATTTCTCTGCATGCTACGCCAGCGTTTCGTCCGGGCTCCGGGCTGTCCACAGCCTGTGGGAAAGTCCGGGCGGGGTGTGCGACCCCGGGCCGGGGGCACCCGTAAATCGTGCGGGTCCGGGCCGCGCGCTGCGTGATGATCGTCCCATGACAGAGACAGCAGACACGGACGAGCTGCGCATGGCGGACACGGGCACGCGGTCGCGACCGGAGGCGCAGGAGGACCCGCGAGAGGAATCCCGGGAGGACGCGCAGCGGCTGCGCAGGATCAACGCCTGGGCCGCGGCCGAACGGGTCCTGATCCGGCCGCCCATGAACCTCTCGCTCGGGGAGCGGCTGGCCGCGCTGGCGTCCGGGGCCGGGTCCGTCACCGATCTCGACCGCCCCGCGGACATCTACGGCGACGGCGTCGTCGCCGAGCTGGAGGAACGGATCGCGGACCTGCTGGGCACGGAGGCCGCGGCGTTCTTCCCGACCGGGACGATGGCGCAGCAGGTCGCGCTGCGGTGCTGGGCCGGGCGGACCGGCAACCCCACGGTGGCGCTGCACCCGCTCGCCCATCCCGAGGTGCACGAGCGCGGCGCGCTGGAGGCGGTGAGCGGGCTGCGTACCGTCCACCCGACGTCCGCACCCAGGCTGCCCACGGCGCAGGAGATCCGCGACTTCGACGAGCCGTTCGGCACGTTGATGCTGGAGCTGCCGTTGCGCGACGCCGGTTTCGTCCTGCCGACGTGGGAGGAGCTGGAGGACGTGGTGGCGGCCGCGCGGGAACGCGACGCGGTGGTGCACATCGACGGCGCGCGGCTCTGGGAGTGCGCCCCCCACTTCGGGCGGGAGCTGCCGGAGATCGCGGCGCTCGCGGACAGCGTGTACGTGTCGTTCTACAAGACCCTGGGCGGAATCTCCGGGGCCGCGCTGGCCGGTCCGGCCTCGCTGATCGAGGAGGCCCGCACCTGGCGCCACCGGTACGGCGGGCAGGTCTTCCAGCAGTTCCCGGCGGCGCTCGCGGCCCTGATCGGCCTCGATCAGGAGCTGCCGGAGCTGGCTTCGTACGTGGCGCAGGCGAAGGTGGTGGCGGGGGCGCTGGCCGAGGGCTTCTCGGCGGCCGGCACCCCGTGGTTCCGGGTGCATCCGGAACCGCCGCACACGCACCAGTTCCAAGTGTGGCTGCCGTACGGGGCCGACGCGCTGACCGAGGCGGCGGTGCGGCAGGCGGAGGAGACGGGCGTGTCCCTCTTCCGCAAGTGGTACCCGGCGGCCGCCGGACCGCCCGGACTGTCGTTCACCGAGGTGACGGTGGGCCGCGAGGGGCTGGAGTGGACCGCTGACGACGTACGGGAGGCTGTGCGGGAGTTCGTGGAGCGGCTGGTCTAGCGGGATCCCGCCGGGCCGGCGGAGGAACGGCCGGAAGCGCCGCAACCGCCGGTTCCCCGGCTCCGGGCGAGCAGCGCCCGCAGCGCGGCCCGCCGGCGGCCGCGCGCCGGGCGGCCCGCGATCACCGCTTCGAAGCGGCGCCGGTCGCGGGCCTCGCGCACCACTCCCCAGTCGTGCCGGCCCGGCAGCGGCGGCGGCACTTCTCCCTGCTGGGCCGCGCGATAGCTGTCGATCATGTGCTGCTGAATGGCGTCCATGGCCTCAGAGTGGGCCGGTCCCGGCGCCGCCCGCCCGCCGATTGACTGCCACCGTCAAATGACGCGATGCCTCCCGCGGGCACCCCGCACTATGGAGGGGTGAGCGTGCACATCGACATCGCCGGGCTGGCGCCCGACCGCATCGTCTTCGAGACCTCCCCCCTCGCCGAGCTGGGGCTGGCCCTGCACGCCCTCTCCGAGCCGGGGCACCACCCGGGCCTGCACGGCTGGGCGACGGCGACCGCCAGCGCACTGGAGCCGGACCTCGCCGACCGGCTGCACGAGGCCGACTTCCTGTGGCGCCACACGTTCTCCGACGTCTTCATGGCCTTCGCCGGAGTCCGCGGCGGCGACGGCAGGACGGGCGCGAACCTCGCCGAGGACCTCGACATCCTCGACCGGCTCGACGACGAGCGGTTCGCCGCCGCCGCCCTGGAGTTCACCTGCACCAGCCTGTACGGACGCGGCGCGCCCTCCCCGCTCACCGATCCGACGATGCGCGCCCGCACCCTGGACATGGCGGCGGCGCGCGGCCCCCGGCAGGTGGAGTTCGCCCAGCGGCTGCTGGCCGATCCGGCCCCGGTGCGGGCCTGGGTGCGGCGCCTGTTCGAGGACTGCGACCGGGCGTTCTTCGCGGACACCTGGCGCCGGGTCCAGGTCCAGCTGGCCGCCGACGCCCGGCACAAGAACGACGTGCTGCGGCGCAAGGGGCTCGGCGAGGCGATGGCCGCGGTGTCCACGGCGCTGAGCGTCGACGAGGCCGGGACCAGGATCAGCGCCGACAAGCTCAGCGAGGGCCGCACCAGCGCCGTCGGCGGGCTGACGCTCATCCCGTCCACCTTCGGCTGGCCCCACCTCAACCTGCTGCACGCGCCGGGCTGGCGCCCGGTGATCCACTACCCGGTGCACCAGCCCGAGCTGCCCTCCCCCGCCTCCGTGGAACTGCTCCAGCTGCGCATGGAGGCGCTGGCCCACCCGATGCGGATGCGGCTCTGCCGCCATCTCGCCCGCTCCGCGCACACCACGGGCCAGCTCGCCGACACGCACGGCATCACCGCGCCCGAGGTCTCCCGGCATCTCGCGGTGCTGAAGAAGGCGGGCCTGGTCATCACCCGGCGGCGCGGCCGGTACGTGCTGCACCAGCTGGACCTGACCTCGGTGGCACGGCTCGGCAGCGACTTCCTGGAAGGCATCCTGCGCTGACCCGCCGCCGGGCCGCCCCGGCCAGGGGTTGGACCGACCCGCCGCCGGGCCGCCCCGGGCGCGGCCCGGGTCAGACCGACCCGCCGCCGGCCCGGACCAGCCCCGTCTCGTACGCGAGGACCACGACCTGCACCCGGTCGCGCAGGCTCAGCTTGGTGAGGATGCGGCCCACGTGCGTCTTCACGGTCGCCTCGGAGAGCACCAGGCGCGCCGCGATCTCACCGTTCGACAGGCCCTGGGCGACCAGCAGCATCACCTCGCGTTCGCGTTCGGTGAGCCGGGCGATGTCCTTGTGCTGCGGTTCACTGTTGCCGCTCGGCAGCATCGGGGAGAAGCGGTCGAGCAGCCGGCGGGTGGTGGACGGGGCGACGACCGCGTCACCGCTGTGCACGGAGCGGATGGCGGCGAGCAGCTCGCCGGGCGGCACGTCCTTGAGCATGAAGCCGCTGGCCCCGGCCTTCAGCCCGGAGAAGGCGTACTCGTCGAGGTCGAACGTCGTCAGGATCAGCACCTTGGGCGCGTCCGGCTGCGCGCAGATGCGCCGGGTGGCCTCGACCCCGTCCAGCCTCGGCATCCGTACGTCCATCAGCACCACGTCGACGGCGGTGGAGCGGAGGTTCTCGATCGCCTCCGCGCCGTCGCCCGCCTCGGCCACGACCTCCATGTCCGGCTGGGCGGCGAGCACCATCCGGAAGCCGGTGCGCAGCAGCATCTGGTCGTCGACGAGCATCACGCGGATGGCCATGAGGTGTCCTGTCTCCTGTCTGGTACGACGTCTGCCCGATACGGCGTCTGTCCGGTGCGGCGTCGGCTCCGACGCCCGGGGGTCCCAGGGTCTTTCGTTTGGATCATGCCGGGCTCGCGGGCTGATCCGGCCTGATCCAAACGAAAGACCCTAGTGGGCCGGCTTGAGCGGCAGCAGCGCGCTGATCCGGAAGCCGCCGCCGGGCCGCGGCCCGGCGTCCAGCGTGCCGCCGACCATGCCGACCCGCTCACGCATCCCGATCATTCCGTGGCCCGCGCCGTCGGCGCCGCCGTCCTCGTACAGTTCGTGCGCCGCGCCCCGCCCGTCGTCCTCGATCAGCAGTCCGAGCCCGTCGTCGAAGTAGACCAGACGCACGCTGGCCCCCGCGTCCGGGCCGCCGTGCTTGCGGGTGTTGGTCAGGGCCTCCTGCACGATGCGGTACGCGGTCAGCTCGACCCCGCTGGGCAGCGGGCGCGGGGTGCCCTCGATCTTGAAGTCGACGGCCAGGCCGGCCTGCCTGACCTGGTCGATCAGGTCCTCGATCTGGTCCACGTCCGGCTGCGGGACGTACTCCCCGCTCTCCTGCGCGTCGCCCGTCCGCAGCACCCCGAGCAGCCGCCGCATCTCGGCGAGCGCCTGCCTGCCGGTGCTGGAGATGGTCTCCAGGGCCTGCTTGGCCTGGTCGGGGGCGGCGTCCATGACGTACGCCGCACCGTCGGCCTGCACCACCATCACCGACACGTTGTGCGCGACGACGTCGTGGAGTTCACGTGCGATCCGGGCCCGCTCGGCCGCCACCGCCACCTTCGACTGCGCCTCGCGCTCCCGCTCCAGCCGGGCGGCGCGCTCCTCCAGCTGATTGAAGTAGGCGCGCCTGGTCCGCATCGAGTCGCCGAGCACCCAGGCCAGCACGAACGGCACGGTCAGCACGATGACGACGAAGGTCTGCTGGGCCCAGCCGCCCTGCGGTGCCTCCTGCGGCCATCGCAGCGTGGACAGACCCGCCGCGCCCAGGCTGCAGACCAGCGCGAGCCGGGACGCCCAGCGCTCCCCGACGGTGGCCACGGTGAAGACGATCACCAGCATGGCGAAGTTCGCGACACTGGGTCCGACCCCGGTGACCAGTTGCGCCACGCCCATCGCGATGGCGAGCAGCAGCATCTTCTCCGGTGCGCGCCGGCGCAGCGCGACGACGACGCAGAGGCCGAGGGCGATCGGAACGGCGGCGACGTGCCCCGCTCCGACGCTCGGGGCACCCACCGTGGACATGCCGAAGAGCCCGAGGAGGACGACGGCCCAGAAGCAGTCGACGCCCGTCGGGTGTCTGCGGATGAAGTCGTAGAGGCGCTGCACGTAACCCAGCGTAGGGACAGGCGAGGGTCGCCCGGGTCAGCCGAAGGGCCGATCCGGCTCCAGGGACCGTACTCCCCAAGGTGGAGACTTGGACAGGTGACGGATGAGTGGCGTGGGTGGCAGGTGGCGGCAGAGACCGCTTTGTACGGGGACGGGGGGTTCTACCGGAGCCCCGAAGGGCCGGCGGGCCACTTCCGTACCTCTGTCCACGCGTCCCCGCTCTTCGCCGCCGCCGTCGCCCGGCTGCTGGTCGAAACGGCCCGGGAGCTGGGCACCGGATCGGTCGACCTGGTGGACGTGGGCGCCGGCCGGGGCGAGCTGCTGACGGGGGTGCTGGCGGCGCTGCCGGCCGCGGGCGGCGACGGCCTGGCCGTACGGGCGTACGCCGTGGAGCTCGCCGCCCGTCCGCCCGGTCTGGACGCCCGGATCGAGTGGTGCGCCGAACCGCCGCCGCGCACGTACGGCCTGCTGTTCGCCAACGAGTGGCTGGACAACGTCCCGACCGATATCGCCGAGACCGACGCGGACGGCGTCGACCGGTACGTCCTGGTCCGGGACCGGGACGGTACGGAACGGCTGGGCGAGCCGGTGACCGGGGCGGACGCCGAGTGGCTGCGCCGCTGGTGGCCGTCGGCCGGTCCTGGCGGCCGCGCGGAGATCGGCCGCCCCCGCGACGAGGCCTGGGCGCGGGCGGTGGCCACGCTGGCCGGGGGGCTCGCCGTGGCGGTGGACTACGCCCATGTGCGCGAAGCGCGGCCCCCGTTCGGCACCCTGACCGGCTTCCGGGGAGGCCGCGAGGTCCGGCCGGTGCCGGACGGCAGCTGCGACCTCACCTCGCACGTGGCGCTGGACTCCTGCGCGGCGGCCGGGTCCTTCGCCGGTGCGCCGCCCGAGCTGCTGAGCCAGCGCGAGGCGCTGCACCGCCTCGGCGTCGGCGGCGAACGCCCACCCCTGGCCCTGGCGTCGACCGACCCGGCCGGCTACGTGAGGGCGCTCGCCTCGGCGGGCGAGGCGGCGGAGCTGACGGCCCGCGGCGGCCTCGGCGACTTCGGCTGGCTGATGCAGCGAAGGGGCTGAGACCGGCCGCCGGGCGACCGGGTACGGGGTCCGGGCACGGCCACCGGGCGGCCGGGGGCGGGGTCCGGGGCGGGGCCCTGGTGCGTTCGCGCGATACTGGCCGCATGACGGAGACGACGGTCGGCATCGGCGGCGCGGCGGAGAGCACCGACATGGTGCTCAACATCGGCCCGCAGCACCCCTCCACCCACGGCGTGCTCCGACTGCGCATCGTCCTGGACGGCGAACGCATCCAGCACGCCGAGCCGGTCATCGGCTACATGCACCGGGGCGCCGAGAAGCTGTTCGAGGCCCGCGACTACCGGCAGATCGTGATGCTCGCCAACCGCCACGACTGGCTCTCGGCGTTCTCCAACGAGCTGGGCGTCGTGATGGCCGTGGAGCGCATGCTCGGCATGGAGGTCCCGGAGCGCGCGGTCTGGACCCGCACCCTGCTCGCCGAGCTGAACCGGGTCCTGAACCATCTGATGTTCCTCGGTTCGTACCCGCTCGAACTCGGCGGGATCACCCCGGTGTTCTACGCCTTCCGCGAGCGCGAGGAGCTCCAGGCCGTGATGGAGGAGGTCTCCGGCGGCCGGATGCACTACATGTTCAACCGCGTCGGCGGCCTCAAGGAGGACCTCCCGGCCGGATGGCTCGGACGGGCCCGGGACGCCGTCGCCTCGGTCCGGTCCCGGATGGACGTCTACGACGACCTGGTGCTCGGCAACGAGATCTTCCGGGGCCGCACCCGCGACGTGGGCGTGCTGTCCGCCGGGACCGTGCACGCGTACGGGGTGTCCGGGCCGATCGCCCGCGCCTCGGGCGTCGACTTCGATCTGCGGCGCGACGAGCCGTACCTCGCGTACGGCGAACTCCAGGACACCCTGAAGGTGGTCACCCGCACCGAGGGCGACTGCCTGGCCCGCTTCGAGTGCCTGCTGGAGCAGACGCACAACTCCCTGGACCTCGCGGACGCCTGCCTGGACCGGATGGCCGGCCTGGCCCCCGGCCCGATCAACCAGCGGCTGCCCAAGGTGCTGAAGGCCCCCGAGGGCCACACCTACGCCTGGACCGAGAACCCGCTCGGCGTCAACGGCTACTACCTGGTGTCCAAGGGCGAGAAGACCCCGTACCGGCTGAAGCTCCGCTCCGCCTCGTACAACAACATCCAGGCGCTCACCGAGCTGCTGCCGGGCACGCTGGTCGCCGACATGGTCGCGATCCTGGGCTCGCTCTTCTTCGTCGTCGGCGACATCGACAAGTAGCCGACGGCGGCCCCGGGGGCCGTCGTCGGCTACCTGCCTAGGAGATCGCGCTGCGCAGCTCCACCACGTCCAGCTGCTCGGTCTCGTCGTGCGCGGTCAGGTCGATGACCTCGCCGACGGCCTGCTTATCGGCCTTGCCCGTGCGGTGCGCGGCCAGCGCCTCCTCGCCCACCACGTCGGCGAGGTCCTCGTTCTGCACGGACTCGATCGCGGCGCGCGCCGCCTTCTGCGTCCCGAAGAAGTCGAAGCTGCCCTGCGGCACCGGATGGCGGCGGGAGGCCGTGTACGGGGCGACGGCGGTGGCGGCCGGTGCGGTGCGTGCCGGGGGCAGCGCGGCGGGCGGGCGGGGCGCGGGCAGCGGCGTCGGCGGGCGCAGGTGCTGCGCGCCGGTCCTGTCCTCGGCCGCGGCGTGCTTGCCCCGCTGGTCCTCCGCCTCCCGGGACCGCTCGGCGAGATCACGCTTCCTGGCCTGCTCGGCGGTGCGGCGCGCCTCCTGGAGCGCCCCGTTGCGGGAGAGGTCCTCCAGCGCCTGGGCGGCCCGCAGATAGGCGGCGGGCGTCGGGGTGGAGCGGGCGGCGGGCAGCTCCCGGGGTGTGGCGGCGGCTTCGAGCGCGAGCTGCCTGCGGCCCTCCAGCGCGCTGGCCCGCTCGGTCTCGGCGGTGGCGTACCGACGCAGCAGCGCGGCGTGCTCGCCGCGCAGGTTGGCGAGCTCCACGCGCTTGCGGCGCAGCTTCGTCTCCAGCCTGGTGCGCAGCTCCCGCGACTCCTCCAGGTCGGACTCCAGCTCGGCGATCCGCTCCTCGGCCCGCCACTCGTCCCCGGCGCGAGCCCGCGTCAGCTCAGCGACCCGGCGGCCGGCCTCCCGGTCCCAGCTGCGCATCAGATACGCACCGGTCACGGCGGCGGCTGCGGCGGCGGCCGCCAGACCGCGCAGGACCAGGGGTTCGGCGAGCAGCCAGGTGCTTCCGGCACAGAGGACCGAGACTCCGACGACTGCCGACGGCGGAAGGATTCTGTGCAGAGGTGGCGAATGGCGATGACGTCCACGTGGCATGGCCTGAAATTTACCGTGTGTACGGGGCACTTGGGGGGCCGCCCGGCAATCTGTTCCCTCCCGGTTACCTGACGGCCCCCATTCCCCCCGATTCCTACTTCTCGATGAGGCTCTTCGAGCGCAGATACTCCTTGGCCACATCCGCGGGCTTTGCGCGCTCCGCGTCGACCTTGCGGTTCAGTTCCGCGAGATCTTCGGTGGTGAGCGCCTTGGTGAGCTTGCCGAGCGCGTCGGCAATGTCCTGCGAACCGGCGTCCTCGGCATTGAGGACCGGCAGCACGTTGTCGGCGTTCTGGAGCTTCTTGTCGTCCTCCAGGAACACCAGGCCGTAGCTGTCCAGCACCGCGTCCGTGGTGGTGGTGAGGACCAGCTGGTCCTTGCCGTCCTCGACCGCCTGCTTGGACTGCGGCGTACCGACTCCCTTGGGGTCGATTCCGGTGACGTCGATGCCGTACGTCTTCTTCAGACCGGGTGCGCAGAACGGCCGCACCTCGCACTCGTCACCCGCCGCGATCTTCACCGCGACCTTCGACCTGCCGAGGTCCGAAAGGGTCTTGAGCTTGTTCTTCGCGGCGAATTCCTTCGTCACCGCGAAGGCGTTCTGGTCGACGGCCGCACCGGCCGGGAGCACCTTCAGTCCGCGCGGGGCAGCGAGCTTCTCCAGCGCGGCGACGGTGGCCGCCGTGTCACCGGAGGCGACCGGCGCCTTCTCGGCCTTCTTCGCGCCGTTCACCTTGGCATTGAGGAATTCGGCGATCGTCGCGGCGTATTCGGGGACGACATCGATCTCGCCCTTCTCCAGGGACGGCTCGTACAGTTCCCGGTTCGCCACCGTGGTGATCGAGGTGCTGTATCCGGCGTCGCCCAGGATCTGCGCGTACAGCTCCGCGAGCACCTTGGACTCGGTGAAGGAGGCCGCGCCGACGACGAGCGACCCCTTCTTGCCGGAGCCCGAGCCGCCGGCGGATGCCGAGCCCGCCTTGTCCTTGTCCTTCTCCAGGCTGTCGCCGCCGCAGGCGGCGAGCGAGCCGGCCAGCGCCACCATGCCTATGACCGCGCCGGCCATGCGCGAGGTCTTGCTCATTGTTGTTCTCCGTCCACAGCAACAGGTCTGAAATCCGAATGGGATGGGATCCGGGAATCGGGGGCCGGAGGCTCCGCCCGGCCGTCACGCGCCGTCAGGCCGTCCGGCGGCGGCGCAGCGGTGACAGCAGCCGGTCCAGGCCCACCAGCACCGCCTCCACGAGCAGCGCGAGCACGGCGACCAGCACCGCCCCCGCGACCACCTGCGGTGTGTTGTACGTGTTGAACCCGGCGGTGATGATCCGGCCGAGGCCGCCCTGACCGACCATCGCGGCGATCGTCGCCGTGGCGACCACCTGGACCGCGGCGGAGCGCAGCCCGGTCATGATCATCGGGTAGGCCAGCGGCAGTTCGACCCGTACGAAGAGCTGCCGCCCGGACATCCCCATGCCGCGCGCCGCCTCCGTCACCGACCGGTCGACCTCCGTCATCCCGACGTAGGCGTTGGTCAGCAGCGGCGGCACGGCGAACAGCACCAGCGCGATGACGGTCGGCACATATCCGGCGTTGCGCAGCGGCGAGACCATGAAGAGGGCCAGCACCGCGAAGACCGGGACCGCCCGCCCCACATTGGAGAGGTTGACCGCCAGCGCGCCGCCCTTCCCGATGTGACCGAGACAGAGCGCGACCGGCAGCGCGATCGCGCACGCCAGGGCGAGCGCGACGCCGCTGACGTAGAGATGCTCACCGAGCCGGTGGGCCGCCCCGCTCTCCCCCGACCAGTTCGCGCCGGTGGTGAGCCAGGTCCAGGCCTCGCCGAGAACTCCCATGGGTCAGACCGCCTTTGCCACGGCGTCCGCGCTCGTGTGCGCGGCACGTATTCGGGTCCAGGGGGTCAACAGCCGCTGCACACCGAGCAGCAGCAGATCCGCGACGACCGCGAGCAGCACGCACAGGACCGAGGCCGTGAGCACCTGGGCCTTGAAGAAGCTGGGGAGCGCGTCGCCTATGAGGTTGCCGAGGCCGCCCCTGCCGATGATCGAGCCGACCGTCGTCAGTGCGATCGTCGACACCGTGGCGATGCGCACGCCCGCCATCAACGCGGGTATCGCCAGCGGCAGTTCGACCTCCCACAGCAGCCGGACCGGCCCGTACCCCATCCCCTTCGCGGCTTCCTTCGCCTCCTGGGGAACGACTTCGAGGCCCGCCAGGATGTTCCGCACGAGGATGGTCAGCGAATACAGCACCAGGCCGGTGACCACCAGTGCGGCGGAGAGCCCGAACAGCGGCAGCAGCAGCGAGAACATGGCGAGCGAGGGCACGGTGTAGAGCACCGTGGTCAGCCCGAGCACCGGTCCGGCGAATCGGCGGCCGCGGCGCGCGAGCAGCGCCAGCGGAAAGGCCACCAGAAGTCCGATCACCACCGATACCGCGGTGATCCAGATGTGCTGGACCGTCGCATCGGTCAACTCCTGGCTGCGGGAACGCAGATACGCCCCGCAGATCCAGTCGTTCGTCACCAGGCAGTTCTGTCCCGCGGCCATCCGTCCCCACCTCCCGGTCACCGTCTCGTACGTATGTATGGGCGACCCTATCCTCGACCACTGACAATCGCGGGGGCCGTTGTATTTCAGCAACACGTCCTTCACAGAACACGCGTCACAATGGGGAACCATGATCCGTTTCGAGCACGTCACCAAGCGGTACGCGGACGGCACCACCGCCGTCGACGACCTTTCCTTCGAGGTCGCCGAGGGTGAACTGGTCACGCTCGTCGGACCGTCGGGGTGCGGCAAGACGACCACCATGAAGATGGTGAACCGGCTGATCGAACCGACCGAGGGGCGGATATTCCTCGACGGGGACGACATATCCGCCATCGACCCCGTCCGGCTGCGCCGCCGTATCGGATATGTGATCCAGCAGGTGGGGCTCTTCCCGCACCGTACGGTCCTGGAGAACACCGCGACCGTTCCTCATCTCCTGGGCTGGAAACGGGGAAAGGGACGCGAACGCGCGGCGGAACTCCTCGACCTTGTCGGACTTGATCCTTCCGTTTATGGCGACCGCTATCCGGAACAGCTCTCCGGCGGTCAGCGCCAACGCGTCGGGGTGGCAAGGGCACTTGCCGCGGACCCGCCGGTCCTGCTGATGGACGAGCCTTTCGGCGCGGTCGACCCGGTCGTCCGTGAACGGCTGCAGAACGAATTCCTGAAACTTCAGGAACAGGTCCGTAAAACCGTCCTGTTCGTCACGCACGACATCGAGGAAGCGGTCCGGCTCGGCGACCGGATCGCCGTCTACGGGCAGGGTTCCATCGAGCAGTTCGACTCCCCGGCCACCGTGCTCGGCGCGCCCGCCACCCCCTATGTCGCGGACTTCGTCGGCGCCGACCGCGGCCTCAAGCGGCTCTCCGTCACCCCCATCGAGGAGGGCGACCTCGACCAGCCGCCCGTCGTCCACCTCGACGACTCCTTGGCAAAGGCGACCGAGCGGCTGCGGGCCGAGGGCGCGCGCTGGGCCGTCGTGCTGGACGGCCAGGACAATCTGCACGGCTGGATCCCGGCCGACGGAGCCGGAGCCGATGCCAAGGCCGGAGCCACCAGCACCGTGCGCGCGCACGCCCGCCGGATGGAGGCCTGGCTGCCCGTCGGCGCCCCGCTCAAGCAGGCGTTCGCCACCATGCTCCAGCACGACGCGGGCTGGATCGCCGTCATCGACGCGGAGAGCACCGGCCGGTTCCTCGGCGTGCTCACCCCGGCCCGGCTGCACGAGGCGCTGCGCCGCTCGATCGACGCGGACGCCCAGGACGTACCGCGCACCGAAGCGGCGGTCGAGACCGTGGAGAGCGTCGGCAAGACGACCGCCACCGGGTAGAGCCAGGGGGCCGGGGCCGCGTCAGTTCTCGCTGAGCCGGCTGCTCATCCAGTCCAGCGCCGAAGGGATCTCCCGCCGCCAGGTGTTGAAGTTGTGCCCGCCGCTGTCGAGCACGATCGAGGAGACCTGGGCGGGCGACTTCACCTTGGAGATGAACCGCTGCGTGGAGCGGTAGTTCCCCTCGCCGTGCCGGGACGTCGTGACCAGGAAGGACGCGTCGGGCTGCTTCGGCATGTGGTCCAGGGTCCACATCAGATCGGCGCGGTCACGGGCCCGTTGGTCGCCCTGGAAGAGGTCACCGGTCGTCGGGTCCTCGGCCGCCTTGTAGTACGCGGAGAGCCCGACGCTCGCGGTGAACCGGTCCGGGTGGTGGAGGCCGATCTTCAACGCGCAGTAACCACCGGTTGAATTGCCCATGATGCCCCAGTTGTGGGCCAGCCTGCCGACCCGGTACACCTCCGAGACCACGTTCGGCAGGTCCTCCGCGAGGAACGTCTCGGTCTGCGGCCCGCCCTTGATGTCCACGCACTCGGTGTCCCGCGGCGGCGCCAGCGTCGGCCGCAGCATCACCAGGATCATCGGCTGCGCCTTGCCCGCCTTCACCCGGTCGTGCGCGGTCCGCGGATAGTCGAGGCCCTTCAGGAGGTTCTCCGGGATTCCCGGATAGCCGGTGAGGACCACCACGGCGGGGAACTTCCGGTGCGCGAACGCCGGCTGGAAGTACTCGGGCGGGAGGTACACGTACGCCGAGCTCTCTATCCCCGACCGCCGGCCCGAGATCACGACCTTGTCGATCCGCCCGCTCTTCACCGGCTGCGAGGCGCCCGGCACGTCCGGCAGCTGCATCCCGACCCGGACGATGTTCTTGGCCGCCAGCGTCCCGGCCGCGTGGTCCGTGACGACACCCAGATCCTGCTTCTGGCCGAGCAGGTCGGCCCACGACCCGTAGAAGAGGAAGGAGTTGTTGGCCAGCAGACCGACCGAGGAGAAGACCATCACCTGGGTCGCCAGCAGCAGGCCGACCCTGCCCAGCACCGCGCGCACGCTGCGGCGGGCCAGCCGGGGCCAGAGCCAGATCGTGGCGGCGAAGGACACCACGGCCAGCCCGATGACCAGGCCCAGGAACACATTGCCGGTAAGGCCCATGGGGGTGAGCTTTCTTGTCTGGAAATTTCCGGTTCTCGGGTGAACCCCGGCCCCGGAAGCCTCGTCCTACAGGTCGCACATCGTCCGGAGGGCCACGGCCGAAGGACTCAAGAATCTCTCGCGGAACCACGGGAAGCGATGTCTGTCACGCTAGATGGGGATAATTCGGGATCGGTTCCGGGCCCTGTACGCAAGTTCGCGCGCGGCCCGAGCCCCGTACGCAAGTTCCTGCGCGGCCCGACCCCTGTACGCAAGTTCGTACGCGGCCCGCGCCCCGAATCCGTACCGACGCTGGTCGGTACCGCCTGCACCGTCGTCGGCCTGATCGATGTCGCCGCGGGCGTCTTCCCGCGCTTCCGGCACAGCCGGATGCACACCCTCGCCGAGGTACTGCCCGGCGCCCTCGGACCGTTCGCCGCCGCGCTCTCGCTGAGCGCGGGCGTCCTGCTGCTGCTGCTCGCCCACGGCCTCAAGCGGCGCAAGCGGCGGGCCTGGCGGGCCGCCGTCGTCCTGCTGCCGGCCGGTGCGCTGGCGCAGTTCACCTACCGGCACTCGGTCATCGGCACGCTCGTCTCGCTGGCGCTCTGCCTGCTGCTGGTCCGCAACCGCGGCGAGTTCGCCGCGCTCCCCGACCCCCGGAGCCGCTGGCGGGCGCTGGCCAACTTCGTGCTCCTCGGCGCGGGTTCGCTGGCCCTCGGGCTCGTCGTCGTCAGCGCGCACCCCGGCCGGGTGGTCGGGAGCCCCAGCATCGCCGACCGGCTCCAGCACGTGCTGTACGGAATGCTCGGCTTCGAGGGGCCCGTCGAGTACGCCGGCGACACCTCCTGGACCGTGGCGTACTCCCTGGGCGCCCTCGGTCTGCTCACCGCCGTCACCACCATCTACCTCGCCTTCCGCCCCGAGCACCCGGCCGCCCGCCTCACCGAGGACGACGAGGTCCGGCTGCGCGCCCTGCTGGAGAAGCACGGCGGCCGCGACTCGCTCGGCCACTTCGCGCTCCGCCGCGACAAGGGTGTCGTCTTCTCCCCCAGCGGCAAGGCCGCCGTCTGCTACCGCGTGGTGTCCGGGGTGATGCTGGCCAGCGGCGACCCGATCGGCGACGTGGAGGCCTGGCCGGGCGCCATCGAACGGTTCATGGACGAGGCCAGGGCCCACTCCTGGACCCCGGCCGTGATGGGCTGCGGCGAGACCGGCGGCGAGGTCTGGACCCGCGAGACCGGGCTCGACGCCCTGGAACTGGGCGACGAGGCGGTGGTGGACGTCGCGGATTTCTCGCTCGCCGGGCGCGCGATGCGCAACGTACGCCAGATGGTGAAGCGCATTGAACGGCTCGGCTACGAGACCCGGGTCCGGCGCGTGAGCGAGATCGGCGAAGCCGAACTGGCCCGCATCCGCCGGGCCGCCGACGACTGGCGCGGCACCGACAACGAGCGCGGCTTCTCCATGGCGCTGGGCCGGATCGGTGACCCGGCCGACGGGGACTGCGTCATCGCCACCGCCCACAAGGCCGACGAGCACGCCGGCGACTCCCCCTACGGCGATCTGAAGGCCGTGCTCCACTTCGTCCCGTGGGGCCACGACGGCATGTCCCTCGACCTGATGCGCCGCGACCGCTCCGCCGATCCCGGCATGAACGAACTGCTGATCGTCGCCGCCCTCCAGGCGGCCCCCCAGCTCTCCGTCGAACGCGTCTCGCTGAACTTCGCGATGTTCCGCTCGGCACTCGCCCGGGGCGAGAAGCTGGGCGCCGGACCGGTGCTGCGGACCTGGCGCGGACTGCTGATCTTCCTGTCGCGCTGGTTCCAGATCGAGTCGCTGTACAAGTTCAACGCCAAGTTCCGCCCCCGCTGGGAGCCCCGCTTCGTCGTCTACCGCACCGCCCGCGACCTGCCCCGCATCTCCCTCGCCGCCATGCAGGCGGAGGGCTTCGTGAGCCTCGCGCTCCCCCGCCCCTTCGCCCGCCGCTTCCCGGCCCCCCGGCCCCGCCCCTGCGCCCACACCACGGCACCCGGCCGGGAGCAGCACGCGCGCGCGGCGTAGCTCCGCTCCGTACGGGGCCTACGCTGGTCGCATGAGTACGTTGCGTGGACGAGGCACGGTCCAGGGCCTTCCGGAGTGGGACCGCTGCGCGGTCATGGGTGTCGTGAACGTGACCCCGGACTCCTTCTCCGACGGAGGGCGCTGGTTCGACACCACGGCCGCGGTCAAACACGGCCTCGACCTGGTGGCCCGGGGCGCCGACCTGATCGACGTCGGCGGCGAGTCGACCCGCCCCGGCGCCAGCCGGGTGGACGCGTCGGAGGAGCTGCGGCGCGTGGTCCCGGTGGTCAAGGGCCTGGCGTCCGAGGGGGTCACGGTCTCCGTGGACACCATGCGGGCCCGGGTCGCCGACGAGGCGGTCGCGGCCGGTGCCGTCCTGGTCAACGACGTGAGCGGCGGCCTCGCCGACCCCGACATGGTCCGGGTCGTCGCCGCGGCCGGTGCCCCCTTCGTGGTGATGCACTGGCGCGGCTTCAGCGAGTCCATGAACAGCCGGGCGGTGTACGGGGACGTCGTCGCCGAGGTCGTCGCCGAGCTGCGGGAACGGATGGACGCCGTGGTCGCGGGCGGTATCGCCCCGGAACGGATCGTGATCGACCCCGGTCTCGGCTTCGCCAAGGACGCCGCCCACGACCTCGCCCTGGTCGCCCACCTCGACGAGCTGCGCGCCCTGGGCCGCCCGCTGCTGGTCGCCGCCTCCCGCAAGCGCTTCCTCGGCCACGTACTGGCCGGCGAGGGCGCCGCACCGCCGCCCGCCCGCGAACGCGACGCCGCCACCGCGGCGATCTCCGCCCTGTCCGCCCACGCGGGCGCCTGGGCCGTCCGGGTCCACGAGGTCCGGGCCACGGCCGACGCCGTACGGGTCGCCCGCGCCGTCGAGGGAGCTTCGTGAGCGGGCCCCGCGACGAGCACGCGGAGGCGGCCGCCGACATCGCGGCCGTCGAGCAGGCCAACACGGCCTTCTACGAGGCGATGGAGCGCGGCGACCTGGAGGAGCTCTCCGGGCTCTGGCTGCCGGGCGAGGACCTCACCGTCTCCTGCGTCCACCCGGGCTGGCCGGTGCTGACCGGCCGCGGCGAGGTGCTGCGCAGCTACGCGCTGATCATGGCGAACACCGAGTACATCCAGTTCTTCCTGACCGACGTCGGGGTCTCGATGACCGGTGACACGGCCCTGGTGACCTGCACGGAGAACATCCTCAGCGGCGGCCCGGCGGAGGACGGCAACGCCCTCGGCCCACTGGTCGGCCAACTCGTCGTGGCCACCAATGTGTTCCGGCGCACACCCGACGGCTGGAAGCTCTGGTCCCACCACGGCTCGCCCGTACTGACCGAAACCGGTGACGAAGAGGACGAAGAGACCCCCTCCTGACCTGCCGGCCGGGTGGCCGCGCCCCCGATCGGGGTTGGAACGGGGCAGTGCGGGTATACGCGGCTACCAGTCCGTGAGGCCGCGTCCACGGCCCCCGCGGGCGAGCACTGTCGGTGCTCGCAGGTAGATTCGAAAGAGAGCACCTCGCCGTCCGCACGCGGCCCCGTGTCTCTACGACCAACGACAGCAGGAGTGATTCGCGTGGATCGTGTCGCGCTGCGCGGCCTCAAGGCCCGTGGGCACCATGGCGTCTTTCCCAAGGAACGGGAAGAGGGCCAGACCTTCATCGTGGACCTGGTGCTCGGCCTGGACACCCGCCCCGCGGCAGCCTCCGACGACCTGACGAAGACCGTGCACTACGGCGTCGTCGCGGAGGAAGTCGTCGAAGTGGTGCAGGGCGACCCCGTCGACCTGATCGAAACGCTCGCGGAGCGCATCGCCCAGCAGTGCCTCAAGCACGAAGGAGTCCAGGAGGTGGAGGTCGTGGTGCACAAGCCGGATGCGCCGATCACCGTCCCCTTCGACGATGTGACCATCACCATCACCCGGAGCCGAGTATGACTGCGTTTTCCACCGAAGGGCAGAGCGACCCGACCGTCCAGCCGGTGCCCGCCTCCGTGGTCGAGCAGGTCGACGCGGCGGACGTCACCCTCTCCAACCCCAAGCGCGCCGTGATCTCCCTGGGCTCCAACCTGGGCAACCGCCTGGAGACCCTCCAGGGCGCCATCGACGCGTTGGAGGACACCCCCGGCCTGCGGGTCAAAGCCGTCTCCCCGGTGTACGAGACTGAGCCGTGGGGCGTCGCCCCCGGCTCCCAGCCCTCGTACTTCAACGCGGTGATCGTCGTGAAGACGACGCTCCCCCCGTCCTCCCTCCTGGAGCGCGGCCAGGCCGTCGAGGAGGCCTTCGACCGGGTCCGCGAGGAGCGCTGGGGCGCGCGCACCATAGACGTCGACATCGTGGCGTACGCGGACGTCGTCTCCGACGACCCGGTGCTCACCCTCCCCCACCCCAGGGCCCATGAGCGGGCCTTCGTCCTCGCCCCGTGGCACGACGTCGACCCCGAGGCCCAGCTGCCCGGCGCCGGTCCCGTCGCGGAGCTGCTGGCCGGAGTCGGCCGGGACGGCGTGCTGCCCCGCGCCGATCTGGAACTCCGCCTGCCCGAGTAGTCGTTAGGCTCGACGGAAACTGACCACTGGCGGCGAAGGGCGGATCACTCGGTGAAGCAACTCAGGCTCGGGGTACTGGCCGGCCTCTTCGCCGCTGCCGGGGTGCTCTCCTGGGGCGGCGCCCGCCTCTGGGACTCCCTGGGCAGCCTGCCGAGCGTTCCCCTCGCCGCGCCGATCGTGCTCGCGGTGATCGCCGTCATCCTGCTGGCGACGGCGCTCTCCGTCCGTTCCCGGCTGCGCGCCCAGCGCGAGCGCCGGCCGGGAGCCAAGGGCATCGAGCCCCTGATGGCGGCCCGCGCGGTCGTCTTCGGCCAGGCCAGCGCCCTGGTCGTCTCCCTGGTCTCCGGCATGTACGGCGGCATCGGCGTCTTCCTGCTCGGCTCCCTCGACATCCCGGCCCGCCGCGACCAGGCCATCTACGCGGGCTTCGCCGTCCTGGCGGGCATCGCCGTGGTCGCCGCGGCCCTCTGGCTGGAGCGCATCTGCAAGCTCCCGGAGGACGAGGACAACGACAGGAGCTCGGCGGCCGCGTAGGGCCACCGAGCTCCTGTGGTGAGGCTGCTTCCGGGTCCGAATCCGGGTCCGTTCAGCGCGCCATGATCAGGCTCATCGCCTCGGCACGCGTCGCGGGGTCACGGAGCTGTCCGCGCACCGCCGAGGTCAGCGTCTTGGCCCCCGGCTTGCGGATCCCGCGCATCGACATGCACATGTGCTCGCACTCGATGACGACGATGACCCCGCGCGGCTCCAGGATCTCCATCAGGGACTCGGCGACCTGCGTGGTCAGCCGCTCCTGGACCTGCGGGCGGCGGGCGTAGACGTCGACCAGCCGGGCCAGCTTGGAAAGACCGGTGATCTTGCCGGTGGTCGCCGGGATGTACCCGACGTGTGCGACGCCCCTGAACGGGACCAGATGATGTTCACAGGTGCTGAACACTTCGATGTCCTTGACCAGCACCATCTCGTCGTGACCGAGGTCGAACGTGGTCGTCAGGACGTCCTCGGGCTGCTGGTGGAGGCCTGCGAATATCTCCTTGTACGCCCGCGCCACCCGCCCCGGCGTCTCGCGCAGTCCCTCGCGGTCCGGGTCCTCGCCCACCGCGATGAGGAGTTCGCGTACGGCGGCCTCGGCCCGCTTCTCGTCGAAGTCGCCGATCGGACCCTGGCCGTCCAGCGTCACCGGGTCGGTCATCTGTGCCTCGTTCCTCTGAGCTGTCACCCGCGCCATACCTCCGCACGGGCGTACGAAAAAGCCGCGCCCCCACAGGCTAGAACCTGTGGGGGCGCGGCTTCCATTCCGGGCCCGGCGCGACCCCCGTGAAAGGGGCCACACCGGGGAACGGGATCAGCTCTCGGGCCGGTCCTCCGGGACGACCTCGGTGGCCGGGACGGTGTCCGTGGGGACGGCCGTGCCGTTCGCCGTGGTGGCGCCGTTGGTGAGGGCGAGCTCCTTCGGCGAGAGCACCGGGGGCCGCGTCGAAGGCGTACGCCGGGCCGAACCGGTCCACGCCGGACGGGCCGGGCGCTTCACGATCGGGGCGAAGATCTCGGCGATCTCCTCCTTGCCGAGCGTCTCCTTCTCCAGGAGCTGGAGCACCAGGTTGTCCAGGACGTCGCGGTTCTCGACGAGGATCTCCCACGCGTCGTTGTGGGCGGTCTCGATGAGCTTCTTGACCTCCTCGTCGACCAGGGCCGCGACCTCTTCCGAGTAGTCGCGCTGGTGGCCCATCTCCCGGCCCACGAAGGGCTCGGTGTTGTCGCCGCCGAACTTGATCGCGCCGAGCCGCTCCGTCATGCCGTACTGCGTGACCATCGCGCGGGCCGTTGCGGTGGCCTTCTCGATGTCGTTGGCGGCGCCGGTGGTCGGGTCGTGGAAGACCAGCTCCTCGGCCGCGCGCCCGCCCAGCATGTAGGCCAGCTGGTCGAGCATCTCGTTGCGCGTCGTGGAGTACTTGTCCTCCTCCGGGAGCACCATCGTGTAACCGAGGGCGCGGCCGCGGGAGAGGATCGTGATCTTGTGGACCGGGTCCGCCTGGGGGGAAGCCGCCGCGACCAGGGCGTGTCCGCCCTCGTGGTACGCGGTGATCTTCTTCTCCTTCTCGGACATGATCCGGGTCCGCTTCTGCGGGCCCGCCACGACGCGGTCGATGGCCTCGTCGAGCATCTTGTTGTCGATCAGCTTCAGATTGCCGCGCGCGGTGAGGAGCGCCGCTTCGTTCAGCACGTTCGACAGGTCGGCACCGGTGAAGCCGGGCGTACGACGGGCGACGGCGCCGAGGTCGACGTCCTTCGCTACCGGCTTGCCCTTCTGGTGCACCTTGAGGATCTCCAGGCGGCCCTGCATGTCCGGCCGGTCGACCGCGATCTGCCGGTCGAAGCGGCCCGGACGCAGCAGCGCCGGGTCGAGGATGTCCGGCCGGTTCGTGGCGGCGATCAGGATGACGCCGCCCTTCACGTCGAAGCCGTCCATCTCGACGAGCAGCTGGTTCAGCGTCTGCTCGCGCTCGTCGTGCCCGCCGCCCATTCCGGCACCGCGGTGCCGGCCGACGGCGTCGATCTCGTCGACGAAGACGATCGCCGGGGCGTTCGCCTTGGCCTGCTCGAAGAGGTCACGGACCCGGCTGGCACCGACACCGACGAACATCTCGACGAAGTCGGAACCGGAGATCGAGTAGAACGGGACGCCCGCCTCGCCGGCGACGGCGCGTGCGAGCAGCGTCTTGCCCGTACCGGGAGGCCCGTACAGCAGGACGCCCTTGGGGATCTTCGCGCCGACGGCCTGGAACTTCGCCGGCTCCTGGAGGAACTCCTTGATCTCCTGGAGCTCCTCGACGGCCTCGTCCGACCCCGCCACATCGGCGAACGTCGTCTTCGGCGTGTCCTTGGTGATCAGCTTGGCCTTGGACTTCCCGAACTGCATGACCCGGGAGCCGCCGCCCTGCATCTGATTCATCAGGAACAGGAAGACGACCACGATCAGGACGAACGGCAGCAGCGAGAGGAGGATCGAGATGAACGGGGACTGCTTGGACGGCGAGACCGTGTAGCCCTCGTCGATCTTGCCGCTCTCGAACTTCTGCTGCAGCGTGTCCGCGATCTGGACACCCTGGTTGCCGATGTAGCTCGCCTGGAACTTGGTGCCGGACTCGCCCGAGAGCTTCTGGCCCTTCTTCAACTCGATCTTGATGATCTGTTCGTCACCGGTGGTCAGCTTGGCCTGCGCCACCTGGTCCTTGCTGATCGCCTGGATCACCTTGCCGGTGTCCACCGATTTGTAGCCGCCCGACGAGCCGACGACTGTCATCAACACGACCACGGCGAGGACGGCCAGCACGATCCACATGACCGGCCCACGGAAGTATCGCTTCACGTCCATCCATACGGGGCGAAGCCGCCCCGTCCCTCCTGCCCGTAGGTAAATGCTGCTGTGAGAAAAGACTGTTCTTCGGACGGTACCCCAGCATTGTCACCCGCGACTGCCGGGGACGTCTGTCAAAACCCGCCTTCGAAAGCTCAACGGCGGGAAACCCCTGAAAGGTTCCCGCCGTCGGCTCCGGTCGGTCCGGGCACGGCCGGGGCCGGGCGAAGGGCTCCGGGCGGAGGTCAGCCCCCGTAGACGTGCGGGGCGAGGGTGCCGACGAAGGGGAGGTTGCGGTACTTCTCGGCGTAGTCGAGCCCGTAGCCGACGACGAACTCGTTGGGGATGTCGAAACCGACCCACTTGCAGTCGAGCGCGACCTTGGCCGCGTCCGGCTTGCGCAGGAGGGTGCAGATCTCCAGGGAGGCGGGCTCCCGCGAGCCGAGGTTCGACATCAGCCACGACAGCGTCAGGCCCGAGTCGATGATGTCCTCGACGATCAGGACGTGCTTGCCCTTGATGTCGGTGTCCAGGTCCTTCAGGATCCGGACCACTCCGGAGGACTGGGTGCCGGCGCCGTACGACGAGACGGCCATCCAGTCCATGGTGACGGGGGTGGACAGCGCGCGCGCCAGGTCCGCCATCACCATCACTGCGCCCTTGAGGACGCCGACGATGAGCAGGTCCTTGCCCGCGTACTCCGCGTCGATCTTCGCGGCCAGCTCGACGAGCTTCGCGTCGATCTCTTCCTTGGTGAGGAGCACCGACTGAAGGTCGGTGCCCATGTCCTTCTCGTTCACCCGCGTCTCTTTCTCTGCCTGCCGGGTCCGGGGTGTTGCCCCCGCACCTGCGCGGCCGCTCGCCTGCATGTCAGCCGCTTGTGCTTCAGCTCTGCCGAATGACCAGTCTGCCACCCTGCCGCATGGCTTCGACGCGTCCGGGCAGGTTGATGGCGCGCTGGCCGCGCCAGCCGGTGATCAGACGGTCGACTTCCTCGATGTGCCGGGCGAAGAGCGAACCGGCCGGGGAACCGGCCTCCATGGCGGCCCGGCGCAGGACCCGGCGGCGTACGGCTGGCGGCAGTGCGAACAGCTTGGCGCACTCCAGACGGCCCGCGTCGTCCCGCGCGGCACGGTCGGCCTCGGCGGCCCAGGTGTCCAGCGCGTCGGCGTC
Organism: Streptomyces sp. NPDC001933; assembly: GCF_042890955.1. NCBI lineage: Bacteria > Bacillati > Actinomycetota > Actinomycetes > Kitasatosporales > Streptomycetaceae > Streptomyces > Streptomyces sp. NPDC001933. Next base: position 194,526 of record NZ_JBIASS010000014.1, on the reverse strand, counting down.
GTCGCGGGAGAGCTGCGCGGTACGGGCCAGGGCCTCGACGACCCCTTTGCCCAGCGCCTTCTCCAGGGCGGGCAGGCCCTCGTGGCGCAGCCGGGAGCGGGTGTAGGCGGGGTCGATGTTGTGCGGGTCGTCCCAGACGGGCAGCGCCTGGACGAGGCACGCCTTGCGGGCGGTCTGCCGGTCGAGCTGGAGGAAGGGGCGGCGGTAGCGGCCGGCCGGTCCGGACGCGGCGGCCATGCCGGAGAGCGAGCGGATGCCGGAGCCCCGGGCGAGGCCGAGCAGCACCGTCTCCGCCTGGTCGTCACGGGTGTGTCCGAGCAGGACGGCGGCGGCGCCGTGCCGCTCCGCCGCCGCGTCCAGGGCGGCGTAGCGGGCGTCCCGGGCCGCGGCCTCGGGGCCGCCTTCGTGGCCGACCTGCACGGCGACGGACTCGACCGGGTCGAGGCGCAGGTCCGTGAGGCGGTCCACGACCTCGGCGGCCCGCGCGTCGGAGCCGTCCTGGAGGCCGTGGTCGACGGTGATTCCGCCGGCCCGGACGGCGAGTTTGGGGGCCTCGAAGGCGAGGGCCGAGGCGAGGGCCATGGAGTCGGCGCCGCCGGAGCATGCCACCAGCACCAGCGGGGTGTCGGGGCGCTCGGGGAGTGCGGCGCGCTGCCTGCCCGCACCGGCTTCGGCGAGCTCGGGGTGCGGGGTGCGCCGGTTGAGGTCGGCGCTTCGGATGTGATCGGTGAGTACGTCGTGGAGTACGCGGCGGACCGCCAGGCGTATCGCCGCGACCGCAGGATGGGGACCCATGTCCGGTGCCCTTCATGAAGGTTCGGTGAGGTGCCTCGGAGCGGCGGACGGGAAAGTGTGCCGTCACTCAGAGTGCGTCGATGGTGACAGAGGCAAGCCGTCCATCGAGCATTGCACGCCTTCCCATGCCCCTACGGTCCCTCGGATGGGTGATTACCGGCGCGTTCTCATCCTGCCGTCCGCCGTCGGACCGCCCATGATCAGGACTCTGCCTTACGGTGCACCCTCGCGATCCAGTCCGCGGGCTTCGCGATCTCCGCCTTGGTGGGCAGGGTGTTCGGCGAGGTCCAGACCCGGTTGAAGCCGTCCATGCCGACCTCGTCGACCACGGCCCGGACGAACCGTTCGCCGTCGCGGTACTGGCGCAGCTTCGCGTCGAGGCCGAGGAGCTTGCGCAGCGCCTGGTCGAGGCGGCCGGCGCCGCGCGCCCTGCGCTGCTGGAACTTCTCGCGGATCTCGCCGACGGAGGAGACCACCTCGGGGCCGACGCCGTCCATCACGTAGTCGGCGTGGCCTTCGAGCAGGGACATCACGGCGGTGAGCCGGCCGAGGATCTCGCGCTGGGAGGGCGTCTGGACGAGTTCGACCAGGCTGCGGCCGCCGTCCTCGCCCTCCTCGCCCTCGGGGCGCCCCCCGGCCAGGGACTGGGCTGCCTCGCGGAGCCGTTCCAGCACGGTCATCGGGTCGATGTCGGTCTCGTCGAGGAACGACTGGATCTCGCCCTGGAGGTGGTCGCGGAGCCAGGGCACGCCGGTGAACTGGGTGCGGTGGGTCTCCTCGTGGAGGGCGACCCAGAGCCGGAAGTCGTGCGGGTCGACATCCAGTTCACGCTCGACGTGGACGATGTTCGGGGCGACGAGCAGCAGCCTGCCGCCACCGTCGGCCGAGGCCGGGAGCTCGCGGGTGGCCGGGGCGAACGTCTCGTACTGGCCGAGGACCCGGGAGGCCAGGAACGACAGCAGCATCCCGACCTCGACGCCGGTGACCTTGCCGCCGACGGCGCCGAGCACCGCGCCGCCGGGGCCTCCCGCGCGCCGGTCCTGCATCTTCCCCAGCAGCGGGCGGAGCAGTTCGCGGAAGCCCGCGACATTGGCCTTGATCCAGCCGGCCCGGTCCACGACCAGGACCGGGGTGTCCTCCGGCCGGGTCCCCTCCGGGATCATCCGGGTGAAGGAACGGACGTGCTCCTCCGCGGCCTTGGCATGCCGGCGCAGCTCCGCGACGACTTCGCGGGCCTCCTCGCGGCTGATCTCCGGCCCCGGCCGCACAAGTCGGGTCGCGGTCGCGACCGCGAGATTCCAGTCGACCATCTCGGCACCACCGATGCTCGTCATGCGTCAACCGTACGTGCTCGGGTCGGTCCGCGGTGTGGTGTTGACCGGCTCAGCGGGGGATGGTGCTCAGGGCTGCGGCAAGGGCGTCGAGGGCGGACTGGGCTTCGGACGGGGAGGTCGTGCCGGAGGCCAGGAAGGCGAAGGCGAGCAGCCGGCCCTGGCGGTCGACGACCGTTCCCGCGAGGGTGTTCACGCCGGTGAGGGTGCCGGTCTTGGCGCGGATCAGGCCGGTGCCCGCGGACTTCCCGGTGAAGCGGTCGCTGAGCGTGCCGCTGAAACCGGCGACCGGGAGGCCGGTGAGGACCGGGCGGAGTTCGGGATGGTCGGGATCGGCCGCGCGGGCGAGGAGGCCGGCCAGCAGTCCGGCGGTGACCTTGTCCTTGCGGTTCAGTCCGCTGCCGTCGGCGAGGTCGGCGCCCTTCAGCGGCAGGCCGAGCTTCTTGAGCTGCGCGGTGACGGCCCGTCGGCCGCCCGCGAAGTCGGCCGGTTCGCCGGCGGCGAGGGCGGTCTGCCTGGCGAGTGCTTCGGCGATGTCGTTGTCACTGTTGGTCAGGGCCCGTTCGACCAGGGCGGAGAGCGGGACGGAGCGGTGTTCGGCGACCTTCCGGGACCCGGCGGCCGGGCGGCCGGGCTTCGGCTCCGCCGCGGTGTCGATCCCGGCGTCGTGGAGGAGCTTCGCGAAGGTACGGGCGGTGTCCCCGGCCGGGTCGTCGCTGCGCGGGGCGGGTCCGCTCGCGGAGTTGTCGAGCCTGCCCTCGTCGGTCATCAGGGCGCTGACGGGCGCGATGTTCTCGTTGGGGCCGATCGGGTGCCTGGCCGGCCCGGAGTAGCGGGAGGTGTCGTACGTGAGGCGGGCCTTGCCGACGCCCCGGTCCTTCAGGGCGCGGGCGGTGTCGGTGGCCAGCCTGCGCAGGGCGGCCTTGTCGAGGGTGGGGTCGCCGCCGCCGACCAGGGCGATGGACCGGAGGTCGGCGGACGCCCGGACCTCGGTGGCGATGCGGTGGTCGGGGCCGAGGGCGCCGAGGGCGGCGACCGCGGTGGCGATCTTGACGGTGGAGGCGGGCGTCATGGGGGTGCCGGCGCCCTGGCCGTACAGCCGCTCGCCGGTGGCGGTGTCGATGACGACGGCGGCGCGCCGGTCGCCCAGGGCGGAGTCCTTCAGCAGCGGGCCGAGGGCGGCGCGGAGGGCGGCGGCTGTGCCGTTCGGTGTGGTGCGGGCGTCCGGGGCGGCGTTGTCGACGGCGGCGGAGAGGGCGGCCAGAACGGCCGGGGCGCTGGGCGCGGGGGCCGGTCCGGACGGCGCGGCGGGCTCGTGATGTGCGCCACCTGTACGGTTCCGGGCGGCGGCCCAGTCGATCTCGGCCTTACGCTGACCCGAGTCCCAGGGGCCGGCGGCAAGGACGGCGCCGGCTGCGAGCGCCAGGCCGAGGCCGGCGGAGACGGCGGTGAACTGCCGGTCGTTCAGTCCCTTCAACCTGATCACGGCGGCCCGGAGGGTGCGCCTGCTCAGCTTGTCCAGCGGGTTGACCGACGGTCTTTTCACCGGCTCGTCCACCGTTGACCAGCCCCTTTCGCGAGCACACATCTGCGTGGGGGACACTTAATCACCAGTCGTATGTGTTGATCATGGAGGAGCCACCCGTGGAGTTCGACGTCGTTATCGAGATCCCGAAGGGTTCGCGGAACAAGTACGAGGTGGACCACGAGACCGGTCGGATCCGCCTGGACCGTCGACTCTTCACCTCGACCAGCTACCCGGCGGACTACGGCTTCGTCGAGAACACCCTCGGCGAGGACGGCGACCCGCTGGACGCGCTGGTCATCCTGGAGGAGCCGACCTTCCCCGGCTGCCTCATCAAGTGCCGCGCCATCGGCATGTTCCGGATGACGGACGAGGCCGGCGGCGACGACAAGCTGCTGTGCGTGCCGGCCTCCGACCCCCGGGTGGAGCACCTGCGCGACATCCACCACGTGTCGGAGTTCGACCGCCTGGAGATCCAGCACTTCTTCGAGGTCTACAAGGACCTGGAGCCCGGCAAGTCGGTCGAGGGCGCCGACTGGGTCGGCCGCGCCGAGGCCGAGGCCGAGATCGAGGCCTCCTACAAGCGCCTTGAGGCGCAGGGCGGCGCGCACTGACCCGAGGGTCGTGGCCGGATTCCGGCCGAGGTACGTGACACGGTTCCGGTTCCGTTTCCACGGTTCCGGGCCGGGAACGGGCGGTACTCCCCATCGCGGAGTGCCGCCCGTTCCGCGTGTCCGCCGCAGTCCGCGTGGGACCTGCTCCGCATGTCCGCCGCAACCCGTATGCCGCCCGTTCCGCGCGTTCGCCGCGATCCGCGTGTCACCTGCTCCGCGGGTCCGCCGCGATCCGTGTGGAGCCCTCCTGGCGTCCGGGCCGCTTCCCGTGGCCATACTGGGCACAGGTGCGGCCGACGGCGCGCAGCCGAGAGGAGCGAGGTCGAGTGGTGGCGGAACAGGGCGGTCCGGAGGACCAGAAGCCCCAGTCCGACGAGGCGCGCAGCGCCTTCACCCCGCCGGCCGGGGTGGACCGGCGCGCGTCCGCGCCCGACGACGACCACCCGACATCGGAGTTCGCCATTCCGGCCGGTCTGACGGCCGAGCCCCAGGGGCCGGGAACAGGTTCCGCTTCGGGCTCCGCCCCGGGGTCCGGTTCGGGTTCGGAGACGATCGGTTCGGCCTTCGCCCCGCCGCGCACCTACAGCGCCCAGCACTCGCCGCCCGCCTTCACCCCGGCCCACGGCAGCCCGATGATCCGGCTGACCAAGGAGGCCCCCTGGCAGGACCGGATGCGCACGATGCTGCGGATGCCGGTCGCCGAGCGCCCGGCGCCCGAGACGGTGCAGAAGGCCGACGAGGTGGGGCCCGCGGTGCCCCGCGTGCTCGACCTGACGCTGCGTATCGGGGAGCTGCTGCTGGCGGGCGGCGAGGGCGCCGAGGACGTCGAGGCGGCCATGTTCGCGGTGACCCGCAGCTACGGCCTGGACCGCTGCGAGCCCACGGTCACCTTCACCCTGCTGTCCATCTCGCACCAGCCGTCGCTGGTCGACGACCCGGTGACGTCGAGCCGTACCGTACGCCGCCGCGCCACCGACTACACCCGGCTGGCCGCCGTGTTCCGGCTCATCGACGACATCACCACCGAGGACGTCGAGGTCTCGCTGGAGGAGGCCTACCGGCGGCTGGCGGAGATCCGGCGCAACCGGCACCCGTACTCCGGCTGGGTGCTGACGCTGGCCGCCGGCGGGCTCGCGGGGGCGGCGTCGGTGCTGCTCGGCGGCGGTCCGCTGGTGTTCCTGGTGGCGGCGGTCGGCGCGATGCTCGGCGACCGGCTCGCCTGGCTCTGTGCCGGGCGTGGGCTGCCGGAGTTCTACCAGTTCGTGGCTGCGGCGATGCCGCCGGCCGCGCTGGGGGTGGCGCTGACCCTGACCCACTGGTCGGACCTGCAGCCGTCCGCGGTCATCACCGGTGGGCTGTTCGCACTGCTGCCGGGGCGGGCCCTGGTGGCGGGGGTGCAGGACGGGCTGACCGGTTTCTACATCACCGCGGCCGCGCGGCTGCTCGAAGTCATGTACCTGTTCATCGGCATCGTCGTCGGTGTGCTGCTGGTGCTGTATCTGGGGCTCCAACTGGGCGCCCAGCTGAACCCCGAGGCCAGGTTCGTCGCCCCGGACCGGCCGGTGGTGCAGATCCTGGCGTCGATGGCGCTCTGTTTCGCCTTCGCGATCCTGCTCCAGCAGGACCGGTCCACGGTGCTGGCGGTGACCCTCAACGGCGGTGTGGCCTGGGTGATCTACGGGGCGATGGCCCGCACCGGCAACATCTCGCCGGTGGCGGCGACGGCGACGGCGGCCGGTCTGGTGGGTCTGTTCGGGCAGCTGCTCTCGCGCTACCGGTACACCTCGTCGCTGCCGTTCATCACGGCGGCGATCGGCCCGCTGCTGCCCGGTTCGGCCACGTACTTCGGTCTGCTGGCCGTGGCCCAGGGGCGGGTGAACGCCGGGCTCTCCTCGCTGTCGACCGCGGTGGCCACGGCGCTGGCCATCGCGATCGGGGTGAACCTGGGGAGCGAGATCTCCCGGCTGTTCATGCGGGTGCCGGGTGCGGTCGGCGGGGCGGGGCGCCGCGCGGCCAAACGGACGCGCGGCTTCTGATCCCCTGCGGCCGGAGCGTGTGCGTCAGCGCTTGGCGTGACGGCCGCGCTGGCCCGGGGACGGGCTGCCCCCGGCGGACGGGCCGTGGGCCTCGCCGCCGCCGGACGCCGCTTCCTTCTTCGACTTGGAGCGGGCCCGCAGGAACTCGATCGCGATCGGCACCACCGAGATGAGCACGATCAGGATGAGCATCGCCTCGATGTTCTCGTGGACGAAGTCGATCTTGCCGAGGGCCGAGCCGAGCAGCGTGACGCCGACACCCCAGAGGACTCCGCCGATGATGTTGAACACGATGAACGAGCGGTAGTTCATCCGGCTCACACCGGCGATGATCGGCGTGAACGTACGCACCACGGGCACGAAGCGGGCCAGGATCAGCGACTTCGGGCCGTACTTCTCGAAGAATTCGTGCGCCTTCTCAACGTTCTCCTGCTTGAAGAGGCGGGAGTCCGGGCGGTTGAAGAGCGAGGGGCCGACCTTGCGGCCGAAGAGATAGCCCACCTGGTCGCCGATGATCGCCGCCAGCGCCACCAGCAGGCAGACCAGCCAGAGCGGGGTCTTCAGCTGGCCGGTGGTCACCAGCAGCCCTGTGGTGAACAGGAGCGAGTCGCCGGGGAGGAAGAAGCCGATCAGCAGTCCGGACTCGGCGAACACGATGAGGAGGACGCCGGGAAGCCCGAAGGTGTTGATCAGATAGTCCGGGTCCAGCCAGCTCGGGCCGAGCGCAAGCGTATTCAAGGGTCCGGGGCTCCTGGATCGATCGATGGCGGCTGCGTGGCCGCCCAAAGCTATCAACGCAGGATGACGCCCCCGGGTTCCAGATGGCCCCCGCGAGGACACTCCCCGGCCCGACCGGGGATGCACACCGGGCCAACCGGGACAAAGCTGGCCCCCAGGAGGTGCCACACGATGGGCATTGAGGATTACGGCGGCGGGCAGACGGAGCGGTCGGACGTCCTGGTCGTCACGACGAACGACGTACCGGGCCACCAGGTGACGCGAGTGATCGGGGAGGTGTTCGGCCTCACCGTCCGCTCCCGCCATCTGGGCAGCCAGATCGGCGCCGGGCTGAAGTCCATGATCGGCGGCGAGCTGAAGGGGCTGACCAAGACGCTCGTCGAGACCCGCAACCAGGCGATGGAGCGGCTCGTCGAGCAGGCGAAGGCCCGGGGCGCCAACGCTGTGCTGATGATGCGCTTCGACGTGACCGAGGCGGCCGACGTGGGCACGGAGGTGTGCGCGTACGAAACCGCGGTCGTGATCAGCCGGAGCTGAGCGGGCACGGCCACGGGAGCGAGGACGCCCCCGCCCGGCGCCCCCGCCCCGTGGCGGTCACTCCAGGCGTCGGGCGTTGGCTTCGATCGCGTCCCGCAGGTGCTCGGCCAGGCCCGGCCGCATCGAGTCGTAGAACGCGCGGAACCGCTCGTCGGACACGTACATCCCGCCGAGCCCCCGGTGCATCTCGGCGGAGCACTCGTAGAACCACTTGCCGATGTGCAGCCGGTGGGCCTCGGCCAGCTCCATCGCCCGCTCGCCGGTGGCCGGCTCCCCGGCCTCCATCAGCGCGTCGTAGGCGGCGCCCCACTCGGCGACCTCCGCCTGCATCCGCTTCCAGTCGTCCTTGGTGTACCGGGCGGCCCGGCGCTGCGACTCGGCGTATTCGGCGGTGCCGCCCCAGCGGGCTTCGGCCTCCTCCGCGTGCTCCTCGGGGTCCTTGCCCCCGAAGACCTCGAACTTCTCCTCGGGCGTGAGGTTGATGCCCATCTTCCGTGCCTCCAGTGCTGTTTCGACGGCGTCGGCCATCCTTCTCAGCTCGGCGATCCGGTCGGACAGCAGCCGGTGCTGGCGCCGCAGATGCTCCTGCGGGTCCGCCCGCGGATCGTCGAGCAGTACCGCGATCTCGTCGAGCGGGAAGCCGAGTTCCCGGTAGAACAGGATCTGCTGGAGCCGGTCGAGATCGCCGTCGTCGTAGCGGCGGTGCCCGGCCCGGCTGCGCGCGCTGGGCGAGAGCAGTCCGATGCCGTCGTAGTGGTGCAGGGTGCGCACCGTGACTCCGGCGAATCCGGCGACCTGTCCCACGGAGTGATCCATGGCTCCTTCGCTCCCTTCTCCGATCGGGTACGTCCCGAGCCTGGGCCCTGACGTGACGTGAGGTGCAAGCCCGAATTGCCGCCACTCCGGCACCCCCAGAAGGGTTATATGCCTTTTACGCCGTTATGGTGATCCGGTGGCCACCGAATCCTCCGCCCTCGCCGGATCCGCCCCCGAACCCACCCCCGTACAGCGGCTGCTGCCCGTCATCGTGCCCGCGCTGGCCGTCGGGGTCCTCTCCGCCCTCGTCCTGCTCGGCATCAGCCTGCTCGCGGAAAAGCTTCAGGGCGTGCTCTGGGAGACGCTCCCCGACGCGCTCTCCGTCGGCCGCTACTCCGCGCTCTGGATGATCGTGATGCTCACCGCGAGCGGGCTGGCGGTCGGCCTGCTCGTCCGGGCGGTGCCCGGTCACGCGGGTCCCGACCCGGCGACCACCGGGCTGGTCGATCCGCCGCTGGCGCCGGCCGTGGTGCCGGGGCTGCTGCTCGTCACGGTCATCACCCTGGCGGGCGGGGTCAGCCTCGGTCCGGAGAATCCGATCACGGCCGCCAACATCGCGCTGGCCTGCTGGCTCGGCCGCCGCCTCATGCCCGGCACACCGGTGGCGCTCTGGCTCTCGCTCGCCGCGGCCGGCACCATCGGGGCGCTCTTCGGCACCCCGGTCGCCGCCGCGCTGATCCTCTCCGAGATCCTCGCCTCGCGCGCCGAGCCGGGCGCGCTCTGGGACCGCCTCTTCGGCCCGCTCGCGGCGGGCACCGCGGGCGCGCTCACCATGACGCTGCTGGCCCACCCCAGCTTCGACCTGGCACTGCCGTCCTACGACCGGCCGCACTGGGGCGACCTGCCCTCCTCCATCGTCATCACCCTGGCCGGGGCGGCGCTCGGCATGCTGACGGTGTACGCGTTCCCGCACGCGCACCGGCTCTTCCGGGCCCTGAGGCATCCGGTCCTGGCGCTGACCGCGGGCGGGCTGCTGCTCGGCCTGCTGGGTGCACTGGGCGGCCATCTCACCCTGTTCAAGGGGCTCGACGAGGTGAAGGAGCTCGCCGCCGACCCGGGCGGCCACTCGGCCTGGCAGTTCGCGCTCATGGCCCTGGTGAAGGCGGCCGCGCTGGTGATCGCGGCGAGCTGCGGCTTCCGGGGCGGGCGAATCTTCCCCGCCGTCTTCGTGGGCGTCGCTCTGGGGCTCAGCGCCCACGCCCTGGTCACCTCGGTGCCGGTGGCGCTGGCGGTGACCTGCGGGGTGCTGGGGGTGCTGCTGGCGATCACCCGGCAGGGCTGGCTGAGCCTGTTCACCGCCGCGGTGCTGGTCGGCGACGCGGGCGTGCTGCCGATCCTGTGCATCGCCTCGCTGCCCGCCTGGCTGCTGGTGACCGGGCGGCCGCAGATGCAGCTGCACGAGGACGGTACGCCGCTGAAGTGAGCCGTCGGGGGCGGGACGGACGAAGGGCGCGCGCTCGAAGCGCCGAATGCCCGGCTCTTCCGTATCGTCGCATCCGTACGCATTCCTCCCGCAGAGCCCCTGCCCGCGGGTCCGTACGGATGCGTCCCATCAGCTTGCCGGAGGTTCGCGCAATGCCCACGCCCGTCAACGTCGCCGTCATCTACTACTCGTCGACCGGAACCGTCGCCACGATCGCCAAGGCCATCGCGCAGTACGCCGAGAAGGCCGGTGCCGAGGTGCGGCTGTGCAAGGCCCGCGAGCTCGCCCCGCAGGCGGCCATCGACTCCAACCCGGCGTGGGCGGCCAACGCGAAGGCCACCGCCGACATCAACGAGGTCTCGCCCGACGACATGATCTGGGCGGACGCCGTGATCCTCGGTACGCCGACCCGGTTCGGCAACGTGAGCGCCCAGCTCAAGCAGTTCCTCGACACCCTCGGCGGCCACTGGCAGGCGGGCCACCTCGCGGACAAGGTCTACAGCGGCTTCACCTCCACCAGCACCGCCCACGGCGGCCAGGAGTCCACGCTGCTCGCGCTCTACAACACGATCCACCACTTCGGCGGCATCCTGGTCGCCCCCGGCTACACGGACCCGTCGAAGTTCGTCGACGGCAATCCGTACGGCACCTCGCACGTGGCCGGCCAGGGCGACATCCCGGTCGGCGAGCAGACCCTGACCGCCGCCCGGGTCCAGGCCGAGCGGGTCGTGAAGTTCACCCGGGCCATCAAGGACGGCCTCGCCGCCGAGAGCTGAAAGGGCTCCCCGATGCCTCTCCACAAGGGCTCGTCCCAGAAGACGGAACCGTCCGAAGCCCGCCGCAGACTCGCCCTCAACCCGTTCTACGGGGAGGCCGACCCGGCCGCCGGCATGGAGTCGGCGCCGCCCCGGCACCGGCTGCCCGACGGGCCGATGCCGCCGTCGACCGCGTACGGCCTGGTCCATGACGAGCTGATGCTCGACGGCAACTCACGGCTCAACCTCGCCACCTTCGTCACCACCTGGATGGAGCCCCAGGCCGGGGTGCTGATGGGCGAGTGCCGCGACAAGAACATGATCGACAAGGACGAGTACCCGCGCACGGCCGAGCTGGAGCGGCGCTGCGTGGCGATGCTCGCCGACCTCTGGAACGCCCCCGATCCCTCGGCGGTCGTGGGCTGTTCGACGACCGGCTCCAGCGAGGCCTGCATGCTCGCCGGGCTGGCGCTGAAGCGCCGCTGGGCGGCCCGGAACGCCGACCGCTATCCGGCGACCGCCCGGCCGAACCTGGTCATGGGCATCAATGTGCAGGTCTGCTGGGACAAGTTCTGCAACTTCTGGGAGGTCGAGCCCCGGCTGGTCCCGATGGAGGGCGACCGCTTCCACCTCGACCCGCAGGCCGCGGCCGACCTCTGCGACGAGAACACCATCGGCGTCGTCGGCATCCTCGGCTCCACCTTCGACGGTTCGTACGAGCCGGTCGCGGAGCTGTGCGCGGCGCTGGACGCCCTCCAGGAACGCACCGGCCTCGACATCCCCGTCCACGTGGACGGGGCCTCCGGGGCGATGGTGGCGCCGTTCCTGGACGAGGACCTGGTGTGGGACTTCCGGCAGCCGAGGGTGGCCTCCATCAACACCTCCGGGCACAAGTACGGCCTGGTCTACCCGGGCGTCGGCTGGGTGCTGTGGCGCACGCCCGCCGACCTGCCCGAGGAGCTGGTCTTCCGGGTCAACTACCTGGGCGGCGACATGCCGACCTTCGCGCTGAACTTCTCCCGGCCGGGGGCGCAGGTGGTGGCGCAGTACTACACCTTCCTGCGGCTGGGCCGGGAGGGCTACCGGGCCGTCCAGCAGGCGTCCCGGGACGTGGCCTGCGGGCTCGCGAAACGGATCGAGGAGATCGGCGACTTCCGGCTCCTCACCCGGGGCGACCAGCTGCCCGTCCTCGCGCTGACGACCGCGCCGGACGTGGAGGCCTTCGATGTCTTCGACGTGTCGCGGCGACTGCGCGAAGAGGGCTGGCGGGTACCGGCGTACACCTTCCCGGCCAACCGGCAGGACCTGTCGGTGCTGCGGGTGGTGTGCCGCAACGGCTTCTCGTCCGACCTCGCCGAACTGCTGCTGGAGGACCTCCGACTGATCCTTCCCGACCTGCGCCGCCAGGCGCATCCGATGAGCCGCGACCGGCAGATGGCGACGTCGTTCCACCACTGAGACGCGTCCACCACGGAGCGGAGTCAGTGCCCCGTCGCGTAAGGGTTCTCCTGCCCTTCGGCGAGCACCCCGACGAAGGGCTCGCCCTCCCCCGCGAAGGTGTACGCCCCGCCCTCGATACGAGCGATCAGCCCGCGCGTCCACTCGGCCCCGGCGTCCGCCGAGTGGACCCACATGTTCATGATCTCGCCGATGTGGCCGATCGACTCGGGCCCGGCCTCCGGCGTGTAGTACTCCGTGACCGTGGCCCGCCACGCCTCAAGTCCGGCGACCCGCTCCCTGAGCAGCGCGACCGCCTCGGCCCGCTCCAGGTCGACCATGCCGCCGAGGGCCGCCGAGAGCACATCCGGCTTCTGGTCGTACGAGGTCAGCGCCGCGCGCAGCAGCGTGAAGTACTCCTCGTCGCCCCGCTCGGTGATCTCGTACTCGGTACGGGGCGGGCCGCCCGCCGTGCTCGGCGCGGTCTCGTGGGCGAGCAGCAGTCCCTGCTTCGCCATCTGCTTCAGCGCGTGATAGACCGAGCCGGGCTTGGCGTTGGACCACTCGTGCGCGCCCCAGTACTCCAGGTCGTTGCGGACCTGGTAGCCGTGCGCCCGGCCGTGCTGGCGCACGGCGCACAGGACCAGCAGCCGGATCGCGGACATCTCACGCACCCCTTCTGCTCAGCTTTGATCAGAGTAGCCCCCCGCCTCGGCGACCAGCTCCAGCGCGGTGCGGCCGTCCAGGGACTCCCTGATGATGTCGGCGTGCCCGGCGTGCCGGGCGATCTCCTCCACGAGGTGGGCCAGCAGCCATCGCATCGAGACCCGCCCGTCCTTCGGGAACCAGGGCGCCTCGGGCAGCGGGAAGGTGTCGTCCAGGCTGGGCACCGAGCGGATGAACTCCTCCTCCTCGGCCACGACGCCGTCCCAGAACTTCAGCACCTGCTCCACCGTCTCGTCGCCGACGAGCCGGAAGCCGTCCGCCCAGGTGTTCTCGTTCCGGACGGCCTCGTTCAACTGCTGCTGGGCCATCCGCAGCCAGTTCAGCTCGACCTCGGCGACGTGCTTGGCCAGTCCGGAGAGGGAGAGCTCACTGGCGCTGGGGCGGCTCGCCGCCTGCTCCTCGGTCAGCCCGAACAGCGAGCGCCGGATCGCACCGCGCTGGGCCTCGATGAAGGAGAGGAACATGCCGCGCTCGTCGCCGGGAGCTTCCGAGGGAACGTGAGTGACCATGGTGTCCGCCTTGATGATCCGTGCCGGTTCTTCCTGACACCGGCCAAGCTACGGACCCTTGCGGTCAACTGCCGTCCGCAACGGGAACGCGCGGTCAGAAAGGGAACTCGCTCCGGCCGTGCTGGATCGAGATCCACTTCTGGGTGGTGAAGGCGTCGACGGTCGCCTCGCCGTTCAGCCGGCCGAGCCCGGAGGACTTCTCGCCGCCGAACGCCACCAGCGGATCGTCCTGGACGGTCGAGCCGTTGACGTGGAACATCCCGCTGACGACGCGCCTCGCGAACCGCACCCCGCGTTCGGTGCTGCGGGTGTGCACGGCGCCGCTCAGCCCGTACGGGGTGTCGTTGGCGATGCGTACGGCCTCGTCCTCGCCGTCGAACGTCATCAGCAGCGCCACCGGGCCGAATATCTCCTGGGACAGCAGCGGGGAGCCGTCGGGGAGCCCGGCGAGCACGGTCGGCTCCACGAGGTTGCCGCGGGTCCGGCCCCGGACCAGTGCGGTGGCCCCTTCGGCGATCGCCTGGTCGACCAGGGCGGTCAGGGCGTCGGCCTGGAAGGTGTTGATGACCGGGCCGATCCGGGTCTCCGGTTCACGCGGGTCACCGGTCCTCAGTGCGGCCACCGCGGCGGTGAACCTCTCGGTGAACTCCCGCTCGACGCGGCGGTCCACCAGGATCCGGTTGGCGGCCATGCAGACCTGCCCCTGGTAGACGAAGCGGCTGTGCACGGCGGCCTCGACCGCGTGGCCGATGTCCGCGTCCTCCAGCACCACCAGGGCGCTGTTGCCGCTGAGTTCGAGGATCGTCCGCTTGAAGTGCCCGGCCGCGACGGCGCCGACATGGCGGCCGACCCGGTCCGAGCCCGCGAACGAGATCACCTTGGGCACGGGGTGCTCGATGAACGCGTCACCGATCTCGGCGACATCGGTGATCACTATGTTCAGCAGCCCGGCGGGCAGCCCGGCGTCCTCGAAGATCTTCGCGATCAGCGTGCCGCCGACGACCGGGGCGTTCTGGTTGGGCTTGACGACGACCGCGTTGCCGAGCGCGAGGGCCGGTGCGACGGACTTCATCGCCACCAGGAAGGGGAAGTTGAAGGGGCTGATCACGCCGACGACGCCGACGGGCAGCCGGTAGAGGCGGTTCTCCTTGCCGTCCGCCAGGGCGGGCAGCAGGGCGCCCGGCGGACGCAGCGCCTGACGGATCGCGTCGCGCAGGAATTCCTCGGCGACCCGGACCTCGTACTCCGCCTTGACCCGGGTGCCGCCGAGTTCGTCGATGATCGCGTCGACTATTTCCTCGTGCAGTTCGCCGGTGATGCGCAGTGCGCGTTCCAGGATTTCGCGGCGCTCGTACGGTCCGGTGGTGGCCCAGGTCCGCTGGGCGCGCTCCGCGGCGCGGTAGGCCAGGTCGATCTCCTGCGCGGTGGCAATGGTGATCGCGGCGAGTTTCTCCCCGTTGTAGGGGTTGAAATCGATGATGTCCCACGAGCCGGTTCCGGTCCGCCACTCACCGTCGATGTATTGGTCGGCCAGCTCGTAGAAGAAGGACATGCAGATCCCTTGATTCAGGTGCAGACTCCCGTCGAACCGTCATCGTACTGACAAATCAGGTGAGTTGGAGTAGACCACGGAGCAGATCGCGGCTCTCCTCGGGCCCCGGGCTGTCCTCGTGGAGCCGCACCATGGCCTTTTCGTACTGCGCGACTTCTTCGGCCTTGTCCAGATAGAGAGCACTTGTCAGTTGCTCCAAATAGACAATGTCCGACAGGTCGGATTCCGGGAATCGCAGCATCGTAAAAGAACCGCTCTCGCCGGCATGCCCGCCAAAACTGAAGGGCATCACCTGGAGAGTGACGTTGGGCTGTTCCGACATTTCGATCAGATGCCGCAATTGCCCACGCATCACTTCGCGGTCACCGTAGGGCCGGCGCAGCGCGGCCTCGTCCAGTACGGCGTGGAGATGGGGTGCACGTTCGGAGACGAGGGCCTTCTGGCGTTCCAGCCGCAGCGCGACCCGGCGGTCGATCTCGACGGCGGGCGCGGCGCCCATGCCCCGGGTGACGACCGCGTGTGCGTACGCCTCGGTCTGCAACAGGCCGTGGACGAACTGGACTTCGTACACCCGGATGAGGGATGCCGCTCCCTCCAGCCCGATGTACGTCTGGAACCAGCCGGGCAGCACATCTCCGTAACTGTGCCACCAGCCCGCCACGTTCGCCTCCCGGGCCAGGCCGAGCAGAGCGTCCCGCTCCGCCTCGTCCGTGACTCCGTAGAGCGTGAGCAGGTCCTCGACGTCCCTGGCCTTGAAGCTCACCCGTCCCAACTCCATGCGGCTGATCTTCGATTCGGAGGCCCGGATGGAGTAGCCGGCCGCCTCACGGGTGATGCCGCGCGAGTCGCGCAGCCGCCTGAGCTGCGAGCCCAGCAGGATGCGCCGCACCACAGATCCACTCGACTCGCCTGCCGCCACTGGCCCGGTCCTCCCCATCGCTTCCCTGGCATCGGGGCTCCCCCCGACCCCAAGTGCCGGATTCTGCCATCAAAACGCTTCAGCCCGTACTCATTCGATTACGGAAATGAGAAGCCTTCCAGAGGGCTGTGAAAATACACGCAGGAAGAAATGACCAAGAACCGGCACGGGGTCGGACAGGTCAGGCGCGTGCACGTGCATCTGCCCTTGCATCTGCCCAACGCATTGGGAACCATGGGGCTCGCGCACCTGCGTGCTCGTTCGTGTTGTGCCGCTGTACCCCCGCAGTACTGATACAGCCGCGAATCCCGGGAGTGCCTCGCATGGGGACGAATGGATCGACGATGCTCGAGCCGTTACGGCAGGGGCTTCCCCCCATCGATCCCTCAGCCGTCTCCGGATCGGCCACCTGCACACTGCCCGCCCGCTACGAAGCCGTCGGCGGGGCAAGGCGGTTCACCCGGACGACGCTGAACGGATGGGGACTGGCCGAGCGTTTCGACGATGTCGCGCTGGTGGTCTCCGAACTCGTCACCAACGCCCTGCGCCACGCCCTGCCCTCGGACAGCTCCGCACTGGAGCCCCAGGACCCGCCGGTACGGCTGCACTTGATGCGCTGGAGCTCGCGACTGGTGTGCGCGGTGCGCGATCCCAGCCGGGAGAGCCCGGTCGCCTCCGAGGCACCGGACTGCGCGGAATCCGGCCGCGGCCTCTTCCTCGTGGAGTCCTTCAGCGACTCATGGGGCTGGCACCCCGCACCGGAGACGGAGAGCCCGCACACCCCGGCGGCATCGCGCGGCAAGGTGGTCTGGGCGCTGTTCCGGCTGTCCGACGGCATGTGACCCGCCCGGCCGCGGCGAGCGGCCGGGGGTCCCGGCCGGACACCGGCCTGCGGGAAGTGGTCTGCCGCCTGCCGTGAGGTGGCCGGTCGCCTGCTGCGAGGCGGTCAGCCACCCGCTGTGAAGTGGTCGGCCACCGTCCGTGAAGTGGTCACCCACCCGCTGCGAGGCGGTCAGCCGCCCGCTATGAGGTGGTCGAACTCCCCGTCCTTCACCCCGAGCAGCAGTGCCTCTATCTCGGCCGGCGTATAGACCAGCGCCGGCCCGTCGGGGTGGCGCGAATTCCGCATCGCCACATCTCCGTCGGGCAGTTTCGCGAACTCCACGCAGGAACCCTGGGAGTTGCTGTGTCTGCTCTTCTGCCAGACGACTCCGCGAAGCTCTGTGGCCGCCATGCCGTTGTACACGTGGTGCACAGGACGCTCCCCGAGTTGCAAGGTGCAAGTGTCAACTGTCTCGGATCATAGCTCTGTTCAAATATTGCTGCATGCGCAGATGCATGTGCCGATGCACGTGCACGCGGGGTGTTCTCGCGATTACAGCTTTAGTCCGATCCATACTCCGTATGGACAGACGCACGGAACGCCGTTTCGGCTGCGTCTACCCCCGGTCGAGCTCTCCATCCCGGCAGAACGCGCTGCTAACTTGGCTCGGTCTTTCGTCAACAAGGGGGAATTACAGATGCACGGAGTCGTACGGACCGGCGCGGCGATCGCCGCCGGAATCCTCTGCACCGCGGCACTGACCAGCTGCAGCAGCGACAGCGGGAAGAGCGACGAACGGGGCGGCTCCACCGCTTCGGACCGGCCCGGCCGCCAGGCCGATGACAACAGCGGGTCCGGGACCGACGCCGCTGCGCTGGAAGGCGGTTGGGCCGGAAAGACCGACGGCAAGGCGGTCGTCCTGTCGGTGGCGTCGGGGAAGGCCGCGCTCGTCACCGAACAGCATGCCTGCACGGGCACCGTGCAGGGCGCGGGCAAGGTGACACTCACGCTGAAGTGCGTCGACGGCGGCGAAGACCGCACCTCGGGGTCCGTCGACTCCAACGACGGCAAGACCGTCGTGGTCTCCTGGGACAGCGGGGTCAAGGACACCCTGGCCAAGACCGACCCGGGTGCCCTGCCGTCCGGTCTGCCGGACCTGGCCGACCTGCCGACCACGGCCCCCTGACGGCCGCCGCCCGGCCTCAATCCGCCTTGCCTCCGGGCGATTTCGGCTTCGCCCCGGACCCGGACCTGCCGTCCAGCCCCCGGGAGAACTCCTCCAGGGCTTCGAGGAGCAGGTGGGCCCCTTCCCGTACGAAGGGGTCCGCCTCGCCCTCGTCCGTGCGCTGCCGCGCGTCCCACTCCGCCAGCGCCTCGCGCACCTCGGTCCAGTCCGGCACCCGCCGCTCCCGCACCGCCTTCGCCCCCTGCTCGGTGGCCCGGCGCAGCGCCTCGGCCAGGTGCGCCGCGTCCGGTACGGGGGTGGCTCCGCCACCCGGGAGGTGGGCCTCCAGCAGCATCGCGGCCCGGCCCAGCTGGGCGAGCGCGTGCTGGGTGTCGTCGGCGGCGGAGCGCGAGAGGCCGCGGTTGCGCACCGGTTCGTGCTGGGCGGTGGCCAGCGCCTCCTGCCAGGCGACCCGGGCCTCACGGGTGTCGAGCAGCGCGGAACGCACGTCGTCGTGGCCGCGCTCGGCCGGTTCGGCGTACTGGTCGACGACCGAGGCCGCGTACCGCCCGTCCGCCTTCAGCCAGTCGCCGAGCCTGCCGCGGAGCCGCGGGGTCTCCCAGGCCGGGTAGAGGGCGTACGAGATCATCGCGAGGAGGCCGCCCGCGAGGGTGAGGACGACGCGTTCGAGCACGGTCTGCGACCAGCTGTCGCCCGCCATGCCGAGCAGGAAGACGACGTACGCCGAGACGCAGGCCTGGCCGACCACGTACCCCGTGCCCATCAGCAGGTACATCAGCAGGGCGCAGAGCACGGAGAGCACCGCGGCCGTGGTCACCCCTGGGTGGGCGGTCTGCACGATCGCGGTGGCGAGCGAGACGCCGACGATCGTGCCGCCGAACCGGGCCACGGACCGCGCGTATGTCTGGGAGAACTCCGGCCGCATGACCATGACGGCGGCCATCGGCGCCCAGTAGCCGTGGCCGAACGGCAGCACGGTGCCGATCAGATAGCCGCCGGCCGCGACGACGGAGACCCGGACGGCGTGCCGCAGGATCGGTGAACCCGGGCGCAGCTCCGCGCGCATCGCCGCCAGGACGACGGGGACCAGCCGGAGCAGGGTGGGGCGGCGGCGGTGCGGGGCGGCGGGAGTCCCGTCCGAAGCGGTCTTGGCGGCGGGGGTCCCGCGCGAGGTGGTCCTGACGGCCTCGGCGGCGGGGGTCCCGTTCGCGGGTGCCTTGATGGCCTCGGCGGCCGCCTCGGCCTTGGCTTCCTGCTCCTTCGTGCCCTCGCCCTCAGCCGTCTCGATGACGTCGGAGAGCAGTGCGCCGAGCCGGTCGGCGGCGCGGAGCGGTGGGCCGGTGAGGAGCGTTCCGGTGTCCGGGGTCTTCAGCGCGGCGACGGCGGACGGGGCGAGCTCGACCGGGTCGCCGTGGCGGATCGCGCGGGCCGCCGAGTCGAGCACCGATCCGGCGGCGGCGAGCAGCTCGCGGACGCGCTCCCGTTCCGGCCCCTCGGACGGCACCCCCAGGGACGGGTCGGCGAGCGAGGCGAGCACCGGCCTGATCCGTTCGGCGATCCTTCGGGAGCCCCGCAGCTCGGGCGGCCGGCGGCGGGCCTGGCGCGGGGTGACCGCGGCCGCGCTGCGGGCCGTCATCAGCGGCACCGGGTCGAACGGGGCGCGCGGGTCGTGGCGCAGCCGGCGGGCGTAGTCGGCCTCGGCGGCCAGCGCGTCGGCGAGGGCGTCGCGCTGGGCGCCCCATCTGCGTACCGGGAACAGCACGATCAGCGCCGCCTGCACGATCCCGCCGAACAGGATCATCACGGCGTGCACGGCCGAGTCGGCGACGGAGGTGGGCAGGGTGACCGTGACCAGCATGATCGCCACGTTCGACGCCGCGATGATGCCGGCGGTCGGGCCCGCCGCCCAGGCCAGGCCCGCGACGAAGGTCCAGAGCACCAGCAGGGCGAGGAACAGCACGAGCCGGGAGCCGGTGAGATAGCCGAGGAACGTCGACACGGCGAGGCTCGCCCCGGAGACCAGGGCGAGGACGGGCCGGGGGCGCCAGCTGCGCTGGAAGGTGGCGATGGCCGCCTGGAACGCGCCGAACGCGGAGCTCGCGGCGACCACCGGCCCGAAGAACGCGAGGCTGATCCCGATGACGAGGGCGAGACCGGCCGCGCCCCGGATCGCGATGAGCGGTTCGAGACGCCGCCGCTCGATCGAAAGCCCCGAGCGGGCGGTCTCCTTCAGCGCCCGGAGCCAGCTCATGCCCAGAGCCTAACCGGAATTACCGTTTAGCCCGAGTTGCCCAGAAATCGGATCGTGTGGGCGGTTCCTGCCTCCGCCCGCGTCCGCCGGGGCGGCACTGCCTGCCCTCTGCCAACGTTCGTCGGGGCGGCGCCGCCTACCGCCTCCCGCGTCCGCCACGGAGCTCCGGGCCGTTCCCGCCCATCCGTGCCCGGTCCGCCGCGGCCGTGCCATGGGTCCATCCGTCCAGGTCGGTGGCGCCCCGGACCCGGGTGGTCGTGGTCTCGGGGAACATCCGCTCGGCGGTGTCCGTGACGGCCATGTCGCGGGCGGCGAGGACCGGGAGGAGATCCGGGTCGCCGGCCTCCGCCGGCCCGGCCCCGGCCCCGGCCTCGGCGGCGGCGGTGACCCGGGCGGTGTCGGCGGCGAGCCTGCTGCCCAGCCGCTGGGCGTACGCCATCAGGAAGGACTGCCGGAACGTCTTGGTCCGCTTGCGCCCCCCGGCCCGCTGGCCCGCCTCCGCCTTCGTCATCGCCACCGTGCCCTGGACCAGCAGGGAGGTGTACAGCAGTTCCACGGCGTCCAGGTCCGGTTCGAAGCCGACCACCGTGGAGAAGCCGAGGTCGCTGTTCCACACCGCACGGCAGCGGTTCGCGGCGGCGACCGCGTCGAGCAGGATCGCCTTCGCCGTCTCGTACGGCGCGTCGACCCCGATCCGGCACGCCCCCGGCGCCTCCTTGCTGTGCGTACGGGCGGCGAGCAGGGCCTCGTCGATGGAGTGGCGGGCCATCAGCTCCTGCGCCTTGGTGGTGAGGGCCTCCGCCTCCTCGGGGAAGCCGGTCGCCTCCGCCTTGGCGAGCAGGGCGCGGATCCGGGTCAGCATCCGGGGTTCGTCGTGCGCCGGCGGCAGGTGGAGCCCGTGCGGGGCGGCGCCGGGCGGGGGCCCGACCGGTTCGATCGTGGGGAGCCGGAGCAGCAGCCGGTACAGGCCGAGGACGGCGGACGCGTAGGAGAAGCGGTCCGGACGGTTACGGGGCGGGGCGCCCGGGAGCCCGTCGAGCTGGGCACGCCAGCGCGGCGGCAGCCGCTCGTACCGCGCGGTCTCCGAGACGATCAGCCCGGCGGCGAGGCAGGCCGCCGTCTCGTCGAGGTCGCGGCGGACCAGACGTACGACATCGGCGGGCTGCCAGCCGCGCTCCCAGGCCCGGCGGACGAACTCCTCGCCGCGCCGGAACAGTTCCGCGTCGGCCGTCGGATCGGCGGCGAGGAGGGAGGCGCCGGCGTCGAGACCGGCGTCGCCGTCCGAGTAGAGGGCTGCCGCGAATGCCTGGTCGGTCACCGGTTCCATGAGGTCAGGGTAGGCAGGACGGTGCGGCGGGGTATGGCTGGCCCTACCCCTCGGACGGGCTCTGGTGGTCGTGATCGAGGGGTGCGGAAACGGTTCGATCGGCGTATGACTTCCTCCCGAGCAACCGCCGCCCCCGCGAGGGCGGGTGCGAGCGCCGCCGACGCCGTACGGCTCCGCTCCGTGCGCCGCGCCTACGGTGAGGTCGACGCCCTCGGCTCCATCGACCTCACCGTCCGCACCGGCACCTTCACCGCCGTCATGGGCCCGTCCGGTTCCGGCAAGTCCACGCTGCTGCACTGCGCGGCCGGGCTCGACCGGCCGACGTCCGGCACCGTCGAGGTGGGCGGGGTGGAGCTGACCGGGCTGAGCGAGCGCCGGCTGACGCTGCTGCGCCGGGACCGGATCGGCTTCGTCTTCCAGGCGTTCAACCTGATCCCCTCGCTGACCGCCGCCCAGAACGTCGCGCTGCCGCTGCGGCTCGCGGGCCGCCGCCCGTCCCGTACCGAGGTGCGGGACGCCCTGGCCCGGGTCGGTCTCGCGGACCGGGCGGGGCACCGGCCCGCCGAGCTGTCCGGCGGCCAGCAGCAGCGGGTGGCCCTGGCACGGGCCCTGATCACCCGGCCCGCGGTGCTCTTCGGCGACGAGCCGACCGGCGCGCTGGACACCGCGACGAGCCAGGAGGTGATGGGGATGCTGCGGGAGCTGGTGGACCTGGCGGGGCAGACGATCGTGATGGTCACCCATGACCCGGTGGCCGCGGCGTACGCGGACCGGGTGGTCTTCCTGGTCGACGGGCGGGTGGCGGACGATCTGACCGGACTCGACGCCGGGCGGATCGCGGCCCGGATGGCGGCGGGGCGCCGCTCCGCCGGTGGACGGGCCGTCCCGGCTCACGTCCGGGAGGCGTCGTGCTGACCGTCGCCCTGGCCTCCCTGCGCACCCGCTGGACCGTGCTGACCGGCACCTTCGTCGCGCTCGCGCTGGGCGTGGGGCTGATCGCGGCCATGGGTCTCGGCCTCGCCTCGACCTTCGGTGCCCCGGACCGGGCACCGCAGCGCTTCGCCTCGTCGCCGGTGGTGGTGATGGGCGACGACACCCTGACCGTGCCGGTGCGGCGCGGACCGTCCACAGGCAGCGCGAGCCGGAAGCTCGCCCATCCACACCCTGTGGATATCGAACTCCTGCGCGAGCTCCGGGCGCTCGGCCCGGTGACCCGTGACGACGGGAAGGACGCCGTACGCGCCCGGCACGAACCCGACGCCGTGGGGGTGGACGCGCCCGTCGCCGAGGTGCGCCGGGTGGTCGGCGACCGCGCACAGGTCCTCACCGGGGACGACCGCCGCCGGGCCGACCCGGCCACCGAGCGGGACGCCGAGGGGCTGCTGACCGCGAACGTGCTGCTCGGCACCGCGGGCGGCCTCACCGCCTTCGTCTCGGTCTTCGTCGTCGCGTCGACGTTCGCCTTCGCGGTGGCGCTGCGCCGGCGCGAGTTCGGGCTGCTGCGCACGGCGGGCGCCACGCCGGGCCAGCTGCGGCGGCTGCTGCTGACGGAGGCCGCCGTGGTCGGCACCCTGGCCTCCGCCGCCGGGTGCGTGCTGGGCGGTCTGGGCGCGCCGCTGCTCGCCGGGCTGCTCGTCGACGAGGGGATGGCGCCGCCCTGGTTCGTCATCCGTCCGGCCGCCTGGCCGCTGCACGCCGCCTTCTGGACCGGGCAGGCGGTGTCCCTCGCCGGGGTCTGGGCCGCCTCGCGGCGGGCGGGCCGGACCGGCCCCGCCGAGGCGCTGCGCGAGGCCGATGTCGATACGGGGGTGCTCCCGCCGGTCCGCCGGCTGCTGGGCTTCGCCCTGCTCGCGGGCGCCGCGTTCCTGATGGCGCGGACCCTCGCCACCGACCCGTCCGCGCTGCTGAAGCGGAAGACGTACATCACGCAGCCGATGGTCCTGATCACGGCCGTCGCCCTGCTCTCGCCGCTGCTCGTACGCCCGCTGTCCCGGCTGGTCCGGCTGCCGGGGGCGATCGGGATGCTGGTGACCGCGAACACCTCGGCGGCGCTGCGGCGTACGGCGGCGGTGGCCGCTCCGGTCCTGATCACCGTGGCGCTGGCGGGTGCGGTGGCCGGTTCCGCGATGACGGGTCCGGCGGCGAAGGCAGCGGAGGCTCGCGAGCACACCAGGGCCGATCTGGTCGTGACGGGCGAGGAGTTGAGGCCCCGTCCGGTGCCCGGTGCCACGCTGTCCGCCTCCGCCCCGACCGCCGTCTACGTGCGCGAGGAGGGCACC
Organism: Streptomyces sp. NPDC001933; assembly: GCF_042890955.1. Taxonomy (NCBI): domain Bacteria; kingdom Bacillati; phylum Actinomycetota; class Actinomycetes; order Kitasatosporales; family Streptomycetaceae; genus Streptomyces; species Streptomyces sp. NPDC001933. The sequence continues at coordinate 170,947 of NZ_JBIASS010000014.1, read as the reverse complement.
GCCCTCGTCGCCTCCGGGGCCCGCGCGGTGGACGACGCGAGGGCGCTGGCCCGGGTCGGGCGGCTGCCGGTGGTGGCGGGCGACATCGCGGACCTGGACGACGGCTCGATCGTGGTGAACGAGGAGTGGGCCCAGCACACGGTGGGCTCGACGGTACGGGTGTGGCTCGGCGACGGGCGTCCCGCCTCCTTGCGGATCGCGGCGGTGCTGTCCCTCGGCACGGGGAACAACGGCGCCTATGTGACCAGGGCGAACGCCCCGGCGGCGGCCGTGGACCGGATCGAGGTACGTCTCTCGCCGGGCGCCGACCGGGCTCTCGTCGAGGCCCGGTTGCGCGGGACCGGCGGCACGGTGCGGTCCACGGAGCAGTGGCTGGAGACGACGTACCCGAGCGCCGGTCCGCAGACCCGGACCGGTCTGGTCGTGATCCTGGGGATCGCGCTGGTCTACACCCTGATCGCGCTGGCCAACACCATGCTGATGGCGGGGTCCGTACGGTCCTCGGAGCTGGACGCGCTCCGGCTGGCCGGCGCCACCCGGCCGCGGGTCCTCGCGGTGGTGGCCGGGGAAACCCTGTTCGCGGTCGGGCTCGGGGCGCTGCTCGGCCTGGCCGTGGCCGGGGTGCATCTGGCGGGCCTGGCCGCCGCGCTGGCCTCGGTGTCGGCGCCGGTCGTGGTGTCGGTGCCGTGGGCGCTGATGGGCGGGGCGGCGGGGGCGTGCGCGCTGGTCGCGGTGGGGGCGGCGCTGCTGCCGGGGGCGGTGCGGCGCCGCTCACCGAGGACGGGCTGAGGCGGTGGGGCGGTCACGGTGGGGGCGGTGCGGCGCCGCTCACCGGGGACGGGCCGAGGCGCAGTGCGCTCGTGCTGTCCGGCCGCCCCCACCGGGCCCGGCCGGACACCGCGCTTAGTCCATCCAGCCCCACCCGTTGACGATGTATCCGCTTTCATCCTTTCGTCATGATTTCGCATGCTTTTATCTCGCCATGAAAGCGACCGATGGAGGCGATCGGATGATGACCGGAGACCGACGGCAAAGCCTGGACCCACGGGCCATCACGTCACGGCGGCGCCTGCTGGCAGCCGCCGCGCTCGCGCCGGTACTGACCGCGGCGAGCCCCGGCGTGGCCCGCGCCCTGCCCGCCGGAATGACCGGGCCGGGGCACGGAAGGCGGATCAGGCCGGTACGGACCACCCTGGACGACTGGGCGGACGTGGCGAAGGCCCTGGGCCGGGGCGGCAACATGCTGCGCGACACGACGTACCACACGGGCTTCCCCCGGCGGGATCTCCTGGTGGTCTCCGACGGCGTCGTCGTCACACCGGGTCTGGCACTGGGCACCCACGTGGCCTTCGTCCGCTACGCCGACGGCTCCACGATGGTCATGGGCGACGTGGTGGTCACCGAGGACGAGCTCCAGCACGTGACCGACGCGTGGCAGGCGAACGGGATCGAGCAGACCGCGCTCCACAAGCACCTGCTCGCCCAGACCCCCGACCTCTGGTGGACCCATGTCCACGGACACGGCCACGACGCGGTGGCCCTGGCCCGCGGGCTGCGCGCCGGATTCGACCGGACCGGCACCCCGCCCCCGGAGCGGCCGCAGCCGCCGGCCCCGGTCGACCTGGACACCGCCGGGATGGAGGCGGCGCTGGGCGCCAAGGGGTCCACCGAGGACGGGCTCTACAAGGTCCTCTTCGTCCGCCGCGAGACCATCGCGGACGGCCATCTGATCCTGCCGCCCGGCCTGGGGTCGACCAGCGCGTTCAACTTCCAGCCGCTGGGCGGCGGCCGGGCCGCGCTCAGCGGCGACTGCGCCATGCGCGCCGACGAGGTCCCGCACGTACTGAAGGCGCTGCGGCGCGGCGGGATCAAGCTCGTCGAACTGCACAACCACCATCTGTCGGAGGACCCCCGCCTGTTCTTCATCCACTTCTGGGCGGTGGGCGACGGTGTCGCGCTCGCCCGCGCGCTGCGCCCCGCGGTGGACGCCACCGACGTCGTGCCGGGCGGCTGACCCCGGCCGCGGACCCACCGGCCACCGCCCCTTCCGCCGGTCGCCGGACCGGATTGCGCCGGTCCAGCGACCGGCGCAATCCGATCCGCTCTTCATATGGACCAATCGGGCCGGAGCGGCGCGTGGCCCGGCGGACGACCGGGCACCCATGTCCCGTCCAAGCCCGCGATCGCGTGGACCACCCGTCAGATCCCCGTCTGGAGCTCCGCATGGAACCAGTAGCCGGCGCACGGCACTGCCCGTTCGACTACGCCGAGGCCCTCGAATTCGACCCGGTGCTCAGGCACTTGATGACCGAAGAGCCCGTCTCCCGCATCCGCCTCCCGCACGGCGACGGCGATGCGTGGCTCGTCACCGGCTACGACGACGTGCGTACGGTGACCACCGACCGGCGCTTCAGCCGCAGCGCCATCATCGGCCGGAACTTCCCGCGCATGACCCCCGAACCGATCGTCCAGGACGAGGCGATCAACGTCATGGACCCGCCGGGCAGCAGCCGCCTGCGCAGCCTGATCTCCAAGGGCTTCGCCCCCCGCCACCTGGAGCGCATGCGGGTGCGTACGCAGCATGTGGTCGACGAGCTGCTGGACCGCATGGAGGAGCACGGCGCCCCGGCCGACCTGTTCGAGCATCTGGCCGCGCCGCTGCCCCTGACCACCATCTGCGAGGTCCTCGACATCCCGGACGCCGACCAGGCACAACTGCGCGCCCACGCCCGGACCATGATGGACACCACCGTCGACAACAAGGAAGCGGCGATCCGGTCCAAGGCCGAGCTCCGCGCCTACTTCGAGGAGCTGACCGCCGAACGGCGCGCCAACCCGGGCGACGACCTGATCAGCGCGCTGGCCACCGCCCGCGACGGGGACGAGCTCCTCGACGACCAGGAACTGGCCGTCATGGCCATGGTCCTGCTGATCACCGGCCAGGACACCACCACGTACGAGATCGGGAACATCGCCTACACGCTGCTCACCAGGCCCGATGAGCTCGCCGTGGTGCGCGACCGCCCCGAGATGCTCCCGCAGGCCATCGAGGAGCTGCTGCGCTTCATCCCCTTCCGCAAGGGCGTCGGCATCCCCCGGGTCGCCCTGGAGGACGTGGAGCTGAGCGGCGTACGAATCCGGGAAGGGGACATCGTGCACGTCTCCTATCTGACGGCCAACCGCGACGGCCGGAAGTTCGACCGCCCCGACGAGCTGGACCTGGAGCGCCAGGGGCCGTCCCACATGACCTTCGGGTGGGGCGGGCACCACTGCCTCGGTGCCCCGCTCGCGGCCACCGAGCTCCAGATCGCCATCGGGACGCTGCTGAAGCGCTTCCCCGCACTGAAACTGGCGGCTCCGGCCGAGGAGGTGCGCTGGAACAAGACGTCGATCTGGCGCTATCCCCTCGAACTGCCCGTCACCTGGTGAGCAGGCGCCCCGGCAGCCGTCATCGATGATGCTTCGGCCCCCGGCCGTCGGCAACCCGGACGCCTCCGGGGCCCCGGCCGGGGCAGGCCCGGACCGCTCCGGGCCCCGGCCGGGGGCTCCGGCGTACGACCCCCCGCCCACTCTCCACAGGGCCCGCGCCCACTCCTCCGCAGAGCGCGCGCCGCTCTCCACAGGGCCCGCGCCACTCTCCACAGGGCCCGCGCCCACTCCTCCGCAGGGCCCGCGCGGCGCCGTCGGCGTGCGCTCGGCGTGCGGCCCCGGTCCACCTGCCGTAGCGTGTTCCCGACGGCCACCCAAGCCGTGGCGGATCCGCTTCCGCCCACGAACGGCTAGAACGTCAGTCTTCGACGGTCGGCCCGTCCGCGCCCGTTCCAGGGGTACCTGACCCGGCGCCGGAATCCACCCGTGTCCGCATCCGTGCGACGCCGCGCGTGCGGCACCGTGGTGGCCGCCTCCGGCCGGGATGCCCCGGAACCCTTCGGGCCCGGCCGTGTTGGACCATGCCCGCTAGGAGGAGTTCCATGGCGGTTCTCTGCAAGCCGGCCATCGCGGTTCCCGAGTACGTAATCACGAACGAGGAAACCCTTGAGCTGGCGCAACGGTTGCACGGCGACCACCCGCAGATCGACCTGGTCCTTCGTTTGATCGAACACACCGGGGTGCAGAAACGGCATCTGATCCAGCCGATCGACAAGGTGCTGCAGCACCCGGGCTTCGACGCCCGCAGCATCACCTACGAAGAACACACCAAGGCCCGTGTTCCGGCGGTGGTGCGCCAGGCGCTCGACCAGGCCGAACTGGAGCCGCGGCAGATCGACTTGATCGTCTACGTCTCCTGCACCGGCTTCATGATGCCGCCGCCGACCGCGTGGCTCATCGGCGAGCTGGGCTTCCGGCCGGAGACCCGGCAGCTGCCGATCGCCCAGCTCGGCTGCGCCGCAGGCGGCGCTGCGGTCAACCGGGCCCATGACTTCTGCACGGCGTACCCCGACGCCAACGTGCTGATCGTGGCCTGCGAGTTCTGCTCGCTCTGCTACCAGCCCACCGACCTGGGCGTGGGATCGCTGCTGTCCAACGGGCTGTTCGGCGACGGCATAGCCGCCGTCGTGCTCCGCGGCAGCGGGGGCACCGGAGTCCGTCTGGAGCGCAACGGCTCGTTCGTCATCCCGGCCACCGAGGACTGGATCTCCTACGCGGTCCGGTCCACCGGGTTCCACTTCCAGCTCGACAAGCGGGTCCCCGGAACCATGGAGCCCCTCGCACCGGCCCTGGAGGCGGTCGCCGAGGAGCACCAGTGGAACGCGGGCAAGATGGACTTCTACATCATCCACGCGGGCGGCCCGCGCATCCTGGACGACCTGAGTCACTTCCTGGACGTGCCGCCCGAGGCGTTCCGCTTCAGCCGCGCCACGCTCACCGAGTACGGCAACATAGCCAGCGCCGTGGTGCTCGACGCCCTCGGCCGCATGTTCGACGAGGCATCGACCCTCGACGGGCAGCGCGGCCTGATGGCCGGCTTCGGCCCCGGCATCACCGCCGAGATCTCGCTGGGCACCTGGACCAGCGAGTCCGAGTCCTGACGCCCGCCGCTCCCCCGGTCCCGGTGCCGTTCCCGGCGCCCGTGGACCGGGGGACGCGGACCGGAGCCCGTGGGCCGGGGGACGCGGACCGGGGGACACGCACCGCCCGCCCACCGTCCGCTGTCAGTGCCGACTGCCAGAATCGAAGGCATGACCGAACGGTGGGCTCTGGCCATGACGGAGACCGGCGGCGCCCTCCTCGCCCCGCTGGCCCCCACCGGCCTGCCCGCCGCCCCGGTCGTGGCCGAACCCGACCTGGTGGCGGCGGTCCGCTCCCGCCCCGACGTCACCCGCTGGGTGTGGCGGTCCACCGCCGAGATCTACCCGCGGCTGCTCGCGGCCGGCGTCCCCGTGGACCGTTGTTACGACATCGAGGTCGCCGAATCCCTCCTCCTCGCCCATGAGGGCCGGCTCGGCGAACCCCGCTCCGCGGCCGCCGCCCACGCCCGCCTGCACAACGCCCCCGTGCCCCCCGATCCCCCGGCCCGCTCCGCGGAGCCCGGCTCGCAGTCCTCGCTCTTCGAGCCCCGCTCCGGCACGCAGCTCCCCTTCGAGGACCTGCTCCAGGTGTACGCCGACCAGCTCCGCCGGCACGACGCCACCGCGCACCCGGGCCGGATGCGCCTGCTCACGGCCTCCGAGTCGGCCGGCATGCTGGTCGCCGCGGAGATGAACGGATCCGGCCTCCCCTGGCGCGCCGACGTCCACCGCGACGTGCTGGACGAGCTGCTCGGCGAGCGTTACGCGGGCGGCGGCGAGCCCCGCAAGCTGGCCGAGCTGGCCGACGAGGTGTCGGCCGCCTTCGGCAGAAGGGTCCGCCCCGACCTCCCCGCCGATGTGGTCAAGGCGTTCGCGCAGGCCGGGATCAAGGTGAAGTCCACCCGCCGCTGGGAGCTGGAGGAGCTGGACCACCCGGCGGTGGAGCCCCTCATCCAGTACAAGAAGCTGTACCGGATCTGGACGGCGCACGGCTGGAGCTGGCTCCAGGACTGGGTGCGCGACGGCCGCTTCCGCCCCGAGTACCTGCCGGGCGGCACGGTCAGCGGCCGCTGGACGACCAACGGCGGCGGGGCGCTCCAGATCCCCAAGGTGATACGCCGGGCGGTCGTCGCCGACGAGGGCTGGCGCCTGGTCGTCGCGGACGCCGACCAGATGGAGCCCCGGGTGCTCGCCGCGATCTCCCGCGACCCCGGTCTGATGGAGGTGGCCGGCCATGACGGCGACCTGTACACGGCGCTGTCGGACCGGGCGTTCCACGGCGACCGGGACCACGCCAAGCTCGCGCTGCTGAGCGCGGTCTACGGCCAGACCTCGGGCGACGGCCTGAAGAATCTGGCCGCCCTGCGCCGGAGGTTCCCGCTGGCCGTGGCCTATGTCGACGACGCCGCGAAGGCGGGCGAGGAAGGCCGTCTCGTACGGACGTGGCTGGGCCGGACCAGTCCTCCCGCGGCCGGGAGCGGGGCGGACGAGGAAGCCGGCATCCCGCAGGAGAGCCCCGATCCGTCCCCCGCCGACAGCGGCGGGTTCACCCCCGGCTACGCGTCGTCGAACGCCCGCGCCCGGGGCCGCTTCACCCGCAACTTCGTGGTGCAGGGCAGCGCCGCCGACTGGGCGCTGCTGCTCCTGGCCGCCCTGCGCCGGTCGCTCGCCTCGGCCGGTCTCCGGGCGGAGCTGGTCTTCTTCCAGCACGACGAGGTGATCGTGCACTGCCCGCAGGAGGAGGCTCAGACCGTGGTGAAGGCGATCCGGGCGGCCGGTGAGCTGGCCGGGCGGACCGCCTTCGGTGAGACACCGGTGCGTTTCCCTTTCACTACGGCGGTGGTGGAGCGTTATTCGGATGCGAAGTAGAGCCGGTACCGGCGCCGGTACCGGGGCCGGTGCGGGGAGCAGGGCCGGGACCCTCGTCGAACCCGGCCAGCCCGCCGTCGTAGTGCGCCGGACGCAGATGCTGATGCCGGTGCCGGGCATTGAGCAGATGGATGACGAACGCTGCGATCGCGATCATCGCGAGCACGACGACGACGGTGACCAGGGTTTCCATGCGATACCGGCCCCCTTCGATGCGCAGGCCGACACGAGCGGCTCACCGGGAGCCGTACGCATCCAGGCTACTCCGCCACGCGGAGCGTGCCCACGGGGAAGAACCCCCGGGAGCGCGCCCGCGCAGCGGCGTACGCCCACCGTGCCGCGTGTCTATCCGCGTTCCCACAGCGCGGGGACGTTCGGCGGTTCCCAGCCGGCCATCGCCGAGTGCGCCTGCAGACAGCGGTACGCGACCCCGCCGTACGTGACGCGGTCTCCCGCGCTGTAGAGCGTTCCGGCCGCCCAGGTGGAGCCGGGCGGGTCGGTCGGCGGATCCGTGGGCGGGTCGGTCGGGCCCTGGTCGATGTCGAGGACGAAGTCGAACGTCCCCTCCCGCCCCGAGCCGATCTCCCGGACGTTCATCAGGAGCGCCGGGTCGAAGATCGAGTCGGTGTTGTTGCGCGGTTCGTCGGGGAAGTACAGCTGCGTGGTCAGGATGCCCGAGCCGGGTGCCCGGACCTTGACGTGGATGTGGCGCGTGCGCCCCGGGTACAGCCCCGGCACGATCGTGGTCAGGGTGAAGGCCCCCGACCGGTCGGTGAACTGGTGCCCGCGGAAGGCGAATCCGCTCATGTCGTACGCGCCATTGGTGTCGGCCTGCCAGAAGTCCAGCAGTGTTCCGGGGACGGGCTTGCAGCCCCGCCCGAAGACGAAGCCGCTCACGGTCAGCGGCACACCGGGCGTGCTGCCGGTCACCAGGCTGGTGCGGAGCGGGGAGTCGGGCTTGAAGTAGGGCCCCTCGATCTGCTCGTGGGTCGGGCCGTCGCCGTCGTCGCAGTTCGGCGTGGGCACCAGCGGCCGGCCACCGGAACCGGCGTCGCGGGCCAGAGCGACGCCTCCACCCGCGAGAAGCGGGACGGTTCCGGCGACGAGCGCCGCCTTGAGCAGTGTCTTGCGGCTGATCCGGCGGTCGCCGCCGGGGCCTTCGGTCGGTTCTGGGGTCATGGCTGATTCCTCGGGTGGGGGAAGAGCACGTGCATGACACAGAGCGGGGGCGGGAGGTGCGCGCCGCCCGGCCGGGAGGCGTGGAGTTGAGGCCGGGCGGGCGCAGTGTGCGGCGGCGGCCCCGCCGGAGCCGCCGGGGCCACCGGACCGGCCGTGGATCACGGACCCGCCGGGATCACGGAACGGCCGGGGCTGCGCGGGAGGGCCGTCAGACGCGCTGCCAGAGGGCCGGCACGTTCGGCGGCGTCCAGCCGGGCTGCGCCTGGTGCGGCTGGAGGCAGCGGTAGCTGTCGGAGCCGTACGTCACGACGTCGCCCGCCGCGTACGTCGTACCGGCCGCCCAGGTACCGCCCGGCTCGGTCGGCGGGTCGGTGGGCGGGTCGGTCGGGGTGCCGTTGGTGACCAGGGTGAGTCCGTACGCCTGGAGCGCCGGGTTCACCGGCTGGAAGTACGTCGTACCGCCCTGGGAGCAGTTGCCGGAGCCGCCGGAGGTGACGCCCTGCGCCTGGCTGCCCGAGATGAACGAACCGCCGGAGTCACCGGGTTCGGCGCACACATTGGTGCGGGTGACGCCGGAGACGGTCCCCTCCTGGTAGGTGACGCTGGTGTTGCGCTGCTGGACCGTCCCGCAGTGCCAGCCGGTCGTCGAGCCGGAGCGGCAGACCGACGCCCCCTCCAGCGCCTCGGTGGACCCGGTGACCGTCACATCGCCGTTGCCGTAGCCGTTGACCAGGGCGCGCGGCGTCCAGCCGGTGTTGGTGGCGACCCATGAGTAGTCGCGGCCGGGGAAGGTGGAGCCCTGGAAGGAGCCCTGGGCCTGCTGGTTGTACCCGCTGGTGCTGACCCCGGGCGTTCCGCAGTGGCCGGCGCTGATGAAGCCCGACTGGCTGCTGCCGCGCTTGACGGGAAAGCCTATGGAGCAGCGCCCCGAACCGTTCATGTAGTAGGCGTCACCGCCCCGGAGATCGGCGAACGTACGGGGCCGCTCGGCCGACTGACGTACCGTCACCATGCTGCTCGACACTCCCGCATCGGCGAGGAACCGGTCGGCGGCGGAAGTGCGGGCGGCCTGCACGACGACCCGGTTGGTGGCCACATCGACGTACCAGACGGGCACGCCCGCAGGGGCCTTGCGCAGCGCCACCCGGTCCAACGCGGCCTTGGCGGCGTCGAGTTCGGCCTGACTGTGCTCGACGATCACAGGCCGGGCACCGGCCTCGCGGATCCGGGCGGCGTCCCCGGCATCGGTGGTGGCCACGATCAGGGCCACGTCGCCACCGCTCACCCTGGCCCCGGCGAAGTCCGCGCCGAGGGAGTGCCGCAGCCCGGCGGCGACGGCCGCCGCCCGGGTCTCGTGGCCGATCCGGCCGCGCGCCTCGTCGGCGGTCAGTCCGAGGTCGCGCTGCATGGCCTTCAGCAGACCGGGCGGGAGCTGCCCGGTCCACGTGGCGGTGGGGGTGCGGAGCTGGGGGGCCGGATCGGCGGACGCACTGCCGGTCAGACCGGCCAGCGCGAGCGCGCCGACGGCCATGGTGGCGGTACACGCGGCCAGGGCACGTCTGCGGAGCATGGAGCTCTCCACGGAACTCTCCTTGACTTCGGGGGAATTGACGTCAAGGTAGCCGCGTACACGTCATCCCCAGGAGATCCCGTTCGCCCCCTCACTTCGCGTTATGGGGCCCCTGACCAGCGCTTTCGGCCCCGTATCGCCCGCCGCGCCCCCACACCCGGTGTCCGCCCCCGTAGGTTCGCCTCATGCGAATTGGTGAGCTGCTGGGTGCGGGACGGTCCGCCGATGTGTACGCACTCGACGAGAAGTGGGTGCTGCGCCGTTACCGCGACGGCAAGGACGCCACCCATGAGTGGATGGTCATGTCCTACCTGGGCGCGCACGGCTTCCCGGTCCCCCGCCTCGGCCCCCGGAACTCGAAGACGCCCCCCTGCGACCTGATGCTGCAACGCCTGACCGGCCCGACGATGCTGGACTCCATGGTGGCCGGCGAACTGCCGGCGGCCGAGGCGGCAGCCATGCTGGCCGGTCTCCTGGCCGAACTCCACACCGTCCCGGCCCGGCTGTCCCCGGACCCCGAGGACCGGATCCTCCACCTGGACCTGCACCCGGACAACGTGATGCTGACGGACCGGGGTCCGGTGGTGATCGACTGGAGCAACACCGAGGAGGGCGTCCCGGCCGCGGACCGGGCCATGTCGTCCCTGATCCTGGCCCAGGTGGCGGTCGACCCCCGCTCCCCCGCGTCGGCCGACGCCCGCTCCCTGCTGGACGCCCTGCTGCCGCACCTCTCCGCGTCCGGCGGCATCCCCGCCCGTCAGCTGGCCGGGGCCGCCTCGCGACGCGCCGCCGACCCGACGATGAGCCCGCACGAGGTGGACCTCATCGGCGAGGCGACCTCCCTGATCACGGAGCTGACGGCCTGAGAACCGCCCCCGCCGCCCGGCTCACTTCGCGGCGGGCTGGGCCGGCAGCGAATAGACGTGCTGCGGGGCCACGACGCGGGTGATCGCCTCGCCGAAGAGGGTGCTCGGCTCCGAACCCCGGTAGTCGGTGTCCGTGTTGAGGAGCACGACCAGGGTCGCCTTCGCCTCCGGCAGGTAGATGACCAGGGCTTCGTACCCCGGCAGCGAGCCGTTGTGCCCGATCCAGCCATGGGCGTCGAAGATGCCCAGGCCGTAGCCGGTGTCCGGCAGGTTGCTGGGGGCCGTCTTCAGCCGCTCGGCCTGGGTGGCCGGGCTGAGCAGCGTGCCGGTGGCGAGCACCCGGGCCCAGGTCCGCAGGTCCCGCTGGTCGGAGATCGCACCCCCGGCGGCCCATGCCCAGGAGGGGTTCCAGTACGTGGCGTTCTCGGTCCTGCCGGTCGCCGTCTGGTCGGTGTACCCCTGGGCGTGCGGGGCGGGGAACGCCGCGGTCCGGGGCAGGAACGTGTGGTTCATGCCCGCCGGCTCGAAGACGTTCCGTTCGAGGTAGTCCGCCAGCGACCGGCCGCTCGCCTTCTCCACCACGAGCCCCAGCAGAATCGCGTTGGTGTTGGAGTACTCGAACTTCTCACCCGGCTGGAACTGCATGGGGTGCTTGAAGGAGTGGTCCAGCAACTCCTGCGGCGTGAAGTGCCGTTGCGGGTCGCTCGTCAGCGCCTTGAAGAAGCCGGGATCCATGGAGTAGTTGAAGAGTCCGCTGCGCATCCCCGCCAGCTCGCGCAACGTGATCCGGTCCCCGTCGGGAACCCCCTTCACGTACTTCCCGATCGGATCGTCCAGCCCGACCTTGCCCTGGTCGACCAGGGTGAGCAGCGCAGTCACCGTGAACGTCTTGGTCACGCTGCCCACCCGCATGTTGAGACCGGCCGACATGGGCGCCCCCGAACTCTTGTCGGCGACCCCGAAGGCCCGTACGTAGCTCCCCTTTCCCGGAACCCACAGCCCGACCGAGACACCGGGCACCCGCGCATCGCGCATGACCTGCTGGACCGCCTGGTCCAGCTTCTCGGCCACGGCGGGGGTGAGCGGCGGGAATTCCTCGGAGGGCGATGCGGAGGATGCGGACGACGCGGACGAGGCAGACACAGAGGGTGACGGAGTCCCCTCCGGCCAGGCGTTCCCCACCGGCACCGAAACCACCAGCAACCCCGCCGCCATCGCGGCTGCGGCCCCCCTGCGCGGCCGGATGTGCGAGCGCGTCATGGGCCGACTCCCATCGCGAGGGAACAGAACTCCACAAGCAGCGTAGGCCCGCGGCGGCGGGGGCGCACGGACAGCGACCGCCGCTGCCGTATCGCCGACAGGGGCGCACGGACAGCGGCCGCGGCCGCCGTATCGGCGTATCGCCGGCGGCGGGGCTCAGGACGACCGGCTCACCGCCGCCTCGCCGCAGCGCACCGCCGCGCCTCCCACGAACGGCAGCAGCCGCTCCGCCTCCTCCTCCAGGGCCGCCCGGTCGGTCGCGGAGAGCGGCCGGAACGGAGTGAGCCGCAGCGTGCCCGCGTCGAGGGACCACGTTCCGTGCACCCGGCCGTCGACCAGGAAGCTCGGCCGCACCCGCGCCTGGCCGGGCATCACGTGTGCGCGGTCCTCGTCGCTGATGACCCGGGTGCGGTCGGCGTGGCCGAGCAGGACGTTGTCGAAGGCCGGCAGCAGCCGCACCGGGGCGGGGGTCCCGGGGTCGGGCAGCTCCGCGTCGGCCAGGTCGAAGAGTTCCCGGCCGTCCGGGTCGCGGTAGCGGCGCAGTTCGCCGCCCATCTCCGCGACGACCTCGCCCAGGCGGGTCAGCCCGCACCACGCCTGCACGTCCTTCACCCCGGCCGGACCGAAGCCGGCCAGATAGCGGCGGATCAACCCCTTCGCCGCTTCCCGGGCGGAAGCCGCCGTCGCCGCGGTCGCCATCGGCCGGCCCAGCCAGACCTCGGCGGGGGTGACGGAGACCGCCGACCGGTTGCCCCAGGAGCCCCACGCGCCGGTGGCCGCGCCGTGGACGAGCGGGGTGCTCAGCTCCACCTGTCCGGCCAGGATCCGCCCGTCGCGGCCCGGATGGCGTTCGGCCAGCCGCCGGGCCAGCTCCTTGCGCGACAGGGTTCCGCCCGCGAGCAGGCCGAGCGCCTCGGCCACCAGGGAAGCCGCGTCCAGGCCGGAGCTGTTCCGGGTGAAGTGCGGCGAACCGGCGGTGCGGTCGAGCACTGGCTGCAGCAGCGGCCGCAGCAGGCGGAAGTCGTCGGCCCCGGCGAGGTGCTGGGTGGAGCGGAGCAGTCCGGAGCGGACCACCTGCCGGTCCGCCAGCAACGCGGTGAGCTGCGGCTGCGTGAAGCCGTGGATCCTGCTCCACAGCCCCACGTAGGCCCAGTTGGGCTCCTGCGCCTGGAGCGCGACCAGCCGCCCGATCACCTCCAGCACGGTGCGATCGGTACGGGCCAGCAGGAACTGGCGGTCCATCAACGCCCGGTTCAGGGCCCGGAGGGAGAGGGTGGTCACGACAGCCGTACCGACACATTGCCCCGGTAGGAGCCCTGGAGCAGGGCCAGGAACGCCGCCAGCACGTCCTCGATCCCGCCCTCGACCACCGTCTGCGGGTAGACGAACCGGCCCGCGTCCAGCCAGGTGCTGAAGCACTCCCGCCAGGCCGCGATCTGATCGGGTGTGTGGTAGCAGGAGAACGGCAGCAGCTTCACGCCCCTGGCCCCGGCCGCCTCCTGGTCGGGCTTCGGGAAGCGCTCCGCCGCGTCGCCGAGCTGGCTCGACAGCGAGCCGCACAGCGCGAACCGCGCCCCGGGCCGGGCCGCCCGCAACGCGGCGTCGTACTGCTCGCCGCCCACGACGTCGAAGAACACCGTGATGCCGTCGGGCGCGAGCTCCCTCAGCCGGTCCGCCGGGGAGCCGTCGTGGTAGTCGAACGCGGCGTCGTAACCGAGCTCGTTCACCAGATAGTCGGCCTTCTCCGGGCTCCCCGCGCTGCCGATCACCCGCGCCGCCCCGAGGCACCTGGCGATCTGCCCGGCCAGCGAGCCGACCCCGCCCGCCGCCCCGGAGACGAACACCACGTCGCCCTCGCCCACGCCCGCCACGTCGGCCATCCCGTAGTACGCGGTCGGCCCCTGGCCGAGGTGGTAGCCGGGGTCGGCGAAGAGCCCGCGGTCGAGTTTGACGTACCCGGCGGCCGGACCCGCCGAGTACTCGCTCCAGCCGCTCATCGACTGGACCAGGTCACCGACCGCGAGCTCGGGGCTGTCGGACCGGACGACCGTGCCGATGGTGGCGACCCCCACCCGCTGGCCGGGCTCCCAGGCGGGCACCGGGATGGTGCAGTCGGCCCGCATCAGTTCCAGATACGTCGCGGCGAGCCCCACCTGGTCGGTCCGCACCAGGACCTCGCCGTCCACCTCCGTCTTGGCGACGGTGAAGTGCTCGGGGGTGGGGATGCCGGTGATCCGGGCTGCCAGCTGGATCTCACGGGTGATCATTCTCTGGTCCTCACGTCGGTCCGGTTCGGCCTTCGGGATCGACTCTAGGAACGCTTCCGGCCACTTTCCGGCCGGAAGTCGCGAGAGGATCCGGGCATGGCGAACACCAGCTCACGGACGCTCAGACTGCTCTCGCTGCTGCAGACCCACCGCCACTGGCCCGGCCTGGAACTGGCCGGCCGGCTCGGGGTGTCCGAGCGGACCCTGCGCCGCGACATCGACCGGCTGCGCGAGCTCGGCTACCCGGTCAGCGCCGCCCGGGGCACGGACGGCGGCTACCAGCTCGCACCCGGCGCCGTGCTGCCGCCGCTGCTGCTGGACGACGAGGAGGCGGTGGCTCTCGCGGTCGGCATCGGCGACGCCGCACGGAGCGGGATCGCGGGGATGGAGGAGGCGTCCCTGCGGGCGCTGACCAAGGTGGTACGGGTCCTGCCGCCCCGGCTGCGGGCCAGGGTGGACGCCCTGGGCGCGATGACCGTCTCCGCCTCCGTGTCCGGGCCGGTCGTCGCGGCGGGGGTGCTCACCGCGATCGTCCAGGCCTGCCGGGACGAGGAACGGCTGCGGTTCGGCTACACGGCCAGGGGCTCGGCACCGACCGAGCGCGAGGTCGAGCCGCACCGCGTCGTCGCCAGTGACGGACGCTGGTACCTGGTCGCCTACGACCTGCACCGGCACGACTGGCGCAGCTTCCGCCTCGACCGGCTGACCGGGCCGACGGCGACCGGCACGCGCTTCCGGCCCCGCCCGCTCCCGGCCGATGACGCCGCGGCCTTCGTCCGGACGACGAGCGGCGCCCCCGCCCCGTACCGGGTCGAGGTCCTGGTCCACGCGCCCGCCGAGCGGATCCGGCGGACGGTCGGTCAGTGGGGCACGATCGAACCGCTCGACGAGACCAGCTGCCGCCTCACCATGTCCTCCACCTCCCTCGACTGGCCGGCCCAGGCACTGGGCAACATGGGAGCCGAGTTCGAGGTCCTCGGACCACCGGAGTTCGTCGCACACGTCCACGAATGGGGCGCCCGCTTCCTCCGGGCCACCCGCCCGCCCCGGTGACCTGCCCCGCCACCGCGCGGGCAGATCGCCCGCCCCTGCGCGCATCCGTCCGACGCGCGCAGGGACGGGCGGGGCGTCACTCCTCGTCCCGCAGCCGCGCCGCCAAGGCGGTCAGCGGCTCGGTCTCCTCGGTGTGGCCCAGGGCGTTCAGTCGCGACACCGCCGCGGCGAGGCGGGGCAGGGCGGCGGCGGGCCGTTCCAGATAGATGCCCTCCACGGCACCCGCGAGACGGACGCACTCGGCCCACTCGCCGGCGTGGTCCTCCTCCGCCCCCGGCTCACCGAGCAGGGCGAGGGCCTTCTCCAGGGCGGCCAGGGCGTCCTCGTACTCACCGGCGTAGGCATTGACCCGCCCGTGCTCGTAGGCCAGGGCGGTGTCCAGGGAGCGGCCGCGGGCCTCGTACTCGGCGGCGCGGGCCTCGTCGGCGATCCGGCCGGCCTCGGCGAGGAGGGCGAGGGCGCCGGCCAGGCCGTCGGGGCCCTGCTGCTCGGCCTGGAGACGGGCGAGTTCCCGCAGGCAGTTGCTGAGCTGCTCGTAGCGCGGGGCCCGCGCATGGGCGGCGAGCGCCTGGTCCACGGCCTCGCGCGCCCGGCCGAACTCGCCGGACTCGCCGAGGAGTACGGCCGCCTCCGCGGCGATCATGGCGTGGCTCCCCGGGTCGTCCTCCCAGCCGGCCGACTCGGCCGCGAGGGCGACGAGCTCCGCCGCGGCGACCTTGAGGTCCTCCCCCGCGTGCAGCGCGCGGGCGCGGGTCAGGCGCAGCTGGGCGACGAGCCGGTCGTCCACCTCTCCGGCGGTGACGTCCGGTTCGGCCAGGAGGGAGTCGAGCAGCGCGATGCAGTCCTCGACCCGGCCCAGGTCGAGGCAGAGCTGAGCCGCGTTGCTGTAGGCGCAGTACGCGTCCGTCCGGCTGCCACCGCGCAGCTGCAGCTCCGCCGAGCGCGTCAGGTGCCGCAGCGCCTCGTCGGGGCTGCCGAGGTGCATGCACGCCTCGGCCAGATCGCTGTGGAGGCGGGCGGTCTCGGCCACGTCGGCCGGCCAGTCGGCGGCCAGTCGCAGGCCTTCGGCCAGGTCCGCCCGCGCGGTCCGCGCGTCCTGGAGGGCGAGGTGGATCCGGCCGCGCAGGGCGAGCGTGTGGGGCAGGTACCAGGCGGGGCCGTGCGTCCTCAGCCGGTCGAGGAGGCCGTCGATCCCGGTGACCGCGGTGGGCAGGTCACCGGAGAGGGCGTGGGTGGTGGCCCGGATCAGCAGCGCGCGGGAGATCTGCCCGCCGAGGTCGTGCCGGGTCGCGAGCGCGTGCAGCAGGTCGGCCTCGGCGAGGACCGGCGCGACGTGCTCCTCGTTCCCCGAGTTCTGCAGGCGCATGCCCAGCGCGGTCGCCCGCAGCCGCAGCAGACGGGCCTCCTGGTGCGGGGCGAGGCCGGCCGTCTCCTCGTGCAGGCGGACCATGGACGCGTGGGCGGCGCCCAGCGCGGCGGCCTTCGCCTCGGCGGCGGCGTCACCCTCCGCGGGGGTCTCGGCGTCGCCCTCCGCGGAGGTCTCGGCGGGGGCCTCGGCGGCGGCGAGCAGGGCGCAGGCGCGGGCGACCGCCGCATGGCCCGGCAGCCCGGCGTCGTCGTAAAGGCCCGCGGCCTCCTCCTGGAGAGCGGCGGCCTCGGCGAACTCGTCCCGGTCACCCGCCCGGCTCGCCTCGTCGCCCAGCAGGTCCGCGCGCAGCTGTGCGAGCGGCCCCACGGCCGGGTCGTCGGGGTGGGTGTAGTCGCCGGCGGCGACGAGCGTACGCAGCTTCGCCCAGCACGCCTTCGCGTCCGGGTGCCCCTGCACATCCAACTCCCTGGCGCGAACGATGAGTTCGGGCAGCGAGTCCGGGACGGCGGCGGCCGTACGGGCCGGGGGAGCGGCAACCGGGGCGGCCGGGGTCACCTCGTCGAGGCCGCGGGTGCGCAGGGTGAGCTCCAGCGCGTCCACGAGCGGGGCCCGGTCGAGACGGGCCCGGCGGCGGTCGGTCTGGGCCGTGGTTCCGTTGCGTGCGTCGAAGCGGGCGGCAAGGTCGTCGGCGCGGCCCCGCACCTCGGCGCGCAGTCCGGCCACCGTCCAGCTGCGGCCCGCGTATCCGGCGGCGGGCAGCTCGCCGTGGCCGAGGAGCTCGACGCGCTGGAGGAGGACCTCCACGCCGGTGAGGAAGTCGAACAGGTCCAGCGGCGAGTCCACCTCGCCGAACAGGTTCCGGTTCTCGGCGAGCAGTTCCAGGCCGCGTGTCTCGTTGCCGGTCAGCGCGCAGAACTCCAGGTGCCGTCCCACCTCTCCCGCCATCGAGGGGTTGCGGCGGCAGTTGCGGTAACCGGCGAGGTGCAGTTCACGGGCCCGGTCGGCGCGGCCGTCGCGCAGCAGGGGCAGCAGCGCGTACGAGACGGAGCGGGCCGGCTCCTCCTGGCAGGATTCCGTCCCGGCCAGGACGGGTTCCCAGGCGCTCAGCGCCCGTTCGTCCTCGCCCGCCGCGAGGTGGTACAGGGCGCGCTCGCAGGTCTCGCAGGCCTCGCAGTCGCTGAGCCGGGTCCGGGAGCGGCCGGCCCACAGCTCGTAGGCGAGGGTGGTGTCCTCGCCGATGTGGGCGGCCAGCTGGTACGCCTGGCCGTAGTACGGCTGAAGGCCCAGGCCGGCCTTCTCGTACCGGTCGCGCATCTCGGTCAGCCACTGGCGCAGGCTGGCCAGCGGGATCTCGGGCAGCACGCGCAGGGCGTTGGCCACCCACTTGAACCGCCAGAACAGGGTGTGGCGCCGGCGCTCGTCGAAGACGTCGGGCTGCTCGTCGAACAGGGTGAGCAGGCGGGCGAAGACGACGGGCGACTTCCGGGGCTCGGAGCCGTACGTGTACGCCTCCTGGAGCTCGAAGAGCGCGTGGACCAGCGGGACGGGCTCCGCGAACTGCTCGGCGGCGTCCACGAGTTCCTCGGCGGTGACCGTGCGGGCGCGGCCGTAGGGGCGCCGGTCGTTCTCCTGGAGCGCCTGGTACAGCTCGTCGGTGTTCTGGGGTGCGGTCGTCATCGTCAGCTGTCCTTGCGGAGGGCGTGGGCGAGGAGGTCGAGGAAGGAGCGGTTGATGAGGCTCGATTCGGCGGGCCTGAGCGGGCGCCGGGACAGCAGCACGGCCTGCCCGTAGAGGGCCTCGGCGCTGGTACGGGCCAGTTCGGGCTCTTCGATGGTGACGGCGGCGCGGACCAGCGGATTGAGCTGGTTGAGGATCAGCTGGGCCCGCGGGGCCTCCTGGCGCAGAGCGCCGAGGATGTCGCCCCACACGCCGCCCTCCTGCTCACGGGCGAGCCGGGAACGGGTCCGCTCGTGCCGGGCCTCGCGGCTGTCGACGAGGAGGGCGGGGGCGGAGGCGGGCTGGAAGGTGCGCAGCGCGACATCGCAGTCGAAGACGGCGAGGGCGTCGCGGGCCAGGGCGAGGTAGGCCACGGCGGCCAGTTCCGTCTCGCGGTCGACCGGGTCGAGGTGGGCGGTGAGGGTCGCCGGGTCGAGGTCGGCGACGCTGACCTCGGGCCTGATCTCGGGCAGCCGGTGGACCAGTTCGCGGTCGTACGTGTAGCCGCCGTTGACGACGCCGAGCCCGGCGGCCGAGGCGATCGCCGCGACCTGCCGGAACTCCTCCACGCTCGACGTCACGAGCACGGTGCGGTGGGTACGCGCGAACTCGTCGAGAGTGCTGTGCCCGTCGGTGGTCTCGAACGGCAGCCAGGGCAGCAGCATCCGCAGGATCTCGTCGTCGTGCACCGCGAGCGACTTCACGGCCAGGTGGTGGGCCTGGAGGAACCGGCCGAGCAGGTCCGGATCGCTGGCGGCGGCCCGCGCCATCCACGCGCGCAGCCGCTCGGCGAGGGCGTCGCGGACGGCGGCGAGCGTGTCGTCCTCGTACAGGGACTCGCGGGACGCCGTCGGGCGCAGGCTCTCGGCATCGACGACGCAGCGGACGAAGAACGCCCACTCGGGCAGGATCTCCTCGGCCTGCTCGGACAGCAGCATGCCCTTGACGTGCACTCGGTGGCCGTGGCGGCGCCCGGCCGGCACCGCCTCGGGCAGCACGCACGCGATGCCCTTCAGGCCCACGGCAGGCAGGTCCAGCTCGATGGTGTCCAGCGGCGTGAACCCGAAGACCTCCTCGCCGTACGCGGCCAGCGCCCGGGAACGGGCCCCCGGCGTGAGGTACGAACGCGCCCAGGGCGCGGGCTCCGGATTGACGGCCACGCCCGCTTCCCCCGTGCCGTCGTCGAAGGTCACCGGATGACGCAGCAGGGAGCCGAACTGCCGGGCCAGCGCGTGCACCTGCGCCGGCCGGGTCCACTCGTCCGTGTCCGCGCGCGGCGTCAGCGTGACGGTGGTGCCGGGCCGGGGGCGGGCGGACGCGGGCAGGGTGCGGACGGTGTAGCTGCCGTCGCCGCGCCCTCGCCACTCCACGGCGTGTGCGTCGGGGGTGCGGGCGGAGCGGCTCAGGACGTGGATCTCGTCCGCGACCAGGAAGCAGGAGAGCAGCCCGATCCCGAACTGGCCGATGAAGTCGCCGCGTTGCTCGGCGATCCGCTCGGCGCGCTTGCTGCTGCGCCCGATCGTGGCGAGGAAGGCGTGCACGTCGTCCTCGGTGAGACCGACGCCGTCGTCCTCGACGCGCACCACCGAACCGTCGGCGTACAGGCGGATGCCGAAGGCGTCGGCGGGGGCGTCCGGCGCGAGGCCGCTCCGCGCGGTCAGCGCGTCCACCGCGTTCTGCAGGAGTTCGCGCAGGTAGACGCGTGGGCTGGAGTAGAGGTGGTGGGAGAGGAGATCGACGAGGCCGCGCAGATCCACCTGGAAGGTGCGATCGGCGCCGGCCGGGGTCGCGGCGGTGTCGGGCAATGTCATCAGGCAGTCCGGGGTGAAAGGGGCGACGGGTGGCAGGGTGCGGCCGGCATCGGCACCGGCAGCAGGCGGTATCGGCACGAGGGCCGGGACCGGGACCGGCGTACGCTCAGGCGCGGCGCTGGAAGCGGGCGAACTGCTTCTGGGGCTCCGCGAAGTAGGACCAGGGCCATTCCGTGCAGGCGCCGTCGAGCGCCTGGAAGACGCGCCGGACCGTGTGACGCTCACCGGCCAGCGACAGGGCCATGGCGAACATGTTGAAGTCCCGCTGCCAGCCCGGATTCCGCACATAGCCGGGATGGAGAATGCTGTGATCGGCCGCGTTCCTCAACTCGGCCTGGATCTCAGGGGTTTCGAGGCAGCCCACGCTCTCCGACTCGACCCATTCGTCGATGTGCGCCATGGCGATCACACAGCCGATCCGGTGCCCCTCGGGGGCGCGGGCGAACGCGTCGCGGGCGAACGCCAGGGCCTGCCCCGGCTCGCCGCCCCAACGGGGCTGCAACTGCGACACCCAGTCGATGTGGGTCTCCAGGTCCAGCGGATCACGGCGCAGGGCGGCGTCGAGACGGGTCCGGTTGACGACGGTCCCCAGCGACATGCCGCGGCCCGAGATGAGGAGGCGGTGCCACGGCGCGACCCATTCCGGCCGCAACTCGGCGGCCTCGAACAGCTGCTCCTCGGCGATGTGGAGCCGCTCGTGGAAGACCCGCCACTGATCCTGCGTGACGTTCACCGCACGCTCGGCCGTACGCGCCTCCCAGCCCCAGCTGACGTGACGCGCCCCGGATATCAGGAGCGCCGTCGCCCGGTGCTCCTTGTCCTCCTCGACGGCACGGCCGATCCAGTCCTGCACACCGTCCAAGTCGGCCAACTGGTCCAGGACTCCGTGGTCACGCCCGAGGTCGAACGGCACCAACGCCGCCTTGACCCCCTCCCAGTCCCCCGCCCCGGCCGCCTCCACCAGCCCGAGCACCCGCTGATCGCCGAGCGCGTGCAGCGTGTACATCCCGTTCCTCTGCCGACGCGGAACGGGCAGAGCGTACGGATCCGCCGCCGGTCTCTCCCCACCCCTGCCGAACAGCTTGCCGAACATCCGAGCCCTCCCCTGGTCCCGCGCGATCGTCCGGTGCAGCATAAGCGGCCCCACCGACATCGCTTCCACGGAGTATTCACGGATGCTTCACAACCCGGGCCCTGAAGGTCATCCATCGGCCCCGAGCGCCATCCATGACAAAAACCCCAGGTCAAAATCTTGACCTGGGGTTTTCTACGGAGCCGCCTTCGGGATTCGCACCCGGGACCTACGCATTGCGAGGGCCTGCAAGTGCGCGCCGTTCGCTGCTCCGCGATCGCACGCGATCCGGTTCCACCTGGTCACAGGCGCATCGACCAAGACGGAGTGACGCCCGATCCAACGGGTGCCGCACCGTCCGCTCACGCGTCACTCACGCATCCGATTCCGAGGAGACTCCCGGTCGACCAGTCCGCACGCTCCGGGGATTCACCCCGGGCCGCCGCCCCGCACGTTCCTTCCCGCGCACGGGCTCACCGGACCTGACCCTTCTGTCTTTTCGTGCGACAGATCCCGCCCGGCGCGCAGGAGGGCGTGAAGCGCCCGGTCGAGGCCGTGACGCTCGGTGTCGGTGAGCCCGGAGACCAGGACCGAAAGACTGGCCGCGAGGTCGGTGAGGGCGGCGTCGGCGACGCGGCGGCCCTCTGCGGTGAGGGTGATACGAAAGCTGCGGCGGTCACCGGTGTCGAGGGCGCGTTCCACGAGGCCGGCCTTCTCCAGGCGGTCCAGCCTCTTCGTCATTCCCGCTCGCGACATCATCAGCTCGGCGGAGAGTGCGGACGGGCTCAGGGCGTACGGGGCGCCGGTGCGCCGCAGCGTCGCGAGGACATCGAAGTCACCCTTGCCGATGCCGTGCCGCCCTACGGCGCGTTCCCCCACCGGGCCGATGACGTTCTCCGCGACGAACGCCAGTCGGCCGACGGTCGCCAGCGCGGACACCTCCAGGTCCGGCCGTTCCCGTCGCCAGTCCTCGGCGATTCCGTCCACCGCGTCCGCATCACCTTCGCTCATGGCACAAAGTCTATTCGCCAGACGATAGTTCGCTGGAGTACTGTAATCTGGCGAACTATCTTCGAGCGAAGGATTTGAGGAGACCGCTGTGCGAACTCTCATCCGTGATGTGCGCGCCTTCGACGGCGTGCGGGCCATCGCGAGCGCCGACATCCTCATCGACGGCGACCGGATCGCCGAACCGGACGGCCGCGGCGCGGACGTCGAACTCGACGGCGCGGGCAAGACCCTGCTCCCGGGGCTGATCGACGCGCACACGCACACGTTCGACGGCAGCCTCGCGCGGGCACTGACGTACGGCGTGACCACCGAACTGGACATGTTCTGCCTGCCGTCGAACCTGCGGCGCCAGCGAAAGCTGGCCGCCGAGCGCGATGACGTCGCCGACCTCCGCAGTGCCGGAGTCCTCGCCACCGCACCAGGCGGCCATCCGACGGGAGTCATGGCGGCGATATCCACCATGCTGGACAACCCCGAGGATGCGGCCGGAGCGTTCGAGACAATCGCCGACCCCGCCCAGGCCGCATCCTTCGTCGCCGCTCGGGCAGCCGAGGGCAGCGACTACCTGAAGATCGTGCTCGACGACGGGTCGATGGCCGGGACACCGGTACCCACCCTCGGGCCGGACATCGCGACCGCACTTGTCGACGCGGCCCGCACCGCCGGGCTGAGGACCATCGCGCACGCGTGCACCGCCGGGGAGACCGCGCTCGCTCTGGATGCGGGCGTCGACGGCCTGGCCCACGTCTGGGCCGACACCCCACCGGGTGATCCGGCCGCCGACGCCCTGGCCTCCAGGCTCGCCGACCAGGGGGTCTTCGTGGTGAGCACGCTCGCCTACTTCGAGTCCATCGGCGGCGACAGCCCGGACCGCCTCACCAACGCCGCCCACGTGGTCGGCGTACTGCGCCGGGCAGGCGTACCGCTGCTGGCCGGCACCGATGCCAACCCTTTCGCGCCTCGCAACGGCGACGGCCTGCACCGCGAGCTGGAACTGCTGGTCCGGGCCGGCCTCTCCCCGCTCGAAGCACTGGCCGCCGGCACCGGTGTCACCGCCCGGCACTTCGGACTGACCGACCGCGGCCGCATCGCCCCCGGCCTCCGTGCCGACCTGGTCCTCGTCGACGGCGATCCGACCCGGGACATCATCGCCAGCCGTGCCATCGCGGACATCTGGCGCCGAGGTGTCCGGCAGCGCGGCATCCGGCAATCCGGCTGACGGCACCGGGCCCTGGGCCCGCCACAAGCGCCCTGCCACCGTCCATGTCTCCCTGGAGCACCTTCATGTCCCTACCCACGCTCAACTCCCCGCCCCGCGCCGGGCGTCACCCGGCCCAGCAGCTGATGCGGATCACGCTCGCCTTGCAGTCGCTCGTGATCCTTACGCAGGCGGTCACGGCCGGACTCCTGCTCGCCTCCGTTCCCGACGGCCGGGCGGTGCACAGTGCGATGGCTGGAGCCGTCCTGCTCGCCGTGCTGCTCAACCTCGGCGCCGCGATCCTGGCCTGGCGGCCGGGCGGCGGCTCGCCGCGCCTGATCGTCAAGAGCATCCCCATGCTGCTGTTCACGCTGGCGCAGATGGCGCTCGGCTACGCCCACGTACGGGAACTCCATGTACCGGTCGGAGTGTTGATGTTCGGCGCGAGCATCATGCTGCTGGTCCAGGTCCGGAACGGTGACCGGTCGGCCCGAGGCGGTGAGGCATCGTGACGTTCACGAGACGGCGGACGCTCCAACTCCTCGGGGGATCGGCCGTGGGGCTGCCTGCCCTCGGCCTGGGGCTACCGGCGCTGAAGGCGGCCGTCACCGGCAAGCAGATCGACACGGTGGGCAAGGTCGCCTTCACCAACCGAGTCCAGGCACCCCCGCTCGCCCCGTCCCGGATCGACCGCGAGGGAAGGCGGGTCTTCAAGCTGAACATCCGCGAGGGAAGAAGGGAGTTCACGGCAGGCAGGTGGTCGCCGACCTGGGGAGTCAATGGCGACTATCTCGGCCCGACGCTGCGGGCCGAGCGCGGTGAGACCGTGCTGTTCGACGTGGCCAACGATGCGGGCGAGGCGACCTCGCTGCACTGGCACGGCATGCACCTGCCGCCCACGATGGACGGCGGACCGCACCAGACGATCGCGCAGGGAGCGACCTGGTCGCCCACCTGGACGATCGACCAACCCGCCGCCTCGCTCTGGTACCACCCGCATCCGCACGGGAAGACCGCCCAACACCTCTACCGCGGTGTGGCCGGCATGTTCCTCATCGACGATGACGACGCCGCCACGGCCGGATCGCTTCCCCACCAGTACGGCATCGACGATGTTCCGGTCATCGTGCAGGACCGGCGGTTCATCGACGGCAGGGTGGACCCGGACGAGCAGATGGCCGGCACCACCGGCTTCCTCGGCGACGAACTGCTGGTCAACGGCGTACACGGGCCCTACCTGGACGTCCTCACCGAGCGAATACGGCTGCGTTTGCTGAACGGCTCCAACGCACGTGTCTACAACTTCCACTTCGCCGACAACCGCACGTTCCACCAGATCGCCTCCGACGGCGGACTGCTGCCGACACCCCACACCACCGACCGGGTGCAACTCGCACCGGGCGAGCGCGCCGAGATCGTGGTCGAGGTCAGAGCCGGTGAACGCCTGGTGCTGCGCAGCGACTCGCCGGCCACCGGCAGCGGTTTCGTCCAGCAGGACGGCGGATCCGACCGCTTCGACGTACTGCAACTGCGGGCGGCCTCCACGCTGACCGCCTCACCCCGCATTCCGACGCGGCTGGCACACATCCCCCGGATCGCGGAGACCTCGGCCACCAGGACCCGGACATTCGAACTCGCCGAGCACCGGATCAACGGCAGGCAGATGCAGACGGACCGCATCGATGTCGCCGTGCGCAAGGACACCGCCGAGATCTGGGATGTACACAGCGGCGACGGCACCTTGCACAGCTTCCATGTGCACGACGTCCAGTTCCAGGTCCTGTCGGTGAATGGACAGCAGCCGCCCCCGGGACTGTCCGGGTGGAAGGATACGGTCCTCCTGCCTCCCGGTACGGCGATGAGCCTCATCATGCGGTTCACCGACTACTCGGACCCGAACATCCCGTACATGTTCCACTGCCACATGCTGTACCACGAGGACCAGGGAATGATGGGCCAGTTCGTGGTCCTGAGCCCCGGACAACGCGTTGGCGGCCGGCCGCCACGACTCCCCGCTCACGAAGAACACGCACACCACAGCTGAAGCACGCCGCTCCCTGCGCACCGACGCCCCCGACGGAGCCGCGCGTGGATGTCTCGGTCTCGCGCATTCGGGAGTCCGGCCCGAGCCGCTATGAAACCGACATCCGAGTGCACCTCAAGCCGCGCATCGGTAACCGTCGTTCGAGCAGCTCCGTGTCAGCCACCTCAGCGAGATGTTCAGGGACATCCGCGACGCCAACGGCTCGTCGCCGCATCCGGGCCTCCCGCCGAACCGGCTGCACGACCTCCGGCACGGCGCGGCCACGCTCATGCTCGCCGTCGCCGTCGACCCCGCTCACGCAAGCACTTCCACGACGTCCTCGCCGTGCGGCTCGGCATGCCCGGGCATGAAAAAACCCCAGGTCACGGCGAGTGAGTCCTGGGGTAATTCCGAGCCGCCTTCGGGATTCGAACCCGAGACCTACGCATTACGAGTGCGTTGCTCTGGCCAACTGAGCTAAGGCGGCACGCCCTGTCGCACCATGGTGCGATCAGCAGCGTCGCCAAGTCTACACAGTTTCCGGGGGTGCTCCGTACCAGCCCCGCTCCGGGCCGTTTTCGCAGGTCAGTGGCGAGGCGGGGTGGTCAGGTGCACTTCTTGCCCTCGGTGGGCGGGGTGCCCTCCAGGAGGTAGGTGTTGATCGCCGTGTCGATGCAGTCGCTGCCGCGGCCGTACGCCGTGTGGCCGTCGCCCTGGTAGGTGAGGAGGGTGCCGGAGGAGAGCTGGCCTGCGAGGGACTCGGCCCACTCGTACGGGGTGGCGGGGTCGCGGGTCGTGCCGACCACCACGATCGGGGCGGCGCCCTTCGCCTCGATGCGGTGGGCGGTGCCGGTGGGCGGGACCGGCCAGTCTGCGCAGTTCAGGGCGGCCCAGGCGAAGGCCTTGCCGAAGACCGGAGAGGCCTTCTCGAAGCTGGGGACGGCCCGGGTGACGGCCTCGGCGTCGGCGAAGGCGGGCGGCTGGTCCAGACAGTTCACGGCGGCGTTGGCGAACATGAGGTTGGCGTACGTGCCGTTCGGCTGGCGCTCGTAGTAGTTGTCCGACAGGGCCAGGAGGCCGGAGCCGTCGCCCTTCTGGGCGCCGGCGAGGGCCTCGCGGAGCTGGGGCCAGGTCGACTCGTCGTACATGGCGGCGATGACCCCGGTGGTGCCCAGGGACTCGGTGAGCCTGCGGGAGTCACCGGTGGCGATCGGCCGGGCGTCGAGGTCCGCGAAGAGCCGCTTCAGGCGGGTGGCCGCATCGGCGGTCGAGGTGGTGCCGAGCGGGCAGTCCGCCTTCTTCACGCAGTCGGCGGCGAAGGCCTGGAACGCGGTCTCGAAGCCCGCGGTCTGGTCGCGGTTCAGCTCGACGGCGTCCAGCGACGGGTCCATCGCGCCGTCGAGGACCAGACGGCCGACCCGGGCGGGGAAGAGCCCCGCGTACGTCGCACCGAGGAAGGTGCCGTACGACGCCCCGACGTAGTTCAGCTTCTCGTCACCGAGCAGGGCTCGCAGCATGTCCATGTCGCGGGCGGTCTCGACGGTGGAGACATGGGGCAGGATCTCGCCGGAGCGGTCCTCGCAGCCGCTCGCGAACTGCTCGTACGCGCTGTCCAGCTCGGTGACCTCGGCCGCGTCGTCCGGGGTCTGGTCGACCTGGGTGTACTTGTCCATCTGCGGACCGGTGAGGCATACGACGGGCTCGCTGCGGGCCACTCCGCGCGGGTCGATGGCGACCATGTCGTACCGGGCGCGGACCTGGGCCGGGTAGCCGACGCCCGCGTAGCTCTGGAGGTATTCGATGGCGGAACCGCCGGGTCCGCCCGGGTTCACCAGGAGGGAACCGATCCGCTCACCGGGACCGGTGGCCTTCTTGCGGGAGACGGCCAGCCTGATGTCGCCGCTGTCCGGATTCTTGTAGTCCAGCGGGGCCGTCATCGTGGTGCACTGGAATCCCTCGACGCCGCAGTCCCGCCACTTCAGCTGTTGCGCGTAGTACGGCTTGAGCGCTTCGGGGACGGCCGGCGCGGACGCTGCGGGCGATGTGGACGGCGAGGCGCTCGTCGAACTGCCGCTGGTGCAGCCTGAGATGAGAAGGCCGGCGGTGCCGAGCGTGGTGGCGAGGATACGGAGCGAGCGCCTGGTGTTCATCCTCGGAGCGTAGTCGCCCTGTGACGACTCGCCCGATTCGCTCCCCGGACGAGTGAACGCGCGATCATGAATGAGCGATCGTGAACGGGGTGGTGCGGATCGGCCGCCGGTACGACGGATTCGCGAGTGGGGGCGGTGGGCGCCGGACGGGCTCGGTGGGCCCGGCAGGTGCGGATGGGGCCGGGCGGACGGGTCGCCCACGGGCAGGCAGCCGCGCCCCGGCCGTGGTGTCAGCCCGCGCGCAGGGCCATTGTCATCGCCTCCACCGCGAGCAGCGGCGCCACGTTGCGGTCCAGCGCCCGGCGGCAGGCGATCACCGCCTCTATCCGGCGCAGGGTGCCCTCGGGCGTGGAGGAGCGGGCGATCCGGTCGAGCGCGTCCTCGGCGTCCGCGTTGGCGATGGCGATCCCCGAGCCCAGCTGGATGGCCAGGACGTCGCGGTAGAAGCCGGTCAGATCGGTGAGCGCCAGATCGAGGCTGTCGCGCTGCGTACGCGTCTTGCGGCGCTTCTGCCGGTCCTCCAGCTCCTTCATCACCCCTGCGGTGCCGCGCGGCAGCCGTCCCCCGGCGACGGCTCCGAGCGCGGCCTTCATCTCTTCCGTCTCCTTGGCGTCGACCTCCTCGGAGACCTGCTTGGCGTCGTCGGTGGCGGTGTCGATCAGCTCCTGGGCGGCCTTGAGACAGCCCCCGATGTCCTCGACCCGCAACGGGAGCTTGAGCACGGCGGCGCGGCGCGAGCGGGCCCGCTCGTCGGTGGCGAGGCGGCGGGCCCTGCCGATGTGGCCCTGCGTGGCCCGGGCGGCGGACGCGGCCCGCTCCGGGTCGATGCCGTCCCGCCTGATCAGGACGTCGGCGACCGCGTCGACCGGGGGCGTGCGCAGCGTGAGGTGACGGCAGCGGGAGCGGATGGTGGGCAGCACGTCTTCGAGGGAGGGCGCGCAGAGCAGCCACACCGTGCGGGGCGCGGGTTCCTCGACCGCCTTCAGCAGCACGTTCCCCGCGCCTTCGGTGAGACGGTCGGCGTCCTCCAGGACGATGACCTGCCAGCGGCCGACGGCCGGGGAGAGCTGGGCGCGGCGGACCAGCTCGCGGGTCTCCTTCACACCGATGGAGAGCAGGTCCGTACGGACCACCTCGACGTCGGCGTGCGTACCGATGAGGCTGGTGTGGCAGCCGTCGCAGAAGCCGCAGCCTGGCGCACCGCCCAGGGCGCGGTCGGGGCTGGTGCACTGGAGGGCGGCGGCAAAGGCCCTGGCGGCGGTGGAACGGCCCGAGCCCGGGGGCCCCGTGAACAGCCAGGCATGGGTCATCTTCGACCCCGGAGGGACCTGCTCCCCCGCCGAGTGGGCGGTGACCAGCGCATCGGCGTCCCGGGCGGCGGCGCCGAGCTGCTCCTGCACCCGGTCCTGGCCGACCAGGTCGTCCCATACGGTCATGGGTCACCGCCCTTCCTGCTCGTCGCTGCTTGTTGTTGCCGGTCGCTGCTTGCCGATCCGGATTCCCCGATCCGACTCCCATTGTGGGGGACGGGTCTGACAATCCCGGCAACAAGGCGTGCCGGCTGCCGGGCGGGACGTCCCGCCCGGCAGCCGGCACGGATCAGCGGCGCGGGCGGCGTTCCCGGCCCGAGCGGCCCGAGCCCTCGTCGTCCGGCTGGTCGCGGTGATCGCCCAGCAGTTCGTCCGCCAGCGTCGGCAGATCGTCCAGCGGGGTCTCCTCGGCCCAGTCGGGACGAGGCCGCCGGCCGGAGCGCTCCCGGTGCTCCGGACGCTGCTGGTCCTCCCAGCCGCCGACCTGCGGAAGCTCGCGGGTGCGCTCGTTCTCGCTCTCCGGCGCGGGGCTCGCCGGGCGCTCGTCGCGGAAGATGCCCCGCGGAATACGGTCCGCCGGATTCGTCTCCCGTACCGGGGGAAGAACCGTCGTCTCGTCGGCGGCACCCGCCGCACCGGAGCCGCCGGCACGGCCGGACCGGTCGTGGATCTTGGGGATCATCGCCGTCTCGGCCTCGTCGGAAGGCGAGCTGTCCGGCGCGGGCACCTGCTGCGTCACGTCGTTCGGGTTGACGATCGGCGTCGGCACCGTGATCTCGTTCTCCGGCACGGACGCCGCTGCGGCGGCCTCCGCCCGGGCCTTCTCCGCCGCCGCGGCGGCCTCGGCCTCCGCACGCCTGCGGGCCTCCTCGGCGCGCAGCAGCGCCTCCTCGGCCTTGCGCTGCTTCTCCAGCCGCAGCGCCTCGGCCTCCTTGCGCAGCCGCGCCTCCTCCTCGGCCTGCCTGCGCAGCCTGGCCTGCTCGGCCTCGCGGGCAGCCTCCTCGGCCTCCCGCCGGACCCGCTCCTCCTCGGCCACCCGACGGGCTTCCTCGGCCCGCTGCCGGGCCTCCTCCGCCTGCCGTTCGGCCTCGCGCCGGCGTGCTTCCTCCAGCTCGCGGGCCTTGCGCTCCTCCTCCTCGGCACGGAGCTTGGCGAGCTGTTCCTGCCGCTCGCGCTCCAGCCGCTCCTCCTCGGCCTTGCGGGCCGCCTCTTCCTCGGCCTTGCGCCTGGCCTCCTCCTCGGCGGCCTTGCGCGCCTCCTCCTGGGCCTTGATCTCGGCCTCGGAGAGCGGAAGGAGCTGGTCGAGCCGGTGCCGTACGACCGTGGTGATCGACTCCGGATCCTGGCCCGCGTCCACGACCAGGTAACGGGTCGGGTCGGCCGCGGCCAGCGTCAGGAAGCCGGACCGGACCCGGGCATGGAACTCCGGCGGCTCGGACTCCAGCCGGTCGGGGGCCTCGGTGAACCGTTCCCGCGCGGTCTCCGGGTCGACGTCCAGCAGCACCGTCAGGTGCGGGACGAGGCCGCTCGTCGCCCAGCGCGAGATCCGGGCGATCTCGGTCGGGGAGAGGTCGCGGCCCGCGCCCTGGTAGGCGACGGACGAGTCGATGTAGCGGTCGGAGATGACGATCGCGCCCCGCTCCAGCGCCGGGCGGACGACCGAGTCGACGTGCTCGGCGCGGTCGGCGGCGTACAGCAGCGCCTCGGCCCGGTTGGACAGCCCGGCCGACGAGACGTCGAGCAGGATCGAGCGCAGCCGCTTGCCGACCGGCGTCGCGCCCGGCTCGCGGGTGACGACGACCTCGTGGCCCTTGGCGCGGATCCAGTCGGCGAGCGCCTCGACCTGGGTGGACTTGCCCGCGCCGTCGCCGCCCTCCAGAGCGATGAAGAAACCGGTCGCGGCGGGGGCGACCGCCGGGTCGCCGCCGCGCAGCGCCTCACGCAGATCGCGGCGCAGCGGCACTCCGGAGCGGTCGTCCGTCTTCGCGAGGACGATCACGGCGACCGGCAGCAGCAGCGCGCCGATCAGCATCAGCGTGAAGGCCGCTCCACCGTGCTCGAATACGAAGTCGCCCGAGCCCAGCCGGTGGGCGCCGATCGCGGCGGCCAGCAGCGGGCCCGCGAGCGCGCCGAGCGCGATGAGGACCCGTACGACGGCCTGGAGGTGCTCGGTGGTCCTGGCCCGGCGGAACTCCTCGGTCTCCTGGTCGACCAGGACATGACCGGTGTGGGCGGCGACGCCCGCGGCGTAACCGGCGAGCACCGCGATCATCAGCACGGTCGCCGTGTCCGGCACGAGGCCCATGGCGAGCAGCGCGAGGCCGGTGACGGCGGTGGCCAGCGAGAGCAGCCGGCGCCGCGACAGGGTGGGCAGCACCTTCTCCGCGGTCCGGATGCCGACCCCGGTGGCGCCGGTCAGGCCGAGGATCAGCAGTGCGAAGGTGGCGGGTCCGCCGCCCAGGTCGGCGGCGTGCAGCACCGAGACGGCGGCGGCCGCGGCGATGGCTCCGGCGACGGCGGCCGACGCTCCGACGACCAGCGGGACGGATCCGGTGCGGCCCTTGTCGGGTCCGCTGCCGCTCGACGGCCGTCGCAGGCCCTCCAGCGGCGAGCGCGGGCGCGGGGTCTGCGTACCGGGCAGTTCCAGGAAGTACAGGATGGAGATCGACGCCGAGAAGAGCCCGGCCGCGACGTACGAGCCGAGGGCCGCCTGGTGGATCGAGAACCATTCCAGGCCCGAGCCCAGCAGATTGCCGATGAGGGTGGCGATCAGCAGTGCGGCCGCCGCCAGCGGGATCGCGGCGAAGTCGGTACGGACGGAGAGCCGGCGCAGTGCGTCGAGGTGGTCGGGCAGCGGGCGTACCGTCGCGCCTTCGGGGGGCGGGGCGGGCAGCAGCGCGGGGGCGGCGCCGTCCTTGGCGACCGTCCACAGGCGCTCGGCCGCGCCGACGACGAAGACGGTGATGAGGATCATCATGAGTGCCTTGTCGGGCATCCAGTCGATCCACAGCGGCGCGACGACCAGCAGCGCGAGCCGCAGCCCGTCCGTCCCGATCATCAGCCACCGCCGGTCCAGCGGTCCGCCGGGCGCGGTGAGCGTCGTCAGCGGCCCCAGGAGTACGGCTCCGAAGAGCAGGGTGGCAAGGATCCGGGCACCGAACACCGCGGCGACGGCGAAGGCCGCACCTCGGTACCCGGTCCCGAATGAGCCCTCAAGGACCGCCGCTTGCAGCGACATCAGCACCAGCACGAGAAGGGCGAGTGCATCGCCGGTACTGCCGACGAGCTGCGCGCTCCACAACCGCTTCAGCGGGGGAACACGCAACAGGGCTCGTACGGCGCGCTCGCGTGAGTCTGCGGCAAGTGTGTCGGAGGTGGGGCTCACGACCGTTGGCTGCTCGGCTCGCGTCATCCGCCCAGCCTATCCGGAGCGGCGGGGTCCCCGGGGGCCCCGTCCGAACATACGGGCGCCCGAGCCGTTCCGGTGCTTCCGGCCCGCCCCGCCGGAATCCCGTGCGAACGCCGAAGGGGCCGGAAAATCCGGCCCCCCGGGACGCTTCGGCCCCACCGCTCGGTTCAGTCCTCCACGGACGCCGCTCAGTCCTCCACGGACGCCGCGGTGGCCTTCTTCGCCGCGGTCGCCTTCTTGGCGGTCGTCGTCTTCTTCGCGGCCGCCGTCGTCTTCTTCGCCGCCGTCTTCTTGGCGGTCGCCGTGGTCTTCTTGGCGGCCGTCTTCTTCGCGGTCGCCTTCTTGGCCGGGGCCTTCTTCGCCGTCTTCTTCTTGGCGGGTCCCTTGGCACGCTTCTCGGCGAGCAGCTCGTAGCCGCGCTCCGGCGTGATGTCCTCGACGCTGTCTGCGGTGCGCAGCGTCGCGTTGGTCTCGCCGTCGGTGACGTAGGCGCCGAAGCGGCCGTCCTTGACCACGACCGGAGCCCCGCTCACCGGGTCCGTGCCCAGCTCCTTCAGCGGCGGCTTGGCCGCGGCCCGGCCGCGCTGCTTGGGCTGGGCATAGATCGCGAGGGCCTCTTCGAGCGTGATGTCGAAGAGCTGGTCCTCGGAGGTGATCGAACGCGAGTCCGTGCCCTTCTTCAGGTACGGGCCGTAGCGGCCGTTCTGCGCGGTGATCTCGACACCCTCGGCGTCCTCGCCGACGACGCGCGGCAGCGACATCAGCTTGAGCGCGTCGGCGAGCGTCACCGTGTCCAGGGACATGGACTTGAAGAGCGAGGCGGTCCGCGGCTTCACCGCGTTCTTGCCGGTCTTCGGGGTGCCCTCGGGCAGCACCTCGGTGACGTACGGGCCGTAGCGCCCGTCCTTGGCGATGATCTGGTGCCCGGTGACGGGGTCCGCGCCGAGCTCGAAGTCGCCGCTCGGCTTGGCCAGCAGCTCCTCCGCGTACTCGACGGACAGCTCGTCGGGCGCCAGTTCCTCCGGCACGTCCGCGCGCTGGTGGCCCTCGGCGTCCTTCTCACCGCGCTCGATGTACGGGCCGTAGCGGCCCACCCGGAGCTTGATGTCGTTGCCGACGGGGAACGAGGAGATCTCGCGGGCGTCGATCGCACCGAGGTCGGTGACGAGCTCCTTGAGACCGCCGAGGTGGTCGCCGTCGCCGTTGCCCGCGTCGGAGGCCGAGCCCGCACCGGCCGTGTCGTCGCCCGCACCGAAGTAGAAGCGCTTGAGCCACGGCACGGACTGGGCCTCACCGCGTGCGATGCGGTCGAGGTCGTCCTCCATCTTCGCGGTGAAGTCGTAGTCGACGAGCCGGCCGAAGTGCTTCTCCAGCAGGTTGACCACGGCGAAGGAGAGGAACGACGGAACGAGCGCCGTGCCCTTCTTGAAGACGTAGCCGCGGTCCAGGATCGTGCCGATGATCGACGCGTACGTCGACGGGCGGCCGATCTCGCGCTCTTCGAGCTCCTTGACCAGCGAGGCCTCGGTGTAGCGGGCCGGCGGCTTGGTGGCGTGGCCGTCGACCGAGATCTCCTCGGCGGACAGCGCGTCGCCCTCGGCGACCTGCGGCAGGCGCCGCTCGCGGTCGTCGAGCTCGGCGTTCGGGTCGTCGGCGCCTTCGACGTACGCCTTCATGAAGCCGTGGAAGGTGATCGTCTTGCCGGACGCGGAGAACTCGGCGTCCCGGCCGTCGCTCGCCCGGCCGCCGATCTTGACGGTGACGGAGTTGCCGACCGCGTCCTTCATCTGGGAGGCGACGGTCCGCTTCCAGATCAGCTCGTAGAGCCGGAACTGGTCGCCGGTGAGGCCGGTCTCGGCGGGGGTGCGGAAGCGGTCGCCGGAGGGGCGGATCGCCTCGTGCGCCTCCTGCGCGTTCTTGACCTTGCCGGCGTACGTGCGCGGCTTGTCCGGCAGGTAGTCGGCGCCGTAGAGCTGGGTGACCTGCGCCCGTGCCGCGGAGACCGCGGTGTCCGAGAGGGTCGTGGAGTCGGTACGCATATAGGTGATGAAGCCGTTCTCGTACAGCTTCTGCGCGACCTGCATGGTGGCCTTGGCCCCGAAGCCCAGCTTGCGGCTCGCCTCCTGCTGGAGGGTCGTCGTACGGAACGGGGCGTACGGGGAGCGGCGGTACGGCTTCGACTCGACGGACCGGACGGCGAACGAGGAGCCGGCGAGCGCGGCGGCCAGGGCGCGGGCGTTCGTCTCGTCCAGGTGCAGCACCTGGCCGGAGGCGGACTTCAGCTGCCCGTCCGGACCGAAGTCGCGGCCCTGGGCGATGCGGCGGCCGTCGACCGCGCTGAGGCGGGCGGTGAGGTTCGACGGGTCGGAGGCGTCACCGGTGCGGCCGGTGGCGAAGGTGCCGGTGAGGTCCCAGTACTCGGCGGAGCGGAAGGCGATGCGCTCGCGCTCCCGCTCGACGACGAGACGGGTCGCCACGGACTGGACACGGCCGGCCGACAGGCGCGGCATGACCTTCTTCCACAGGACCGGCGAGACCTCGTAGCCGTAGAGACGGTCGAGGATGCGGCGGGTCTCCTGGGCGTCGACCATGCGCTGGTTGAGCTCGCGCGGGTTGGCGACGGCGGCCCGGATCGCGTCCTTGGTGATCTCGTGGAAGACCATCCGGTGGACCGGGACCTTGGGCTTCAGGACTTCCTGCAGGTGCCACGCGATGGCTTCGCCCTCGCGGTCCTCATCGGTGGCGAGGAAGAGTTCGTCGGACTCGGCCAGCAGCTGCTTGAGCTTCCTGACCTGGGCCTTCTTGTCCGCGTTGACGACATAGACGGGCTGGAAGTCGTGCTCGACGTCGACGCCGAGCCGACGGACCTCGCCGGTGTACTCGTCCGGTACCTCTGCGGCGCCGTTCGGCAGGTCGCGGATGTGCCCGACGCTCGCCTCGACGACGTATCCGGGGCCGAGGTAGCCCTTGATCGTCTTCGCCTTGGCAGGCGACTCGACGATGACGAGTCGGCGGCCGCCCTGTGCGGTCTCGCTGGTCGGGGACAACTTCGCTCTTCTCTCCGGTCGACGCTCGGTGGGCATCCGGGCAGCGCGATGACGCTGCCGATGGTGCTGTCGCTGCGGAGTGTGACGGTACAACCCGCCCCCGTGTCAAACGGCAAAAGCCCGCAACGGCCACTCGAACGGTAACCCGACTTCCGCCATTCCTGCCGCCCGGACCGCCCGGTCCGCCGTGTGCGCGGTCACTGCCTGCGGGTTTCCGGGTGCTGTGGCGGCGCTGCGGACGCCGGTGGCGGGCCGCCTGCGGTCCGGGCGTGTTCCCCGCCACTGCCTGCTGTGCGCTGCGGGTTTCCGGCCGGACCGGTGGGCGGTGGATCAGATGCGGGTGAAGCACCACACGCCGAGGACGAGAAAGAGTACGCCGAACACAGTGGCGAGCGCGGCGGAGGCCACGGGGCTCACACCGTGCGCCACCGGCGCGCGGTGCAGCACGCGCGCCCCCGTCCACAGCAGCAGCGCGGCGCCGAACAGCGCGAATGCCGATCCGGCGAAGACCGCGGGTCCGCTCTCCATGCCGTACGCCTCCCTGTTCCTGGCCGGGCCGGGGCGGGTGCCGTCCGGCCAGGGGGAGGCTGCCACCCCAGGACGTCGGCCATGCGAACCCCGGGTGAATGGCCGGTTCCACCCGCATCCGCCTCCACCCCGTGACCGCAGGACGGACGTCCGGCCAGGTCCCCGGCGGGGCTCCCGCCACGAACCGGCCGACGAGCTGCCCCGGGACTCCGTCCGCAACTCCGCGCGCAGCTCCGTCCGGCGCCCGATCCGGAATCCGCCCCCTCCACGACGCACCGCCGACGGCGAACCCGAATCCGCTGATCGTGGGGCCCTTCCTTACGTACGGCGGTACGCACCCGGGAAGGAACGGAGCCCGAGGAAGGCCCTCAGCACGACCGGCGCACCACCGGTCCTGCCGCACCGGCCCTGCCGCACCGGACCCGCGCCATCAGCCCGCCGAAGGAACCGGCTCCAGGAAGCCCTCCTCGACCAGCAGCCGGATCGCCTGCGGGGTCCGGTCGCGCAGCAGCACCGGGTCCTCGTTCATCAACTGGGCGATCGCGTCCAGGATCCGGCCCGCCGGCAGCGTGCCGTCGCACACCCCCGCGAAACCGGCGCCCACGGCGTCGACCTTCGTCGCACGTCGCATGCCCCGGTTCTGACGGAGCACCACATGCTCCGGGTCCTCCGCGCCCGGCAGGCCGACCTGCTCCTGCACGACCTCGGCGGCCAGGGTGAAGTGCCCGGTCAGGAGCGCCGCGTCGTCCTGCTCGCGGAGGTAGTCCTGACGGGCGAAATGGGCCTCTACGGCCGGTCCGAGCGGCTGCTCCACCGCGTGCGGCCACTCCTCGATCACGACGGACGGGTTGCCGGCGGCGGCCGCGGCGGACTTGCGCAGGGTGATCCAGCCGAAGCCGACGCCCTTGGTCTTGCGGGCCTCGAACTCGTCCAGCCAGGCGTCGTACCGCGCGGCGTACTCGGCAGGGTCTGTACGGTGATCGCCGCTGTCGCGCAGCCACAGCTCCGCGTACTGCGTGACGTCCTGGACCTCGCGCTGCACGATCCAGGCGTCGCAGCCGTACGGAACCCAGGAACTCAGCCGGCTCTGCCACTCCTCGCCCTCGACGTGCTGCCAGTTGGCGAGGAAGTGGGCGTATCCGCCCTCGTTCAGCCGGTCGCCGGTCTGCTGCACCAGGGTCCGGCAGAGATCGTCACCGCCCATGCCGCCGTCGCGGTAGGTGAGACGGGCACCGGGCGAGATGACGAACGGGGGGTTGGAGACGATCAGGTCGTACGTCTCGGCGCCGACCGGCTCGTACAACGAGCCCTGGCGCAGCTCGGCCGGGGCGACCCCGGACAGCGCGAGCGTCAGCCGGGTGAAGTCCAGTGCACGGGGGTTGAGGTCGGTGGCCGTGACCCGGGTGGCGTGCTGCGAGGCGTGCAGCGCCTGGATGCCGGAGCCCGTGCCGACGTCGAGCGCGGAGGCGACAGGCGTACGGACGGTGATCCCGGCGAGCGTGGTGGACGCCCCGCCGACGCCCAGGACCACGCCCTCCTCGCGCGAGCCGATGCCGCCCGCGCCGCCGACGGCACAGCCCAGGTCGGAGACGATGTACCAGTCCTGCCCCTCGGGCCCGCTGTACGGACGTACGTCGACCGCGGCCCGGACCTGGTCACCGACGTGGGCCACCCAGCCGTCCTCGACGCACTCGGCCAGCGGGAGCGCGGCGCGGGCCCGCTCGTACGGCACCGGGTGCTGGAGCAGGAAGAGCCGCACCAGCGTGTCCAGCGGAGCATCACCCCGGGTGGCGCGCAGCGCCGGGACCGTCTCGCTGCGGGCGAGCGCGGCGTAGGCGGGCGCACCGAGCAGGTCGAGGAGCCCGTCGGCGGTGAAAGCGGCGGCAAGCAGGGCTTCGCGGAGCCGGGGCGAACGGTCGGGCACGGGGAGGCTGGTCGTACTCACCCACCCATTGTGGCCGCTCCCACTGACAACGGCAGCGGCCCGGCGCCCATCGGGGCGGCCGGGCCGTCCGTACGACACGTCATGCGGCGCGGCCGCCACTCCGGCACGTCGTCCGGCGCGACAGCCGCGCGTCGCAGCGACCGCGCATCGCGGGAACAGTTACCGGCGCTGCTGCCGCCGGGTCACGCCTTCTTGCTGGGCGAGGCGGAAGGCGCCGTGGACGGCGACGTGTCGGCCTTCGGCGGCACCGAGGCCGTCGGCTTCTGGCAGCCCTTCTGCTTCGCCATGGCGGTGCCGACCTCGCCGGACTGAAGCTTCTTCAACGCCTCGTCACCACTGGTGCTGATCTTGTTCAGTTCGTCCGCGATGCCCTTGAGCCCGTCGGCGAACTTCGCCTGGTCCTTCGTCTCCAGGGCGTCGATCTTCTTCTGCAGGTTCGCGTACGCCGCGGAGGATGCTTCGAGCTCCTTCACGGCTTCCTTCTGCGTGGTCTCGCCGCCGTCGACCGGCGGCGGGCCCGCGGACTCGACTGCCGCGCCCAGTGCCTTGTACGCCTGCGAGATCTGCTGGAAGGCGGCCGAGTCGGTCTTCTGGACGTCGGCGGGCTTGCTGTTGTCCGCGGTCTGCTGCTGGATGGCGGCGTTGGCGTTCGCGATCTTCTGAAGCTGGGGCTGGACCTGGTCGCAGACCTTCTTGGCCCAGTCGTTCACCTCGTCGCTGTTGT
Source organism: Streptomyces sp. NPDC001933 (assembly GCF_042890955.1). Taxonomy (NCBI): domain Bacteria; kingdom Bacillati; phylum Actinomycetota; class Actinomycetes; order Kitasatosporales; family Streptomycetaceae; genus Streptomyces; species Streptomyces sp. NPDC001933. The sequence goes on along the minus strand of NZ_JBIASS010000014.1, from coordinate 132,561 downwards.
CGTCGCTGCAGCCCGACAGCGTAAGTACCAGTACCGCGCCGCCGGACAGCGCGGCCGCAAGCTTCTTGTTCACCGGATCGGTCCCTTCCAAGGCTCTCGGCCCCGGAACTTACACGGCGAGCGCACTCCATCCGGATGCCGGGCGTCCGATGAGTGGCCTTTTGTAGCCATTTGCACCAAGGGAAACAGGGGAGATACAACTCACCCACACAGCCCTCCGCCGTTCGGGAACACACGTACGAGCAAGCACACGAGCGGTGCACGGATCGGGCGGATCAGCCGAGGACGGGCACCGGGCCCGAGATGCGAGCGGGCGGACGGCGCATCAGAATGCGCCGTCCGCCCGGTCATTGAGCCTGGGCCGGCTACGTGTCACCGCCCGGCCCCGGCCATCGGTTCATGAAACGGCTGCCTGGCCGGGCGACCTGGCCGGCCTGTTCCCGTCTCCGTCCCTGCCTCCGTCCCCGTCGCCCGGATCCTCGTCGCCCACGGCGATTCCGCGCCGCTTGGAGGCATAGACCGCGCCGACGATGACCCCGAGGGCGAGCGCCGCCACCAGCGCCCGCACGCCGACGCTCGCGTCCTGCCCGTAGCTGAACTGCACCACCGCCGGGGCGATGAGCAGGGCGACCAGGTTCATCACCTTGAGCAGGGGGTTGATCGCCGGTCCCGCCGTGTCCTTGAACGGGTCGCCGACCGTGTCGCCGATGACGGTCGCGGCATGGGCCTCGCTGCCCTTGCCGCCGTGATGGCCGTCCTCGACGAGCTTCTTGGCGTTGTCCCACGCGCCACCGGAGTTGGCGAGGAAGACCGCCATCAGGGTGCCCGTCCCGATGGCACCCGCGAGATACGAACCGAGCGCTCCGACACCGAGCGTGAAGCCGACGGCGATCGGCGCCAGAACGGCCAGCAGACCGGGTGTGGCGAGCTCGCGCAGGGCGTCCTTGGTGCAGATGTCGACGACGCGCCCGTACTCCGGCTTCTCGCTGTAGTCCATGATCCCGGGGTGCTCGCGGAACTGCCGCCGCACCTCGTAGACCACGGACCCGGCGGACCGCGACACCGCGTTGATCGCGAGCCCGGAGAAGAGGAAGACGACCGCGGCACCGAGGATCAGGCCCACCAGGTTGTTGGGCTGCGAGATGTCCAGACTGAGCGTCATCGCGCCGGCCTTGGCCCCCACGTCGTCGACCGCCATGGCGATCGCGTCGCGGTACGAGCCGAAGAGCGCCGACGCCGCCAGAACGGCGGTGGCGATGGCGATGCCCTTGGTGATGGCCTTGGTGGTGTTGCCGACGGCGTCCAGGTCGGTGAGGACCTGCGCACCGGCACCCGTGACATCACCAGACATCTCGGCGATGCCCTGCGCGTTGTCCGAGACCGGACCGAAGGTGTCCATGGCGACGATGACACCGACGGTGGTGAGCAGCCCGGTTCCCGCCAGGGCCACCGCGAAGAGCGCCAGCATGATCGACGTACCGCCGAGCAGGAACGCCCCGTAGACGCCCAGGCCGATCAGCAGCGCCGTGTAGACGGCGGACTCCAGGCCGATGGAGATACCGGCGAGTACGACGGTGGCCGGACCGGTCAGCGAGGACTTGCCGATGTCCTGGACGGGGCGCCGGCCGGTCTCGGTGAAGTAACCGGTCAGCTGCTGGATCAGGGCGGCCAGCACGATGCCGATGGCGACGGCGACCAGGGCGAAGATCCGCGGGTCGCCACCGTGCGAGGTGATCGCGCCGTCGGTCACACCGTCCAGTTCCGCGTACGAGGACGGCAGGTAGACGAAGACGGCCACGGCCACCAGTACCAGCGAGATCACCGCGGAGATGAAGAATCCGCGGTTGATCGCGGTCATTCCGCTGCGGTCGGCGCGGCGCGGGGCGACCGCGAAGATCCCGATCATCGCGGTGATCACGCCGATCGCCGGAACGATCAGCGGGAAGGCCAGTCCGGCGTCGCCGAAGGCGGCCTTGCCGAGGATGAGCGCGGCGACGAGCGTCACGGCGTACGACTCGAACAGGTCGGCCGCCATGCCTGCGCAGTCGCCGACGTTGTCGCCCACGTTGTCGGCGATGGTGGCGGCGTTGCGGGGGTCGTCCTCCGGGATGCCCTTCTCGACCTTGCCGACGAGGTCGGCGCCGACGTCCGCGGCCTTGGTGAAGATGCCACCACCGACCCTCATGAACATGGCGATCAGTGCGGCCCCGAGGCCGAAGCCCTCCAGCACCTTCGGGGCGTCGGCGGCATAGACGAGCACGACACAGGACGCACCGAGCAGGCCGAGGCCCACGGTGATCATGCCGACCACGCCACCGGTACGGAAAGCAATCTTCATCGCCTTGTGCGAAACAGCGGTGAGATCTTTCTCCGGCTCGCCTTCCGCGGGAGTCGCCTCTCGCGCAGCAGCGGCCACACGAACATTACTGCGTACCGCGAGCCGCATCCCGATGTATCCGGTGACCGCCGAGAAAAGCGCACCCACCAGGAAGAACAACGAACGGCCCGCGCGCTGCGACCAGTTGTCGGCCGGTAGCAGCAGAAGCAGGAAGAAGACCACGACGGCAAAGATGCCGACTGTGCGCAACTGCCGGGCCAGATAGGCATTCGCGCCTTCCTGGACGGCGGCCGCGATCTCCTTCATGCGGTCGGTGCCCTCACCGGCCGCCAGCACCTGGCGCACCAGCAGTCTGGCGACGACCAGGGCAGCGACGGCGACGACCGCGACGACGCTCACGATGACACGGTTGTCATCGGTGAGAACCGCGGCCGCCAGTGAAGCGGACCGGCCGGAAGGTGCGGAAAATGCGGAATCTTGCGCGGATCCTGCCAGTGGGGTGTTGAAGAACTCCGCCATACGTCCTCCTCGACGCTCAGCGCTCAAGACGTGGACGGATTGTAGGGAGCGAGAGCTGATCAAAACAGTGCGCCGTAAATGTAATTGACCTTCACCCGCCGATCGGTAAATGATCGCCCTCTCGGAGGGGTCCGAATGCAGTAATGGGGCAGGCACATTTTCTGCAGATCATTGATCACGCATAAATGAAAAAGGCCCTGCTCAGCAGGGCCTCAAAAGACGGATCAAGAAATGGACCGGGGAAGAGGTTCGACCGGACCGGGGCGGGCGGATCGGGACGGCGGGCCGCCCACGCGCATGCGTCGCCCGTGGCGCCTCAGGGGAGCAGCGTCATGGCAGCACGCTCACGGCATCAGGACAGCACGGTCGGGGGTGTCTTCGGCCAGCTCATGCGGATCACTCCGCCCTTGGCCCCCGATCTGACTTCCACATCATCGACGAGGCCGCTGATGACCGCGAGGCCCATCTCGTCCTCGCCATCGGCGTCGCTCTCGCGATCAGGCTCATCGAGCCCACCGCCGGGCGTGGCGCCGCGTGTCGCGGAGGCTCCTACGGGTCCGCCGAGAGCGGGATCGGCCCCGGGGCCGGGCACCTCGTCGGCCACCTCGACGGAGAAGGACTTCTCCTCCTCGATCAGGGCGACGGAGACGGGAGCGGTGATGTCATGGCTGCGGTGCAGCCCGACTGCGCGGCTGCAGGCTTCACCGACGGCGAGTCTGACCTCGTCGAGCACGGCTTCGTCGACCCCTGCCCGGCGCGCCACGGCGGCCGCCACGAGGCGGGCCGTCCTGACGTGTTCGGGCTGGGCGCTGAAGCGGAGTTCAACGGTGGCCATGCGATCCCCCTCAGACGTACGGGCGTGCATCCCAGGGGTCCGGGCGCGCTGCCCGGCGTCCCTGCTCTTCTTCGCACTTCTTCGTTCTTCTTCGCGCTTCTTCTCAGATCCGACGACTCGCGGGTTCGCCGATCTCGCTGATCGCGTCGATCGCGTCGTCGACCACCGGACGCCGCCGGAAGCGACGTACAGCCGTCGGCCGACGGACCGACAGACATCCGTCCGGCAGCGTGACCGCTCGCAAACGAACGGTCACCGAACGAACCGGACGAGCCGAACGAACGGCCCCGGCCGGCAGCCGGTCGAACGACAGCCCACCGGCCGACCGCCAAACGGCTCACGCCGACCGGCCGAACACCGACCGGCCCGGTCGTCCGAGCACCCGGCCGACCGGAGCACCGGTCATCCGGCTCCACGACCGACCATCCGGCCGCCGGGCCACCTGACCGCCCGGCCACCGGGCGACAACCCGACCGTGCGATCGGTCTGCCACGCGGCAGTCGGCCGTCAGGCACGCCCGCTTCGCACCGGCCGCCTGGCGGGCCGCCGGTGCGTCGGCTGCGTACTGGACCGGCCTGGGCCGGCCCGACCGGCGGACCGGCCACGGCCGACCGTCAGTCGGTGGCCGCGACGGCCTCGTCGACCGTGGTGTGAATCGGGAACACCTTGGTCAGACCAGTGATTCGGAAGATCTTGAGAATGCGCTCCTGGTTGCAGACCAGGCGCAGCGAGCCCTCATGGGCCCGGACACGCTTCAGGCCACCCACGAGCACGCCGAGGCCGGTGGAGTCGAGGAAGTCGACGCCTTCCATGTCGACAACCAGGTGGTAGCTGCCGTCATTCACCAACTCGACCAACTGCTCGCGCAGCTTGGGCGCGGTATACACATCAATCTCGCCACCGACCTCGACGACCGTACGGTCGCCACCAGGGCCGGACACATTGCGAGTCGACAAGGACAGGTCCACGGATCCTCCAGCACCTTGCTATCGAGCGGTCGCCCCTCGGTCTCCCCGGCGGAGCCAGGGAACGGATCGCCAGCCGCGATGGCATTCAATCACTTACCAGCAGCCATGCACGACGGCTTGGGGCCATTGTCCGTCACGCCAGTGACACACTCGGTGCCGATGGCCAAGAATCACCGCCCCAGTCGACCACCCGGGAACAGCGACACCAGTCACTCTCCCGCCATGGTCCTCGACCGGCTCGCCGCAGTGGCGGGCCGGTCCGCGCGCATCACTCATACGGAGCACTTGCCCCCGCGCGCGGGAACCCATGCCATCTGGCCCGATCGCATCCGGCCGGAAGTCGTCGCCGCGATCCAGCGGACCGGAATCGAACATCCGTGGGCGCACCAGGCGGCCGCCGCCGAGCACGCCCTGGACGGCGAATCCGTGGTCATCGCCACCGGAACCGCGTCCGGCAAGTCGCTCGCCTACCTCGCCCCGGTCCTCAGCGCCCTGCTCGACGGCTCCGAGGCCCCGAACGGCCGCGGCGCCACCGCCCTGTACCTGGCGCCCACCAAGGCCCTGGCGGCCGACCAGAGGCGTTCCGTGAAGCAGCTCGCGGCACCGCTCGGCAACGCCGTCAGGCCCGCGGTCTACGACGGCGACACCCCGGTCGAGGAACGCGAGTGGGTGCGCCAGTACGCCAACTACGTCCTGACCAACCCCGACATGCTGCACCGCGGGATACTCCCGTCCCACCCCCGCTGGTCCTCCTTCCTGCGCGCCCTGCGCTTCGTCGTCATCGACGAGTGCCACACCTACCGCGGCGTCTTCGGCTCCCATGTCGCCCAGGTCGTGCGCCGGCTCCGCCGGCTGTGCGCCCGTTACGGAGCCGACCCGGTCTTCCTCCTCGCCTCCGCCACCGCGGCGGAACCCTCTGTCGCGGCCGGCCGCCTCACCGGTCTCCCGGTCAAGGAGGTCGCCGACGACTCCTCACCCCGCGGCGAGCTGGTCTTCGCGCTGTGGGAGCCGCCCCTGACCGACCTGCACGGCGAGAAGGGCGCCCCTGTCCGCCGCACCGCCACCGCCGAGACCGCCGACCTGCTCACCGATCTCACCGTCCAGGGCGTCCGCTCGGTCGCCTTCGTGCGTTCCCGGCGCGGCGCCGAGCTGATCTCCGTCATCGCGAAGGAGCGCCTCGCCGAGGTGGACCGCTCCCTGCCGGCCCGGGTCGCCGCCTACCGCGGGGGCTACCTCCCCGAGGAACGCCGCGCCCTGGAGCGCGCCCTGCACTCCGGGGAACTGCTCGGACTGGCCGCCACCACCGCCCTCGAACTCGGCATCGACGTCTCCGGCCTGGATGCCGTCGTGATCGCCGGCTATCCCGGCACCAGGGCGTCGCTGTGGCAGCAGGCGGGCCGCGCCGGACGCTCCGGCCAGGGCGCCCTGGCCGTCCTGGTGGCCCGCGACGACCCGCTGGACACCTTCCTCGTCCACCATCCCGAGGCGCTGTTCCAGCAGCCCGTGGAGTCGACCGTCCTCGACCCGGACAATCCGTACGTACTCGCCCCCCATCTGTGCGCCGCCGCCGCGGAGCTCCCCCTCACCGGGCTCGACCTGGAACTCTTCGGCCCGGCCGTGCCCGAACTGCTGCCGCAACTGGAGGCCGCGAAGCTGCTGCGCAAGCGGCCATCGGGCTGGCACTGGACCCGCCGGGAACGAGCCGCGGACCTCACCGACATCCGTGGCGAGGGCGGCCGCCCCGTCCAGATCGTCGAGGAGGGCACCGGCCGGCTGCTGGGCACCGTCGACGAATCGGCCGCGCACACCGCCGTCCACGAAGGCGCCGTCCACCTCCACCAGGGCCGCACCTACCTGGTCCGGAAGCTGGACCTGGAGGACTCGGTGGCCCTGGTCGAGGAGGCCGTCCCGCCGTACTCGACCACCGCCCGCGACACCACCTCCATCGCCGTCCTGGAGTCCGACACCGAGATCCCGTGGGGTGACGGACGGCTCTGCTACGGCTCCGTGGAGGTCACCAGCCAGGTCGTCTCCTTCCTGCGTCGCAAGCTGATCACCGGCGAGGTCCTCGGCGAGACCAAGCTGGACCTGCCGCCCCGCACCCTGCGGACCCGAGCCGTCTGGTGGACGGTCACCGAGGACCAGCTCGACGCCGCCCGTATCAATCCGGAGATCCTGGGCGGCACCCTGCACGCCGCGGAGCACGCGTCGATCGGGATGCTGCCGCTCTTCGCCACCTGCGACCGGTGGGACATCGGCGGCGTCTCCGTGCCGTTGCACCCGGACACCCTGCTGCCCACGGTCTTCGTGTACGACGGCCACCCGGGCGGTGCCGGATTCGCCGAGCGGGCCTTCCACACAGCCCGTGCCTGGCTGACCGCGACCCGCCAGGCGATCGCGTCCTGCGAGTGCGAGGCCGGCTGCCCGTCCTGCGTCCAGTCCCCCAAGTGCGGCAACGGCAACGAACCGCTGCACAAGCGTGGCGCCGTCCGCCTCCTCACCGAACTCCTGCGATACGCACCCCCGCCCCCCGGGGAACCGGACCCCGAAGAGCCGCCGGAACCGAACCCCGCGCAGCCGCCGGAGCCGAATTCGGCTCCGGTGCGGGAGGCGGAAGCGCCGGAGATGCGGGAGCAGCCGCCGGAGGACCGGCCCGGGACCTGACCGCCGGTTCGTACGGCCCGAAACTCACCCGGGCCGTCACATCGGCGATCTCCCCGCGCACCAAACACCGGACCACCACGGCCCCCTGCGCCGCGGCCACCTTCTCGGCGGCCCCGCATGCCTCCCCAGGACCTTGCAGGGCCCGGTCGGCCGCGGCCAGCGCCGCCAGATCCGCCGCACCGCCCGCCCGGTGCCGAACGGCCACCACCTGCCCGAGCGCCAGCACGACCGCGAACACCGCGCACAGCGTGGCCGTGGTCATCGCCACCCACACCGTGGCCAGCCCCCTGTCCTCGCTCCGCCCAGCCCTGCCCAGCCGCGCAGGGACGGCTGCCCGCAGCCACGCGAGCGCAGCCGCCCGCCACCTCCCTCCCGTCCGGTTCATTGCGTCACCCCCACCGTGTCCTCGGCCAGTGCGGCCGCCTCCGCGTGCAGCGTCAGGGCCAGCGGGCCCGACCCCGGCATCGGAGCCGCCACCCGTACCCGCCACAGTTCCCCGGACCGTTCCATCGCGACTTCGGCTCCCCCGGGTGCCGCCGAACGGGTCACCTCAAGCACCTGTGCCTCCGGCTCGGAACGGGCGGCCGCCCTCGCCCCGGCCCTCGCCGCGTCCACGCACCGGATCTGGGCGGAGGCGGCCATCAGCGCCCAGACCAGCGCCAGGGCGAACATCGCCAGCACCGGAACCGCCATGGCCGCTTCCGCAGTCACCGCGCCCCGATCCGACGCCCGGACGCCCCGTCTCCCGCCCTCGACACGGGAACGGCCTCCGGCGCACGCTCCGGGACCGCTCTCAGAACTTCGCATCGAGCGCGTCCTTCAGCAGCGACTGCAATGCGGACATCACCGGCTGGCTGGTGACCACCTTGTAGAGCACCGCCGCGAACGCACAGGCCGCGATCGTCCCCACCGCGTATTCGGATGTCGTCATTCCGCTGTCCGACCGGGCCCGGAATGCCATGCCACGCACCCAGCCCCTGATTCGCTGAATCATTTCAACCCCCGTGAAATCGGTAATTCATATCGAATGGATTTTCATTGACATTTTTCGGTCATTTGGCCTGAAGCAGTCCGGTCGCCAGGCCGATCACCACGGGCGCCACCCCGACCGTCAGGAAAGCGGGCAGAAAGCAGAGCCCGACGGGACCGGTGATCAGCACGCCTGCCCGCTGGGCGCGCGCCACGGCCGCACTCGCACGTTCGGCCCGCATCGCCTCGGCCAGCCGTGCCACCGGATCCGCTGCCGGAGCCCCGGTCGACCCCGCCCGCTCCAGGCAGCGGGCCAGCGCACTCGCACCCGGCATCTCTCCGAACCGCCCCCAGGCCGCCGCAGGTTCACCACCGAGCCGGATCTCCGCGGCCGTCCGCGCCAGGCACCTGCCGACGGGCCCACCCAGCGACTCACCCACCGCCTCGGCCGCCTCCCGGGGCCCGGCCCCGGCGGAGATGCAGGCCGCCAACAGATCGGCCGCCAACGGGAGCTGACGTGCGGCCTCAGCCATCTCCGCGAGTCCGGCTCCCGGTTCGGTGCCACGTCGGCCCCGCTGCCACCGCCAGGCGCCGTACGCCCCGAACAGCCCCGCCGCGCAACCCGGCAGACCGCCGACCAGGACCCAGCCCACCGCCACAGCGCCCAGCGGCGCGATCCACTCCTTCACCCGGGCGTTGGGCGCCGTATGTCCGCGCCCGTCCCCGCGCCCACCCCAACGCTCGCGCTTGCGTTCCGGCCCGCCGAAGGCCAGCAGTGCCGCGCCCCGGCGGCGCACCGCCCGCCTACGCCCGAGCCCTGCCAGGGCGAAGGCCGGACAAGCGACCGCACTCACCACCGCGCACACCGCCGCCACCCGGTGCACGGCTTCATGGGCGACCCCGCTCACCCCGCCTCCCCCGCCCGTACGATCCGGGCCGCCCAGCAGAGGCCGGCCGCCTCCAGCAGTCCGCCCGTCACCAGACAGACCAGCCCGGCCGGGGTGTGCAGCAGCACCCGCAACGGATCGGCCCCCAGCGCCGCCCCCAGCCCCAGACCCAGCACCGGGAGCAGCGCCAGCACAGCCACCGTCGACCAGGCACCCGCCAGTTGGGCCCGCAGTTCCTCCCGTCTGCGCCGCTCGGCCCGCAGCGCGCCCTCCAGGCGGTCCAGCCCCGCCGCGAGCCCGGCCCCGCCGTCGACCGCCACCCGCCAGCAGGCCGCCACCCCGGCGAGTCCGTCCAGCCCTGGCTCCCGCGCCGCCTGAGCGAGCGCTCCCGGCACGTCGCCGCCGAATCGCGCCGCAGCGGACACACCCGCCTCAGCCGCCCCCATCACCCCGTTGCCCCGGAGGGCGACGAGCAGCGCCTGCCCGGGTTCGTGTCCGGCCCGCAGTTCGCCCACGGCCGCGCCGCACAGTGCCACCACCCCGGCTTCCCGGCGCTCCCGTTCCTTGCCCAGGGCCCGTCTGCGCAGCCACCGCCGCACCAGCGGCACGGCCGCCGCCCCACCCAGCAGCGGCAGCACGGACTCCCCCAGCACGGCGACGACCAGCGCCACCGGGAGGCACAGCCACTCCCGCCGTTGCCTCGACCGCTCCAGCAGCCACGCCACGGCCCGCTCCCGGAGCACTCGCAGCGGCGGCCGGACCTCCCCGTCGGCAAACAGCACCCTGGCCCTCCGCCGGCCACGGTCCTGCGCCGCCACCAGCCAGGCCGCCGTCCCGACGCACAGGGCCACCGCACCACTCACGCCCACCGACAGCCCCATCGACGCGTCCCCCGTCACAGCGCACCCCCGATCAGCGACCGCAGCCGCTCCCAGCCCCGCTCCCGCTCGAATCCATCGGCGCCCCAGCGCAGCGCGGGCACGGTCACCACCAGCCCCGCCGCGTCCCGCTCCAGAACCTGCACCTCGGCGATCCGCCGCTGCCCGGTCCGGTCCCGTACGAGATGGACCACCACCGACAGCGCGGCCGCCAACTGGCTGTGCAGCGCCGTCCGATCCAGCCCCGCCGCCGTCCCCAGCGCCTCAAGACGGGCCGGTACGTGCTCGGCCGCATTGGCGTGGACCGTCCCCGAACCGCCCTCGTGGCCGGTGTTCAGGGCGGCAAGGAGCTCGGTGACCTCCGCGCCCCGCACCTCTCCGACCACCAGCCGGTCGGGCCGCATCCGCAGGGCCTGCCTCACCAGATCCCGGAGGGTCACCCGGCCCGCCCCCTCCTGGTTGGCGGGGCGCGACTCCAGGCGCACCACATGCGGATGGTCCGGCCGCAGCTCCGCCGAGTCCTCTGCCAGCACGATTCGCTCCCGCTCCCCGACCGCGCCCAGCAGACTCGACAGAAGAGTCGTCTTCCCGGCCCCCGTCCCTCCACTGATCAGATACGAGACCCGGGCCTCCACCAGAGCCCGCAGCACCCGGTCACCGCCGGGCGGCACCGTCCCCGCCGCGACCAGCTCCGCCAGCGAGAAGGCCCTGGGCCGAACCACCCGCAGCGACAGGCACGTCGAGCCGACGGCCACCGGCGGCAGCACGGCATGCATCCGGGTGCCGTCCGGCAGCCTCGCGTCCACCCAGGGGCGGGCGTCGTCCAGCCGCCGCCCCGCCACGGCGGCCAGCCGCTGCGCCAGCCTGCGCACCGCGGCCGCGTCCGTGAAGGTCACCCCGGTGAGTTCGAGGCCGCCACCCCGGTCCACCCAGACCCGGTCCGGCGCGGAGACCAGCACATCCGTCACCACCGGATCTGCGAGCAGTGGCTCCAGAACCCCGGCCCCGACCAACTCGCCCCGCAACTCATCGGCCGCACCGAGCACTTCGGCGTCCCCGAGCAGCCGCCCCTGGGCCCGCAGCGCCGCCGCGACCCCGGCCGGCGTCGGCGCGGTGCCACTCTGCGCGAGCCGCTGCCGTACGGCGTCGAGCAGCGTCTGGGTCATGACGCACCCCCACCGGCTCGTCCTCCTGCGCCTTCCGGGGCGAGTGCCCGCTCCCAGAACGCCGCGCAGAACCGGGCCAGCGGACCGCGCGCACTGCCACCCGGAGGCGCGCCGCCGTCCTGGGCGGCCAGCAGCCCGGCGTCGACGGGGAGTTCACCGGCGAGCGGAAGCCCCAGTGCCTGTGCCACCCACCGCTCGTCGAGGCCCGCCGCGTACGGCCCGCGGGACACCACTCGAAGGTCGTCCAGGATCATCCCGGCCATCGACGCCACACGCTTCGCCGCCGCGACCGCACGAAGTTCCCCCGGGACCACCAACAGCCCGAGGTCCAACTGCGCGAGCGCCTCGGCCACCGATTCGTCGACCCGGCGCGGCAGATCGACGACCACCACCCCGCCGAGCCTCCGTGCGGCGGCCAGCACGGCCTGCATGGCCTGCGGCGGGATGGTCACGCAGTCGTCGCGGCCCCAGCTGAGCACCCGCGGCCCGTGCAGCGCCGGCAGTGACTCCTCCAGCGCACCCCCGCCGACCCGCCCCTTGGAGTGGGCGAAATCCGGCCATCGCATTCCTTCGGCCCGTTCGCCACCGAGCAGCACGTCGATGCCACCGCCGAGCGGGTCGCCGTCGATCAGCATCGTCCGCCGCCCGGCCCTGGCCGCGGTCACCGCCAGGGCGCAGGCCAGTGTGGACGCGCCCGAGCCGCCCCGTCCGCCGATCACCCCCACGGTGAGTGCCGGCCGGCCCACCCCCTCCGCCGCGTTGGCGATCTGGTCGACGAGCCAGCTCTCCGAATCGGGCAGCCTCAGCACATATTCGGCCCCGATCTCCACGGCTCGGCGCCAGACATCCGGGGCGTCCTGTTCCCTGCCGACGAGCATCACGCCCCGCCTGCGCACCGCCCCTCGGCAGCGCTGGGCGGCATCGTCGCCCACGAGAACCATCGGAGCCTGCTCCCAGCTGCCCCTGTTCTCGGGTGGCGAGTGATGAACTTCCGGTTCCGCTCCGGCGGCCGCACACAGCCTCAGCAGATCGTCGAGCAGTTCCACATCCTCGGTCACGATCAGCGGTCCGCCCTGCCGCCCTCCGGCGGCCGGCAGAGGATCCCGCGCGATGGACTCGACCACGATCTCCGCCCCCCTTCTCACTGCACCTTCATCGCGGTTCGCGGTGATCTCGGAGCGTTCCGGGATCGGCGATTCCACAACCCGCGGACTTCGCGGCTGGAATCACCGTGCAGCGCTTCGGAAAATCGTGTGGATCTTGCTCGAAAACTGTGGACAACTCCACCGTTGTGAATATCTCCGTCGCCCATACCGGCGACTTCCGGAGTGCAGCCCTTCCGCTACGCACCGTGACGAGTCATGATGGAGACGGCAGCCCGAGAAGCGGGCCGCAGAGACCGAAACGGGGGGCGGAATGCTTGATTCCGAACAACAGAAACGCGTCCGGACATGCGACGACCCCCGCCGGGGGGGAGAGCGGGGGTCGTCCCCACGGCCGACTCGGGGGGGGAGGAGCCGGACCGGGTTAGCACGGTCGCGAACGATCCGTGACTTCCATGGTGTACCCGAGAGCCTTCTCAGGCAAACCCACGCACCGGAGTTTACGCCGAATGATGTCCCCCTATGCTCTGCCTTGTGGAAAACCGCTTCTTGCCGCGCACAGCCGCCTTCTTTGACCTGGACAAGACGGTCATTGCGAAGTCTTCGACGCTGACCTTCAGCAAGTCCTTCTACCAAGGCGGACTGATCAACCGCCGCGCTGTACTGCGCACTGCGTACGCACAGTTCGTGTTCCTTGCCGGGGGCGCAGATCACGACCAGATGGAGCGGATGCGGGAATATCTCTCCGCACTCTGCAAGGGCTGGAACGTCCAGCAAGTGAAGGAAATCGTCGCCGAGACCCTGCACCAGCTGATCGACCCCATCATCTACGACGAAGCGGCGACGCTCATCGAGGAGCATCACACCGCCGGACGCGATGTAGTGATCGTTTCGACCTCGGGCGCCGAGGTCGTCGAACCGATCGGCGAGCTGCTCGGCGCCGACCGGGTCGTCGCCACCCGAATGGTCGTCGGCGACGACGGCTGCTTCACCGGCGAAGTCGAGTACTACGCCTACGGGCCGACGAAGGCCGAGGCGATCAGGGCCCTCGCGGTGTCGGAGGGGTACGACCTCTCACGCTGCTACGCATACAGCGACTCCGCCACGGATGTACCGATGCTGGAGTCGGTCGGCCATCCGCACGCGGTCAATCCGGATCGCGCGCTGCGGCGCGAGGCGACCTTCCGCGAGTGGCCGATTCTCGTCTTCGACCGGCCGGTCCGGCTCAAGCAGCGACTGCCCGCTTTCTCACTGCCGCCACGTCCGGCATTGGTCGCGGCGGCAGCGGTGGGCGCGGCCGCCGTCACGGCGGGACTGGTCTGGTACTCCTCGCGCCGCCGCGCCGCGGCTTCCGCCTGACGCGCTGACGCACCCCTGAGCGACGGCCCGGCGCGACCTCCCGAGCGACGGCCCGGCACGCCGACTCGACGGCCGGCGCGAAATATCCAACTCGCCCGTAATTGAACCTAAAAGTAAAGAAGTGGGGCCAGCACTACCGCTCACCCCGGCTCTGGAGTACAAATGACTCAACGGCCCGCGAGACCAAGGACATCCGAGAGGATTACCTGTAACGCAGAGACGGCCCCACGGACCGAGCATGAAAACCGAGCACCCACGCGACGTCGACCCGTCGATTACGGGCCAGCCGCACCAGGGAACGGGCAAAGCATCCCGACCTGATGGGCATATATCGAGGACGCATGGTAACTGGGTAGACATGCCAGCGGCGGTACCGAGGACGGTACCGCCGCAACCCTTTTACCGGGGAGTGAAGTCGACTCGACAAGTCGACATGGCGAAGACAATTCGCGAGTTACCGCGATGAAGTTACCTCGGTGGTTTTATCGCGACGCACACCGCGAAACCGGCACCCGACGGGCTCGCAGCCTCGGTCCGAAATCCAGCCGTTTCCCCATTGCGCGACTTCCACGCGACTTCTACGCGACTTCTTGCGCAGCTTCCACGCGGCTTCTTGCGGGACCTCTACGCGGCCCCGCGCTGGAGCGCCTCGCACACCGCCGTCGACTCCCTGACACCCAGCTCCACGGAGCGTCCGCAGTGCGCGATCCAGGCTGCCATGCCCTCCGGCGTCCCCGACAGATAACCCTCGAACGCCGCGACGTACGCCGCCCGCCCCTGCTCGGCGTGACCCACCTCCGCCGGGCAGATCGATTTGGGGTCGAGCCCGCTCCCGATCAGCACGATCCGCTCGGCGGTCCGTGCGACGAGCCCGTTGTACGAACCGAAGGGACGCAGGGCGAGCAGTTCGCCGTGCACCACCGCCGCCGTGACGAGCGCGGGCGCCGAAGTGCCGGAAAGAATCAGCCCGGAGAGTCCCTCCAGCCGCCCGGCCACCTCGTCGGCAGCCGGCAACGGCGCCTCGACCAGCGGCTCGTCCACGGGCTCGCCCGCCAGCCTCGGCCGGCCGACGGTGTCGTCGGGTACCGCTCCGCCGGCCGCGACCAGATGCAGCCGCGCCAGCACCCGCAGCGGTGACTGCCGCCAGATGGAGAGCAGTTGGCCCGCTTCGGCGGTCAGCCGCAGAGCCGCCCCGATCACGTGCGCCTCGCCGTCACCACTGAAGTCGGCACGCCGGCGCACCTCCTCCAGGTTCCAGTCGGCGCCCGACAGCGCCGCCGAACCACGGGCACCGCGCAGCGCCGCTTCCGCGGTGACCTCATTACTGCGGCGCCGCATGACGCGGTGACCGTAGACCCGGTCGACGGCCTTGCGTACGGAGTCCACCGCGTCGGCGACCCCCGGCAGGGTGCCCAGGGCGGCGAGCGGATCAGGGGCAGGCGTACTCATAAGTAGCGAGGCTACGCGTCCACCGTGCCGATACCGCCCGGGAGTGGCCTTCTTCACGAAGTGCGACAGCAGAACGCGATCGCACCGCTACCCTAGGTGAACATGAAGATCGCTTTCGTAGGGAAGGGCGGCAGCGGCAAGACAACGCTGTCCTCGCTCTTCATCCGCCACCTCGCCGCCAATGAAGCCCATGTCGTCGCGGTGGACGCCGACATCAACCAGCACCTCGGGGCCGCGCTCGGCCTCGACGACCAGGAGGCCGCGGCGCTGCCCGCCATGGGAGCGCACCTGCCTCTGATCAAGGAGTATCTGCGCGGCAGCAACCCCCGCATCGCCTCCGGCGAGACGATGATCAAGACGACTCCGCCCGGCGAGGGCTCACGACTGCTGCGGGTCCGCGAGGACAACCCGATCTATGACGCATGCGCGCGTACGGTCCGGCTGGACGACGGGGAGATCCGGCTGATGGCCACCGGGCCGTTCACCGAGTCGGATCTGGGCGTGGCCTGCTACCACTCCAAGGTCGGCGCGGTCGAACTCTGCCTGAACCATCTCGTCGACGGCCCCGACGACTATGTCGTCGTTGACATGACAGCAGGGTCGGACTCCTTCGCCTCCGGGATGTTCACCCGCTTCGACATGACGTTCCTGGTCGCGGAGCCGACCCGTAAGGGCGTCTCGGTCTACCGCCAGTACAAGGAGTACGCACGGGACTTCGGGGTCGCCCTGAAGGTCATCGGCAACAAGGTGCAGGGCGAGGACGATCTGGAGTTCCTGCGCGCCGAGGTGGGCGACGATCTACTGGTCAGCGTCGGGCACTCCGACTGGGTGCGGGCGATGGAGAAGGGCCGCCCCGCTCGCTTCGAGCTGCTGGAGGCGGACAACCGGATGGCTCTGCAGGCGCTGCAGAACGCCGCCGAGGACTCGTACGAGCAGCGGGACTGGGGGCGCTACACGCGTCAGATGGTCCATTTCCATCTGAAGAACGCGGAGAGCTGGGGCAACGAGAAGACGGGCGCCGATCTGGCCGCCCAGGTCGATCCCGCCTTCGTTCTCGATGAGCGCTACGCCCAGGACGGCGCCGCTCAACCCGCCTGAACCCTCGGCGCCCTGCCGTACGGGTTTCGCCCCTCCCGGCGGAAGCCGTCATCTCCACAGAGCGCCGGACAGGATCGGATCTCCGGCCCGTCCGGCGCCCGACGCACAGCCCCGTCGCCCGGCCCGTCCGGCGCCCGACGCACAGCCCCGCCATCCGGCCGGTCCGGCGCACGACGCGTCGGTCACGGCCGGAGGCCGCGCGGCTCAGCGGCTGTTCTCGTCCTCGCCCGGCCCCGCGTGAGCCTTGTCGGCACCCGCTGCCCGGCCGGCTTCGGAAGTCCCCGTTCCGTCGAGGAACGCGGACCAGCCCTCCTCGGGTGCCTGGCCGACATCGAGCGTGGCAAGCTTCGCCAGCGTCGCCGGGTCCTGCGCATCCAGCCAGTCGGCCAGTTGCCGGAAGGAAACGCAGCGGACACCTTCCTTGGTGCAGACCGTCGCAATGGTGTCCTCGACTGCGCGCATGTAGGTGCCGCCGTTCCAGGACTCGAAGTGGTTACCGATGATCAGCGGGGCGCGGTTCCCGTCGTACGAGCGGTAGAAGGCCTGGAGCAGGCCGTCGCGCATCTGGTTGCCCCAGTACTCGTGCATGCCCGGATCGCCCTGTGTCTCGGTGCCGGACTGGTTGACCATGAAGTTGTAGTCCATCGACAGGGTCTCGAACTTGCGGCCCGGCACGGGGACGAGCTGCAGCGAGAGGTCCCAGACGCCGTCCTTCTTCTTCGGCCAGACCTGGTTGTTGACCCCGCTGGAGTCGTAGCGGAAGCCCATCGTCCGTGCTGCCGCCACCATGTTCTTCTGCCCTTCCAGGCAGGGGGTGCGGCCGCCGATGAGCTCCTTGTCGTAGTCGAAGGGAAGCGGCTTCTCCGCTTCGAGGCCCGGGTCGTTGGTCTTCCAGTTCTTCACGAAGGCCTTGGCCTGGCTGATCTCGCTCTTCCACTGGTCGACGGACCAGGTCCCGACGCCGCCCTCGGGGCCGCAGAAGTGCCCGTTGAAGTGGGTGCCGATCTCATTACCGTCCTCCCAGGCCCCGCGCACCTGGGTGATGGTGTTCCGGATTCCCTCGGTGTCGTTGAAGCCGATGTCGGAGCTGCCGACGTTGTGCTTCGGCGGGTCGTAGAGCTCCCGCTTGTCCTCCGGCAGCATGTACACGCCGCTGAGGAAGTACGTCATGTTCGCGTGGTACTTCCTGCCGACCTCGCGGAAGCGGGAGAAGAGCTTCTGGCTGTCCTCGCCTGCACCGTCCCACGAGAACACCACGAACTGCGGCGGCTTCTGACCGGGCGCCAGGCGCTTGGCCACAGGCTGCTTCGGCTGGCTGCCGGTGAACGCGGTGGACCCGTCGCCGATGAGCCGGAGAACGCTGTTGGGCGCGGCCGGGACTTCAGGGGCCTCCTTCTTCACCTCGGGAGCCCTCTTCACCTCGGGAGCCTTCTTCGCCTCAGGGGCCTCCTTCGCCTCAGGGGCCTTCTCCGCCGCCCCCGGGCCGGCGGCTCCGGTGTCGTCGCCGGAGCCGCCGGAGCACCCGGCCACTCCAGCGGTCAGAGCGACGGCCACGACGCCCAGGGCAACCCGCCCGGTGGCCGCCCTCTCCGTGGCGGCCCTCCGCGAAACGACTCTCGTCGTGGCAGCCATCATCCGCCCACCTCTTCCCTGCGGGTTATTCGCGTCGAAGTGCCGACACGGCGCGGTCAAGTTCGCACGCGGCCACTCGAGATCAGTAGGACATATTGAATGAAAAGATGCTTATTCACTTGAATGGGTGATCGACTTGCCCATTCGATCACAAGTGTGGACACAGATATTTACTCTCCATTACGATCTGTTTACTGAGAGTTGAGAAATCCCCGCCGCTGCACGCCTTGACCCACGGCCGCGTCACTACATTCCGCGACCGCGCTGCCCGGAGGAGACGGGAACATGTCTGCTTGCGTCCCCACTCGTCACAACCGCACATCCCGTAGTTCGCGTCCCTCGCGCGCCTCGGGAGTCAAGCGACCACACAGCCCGCCGCCACCGCGCGGTGGTCGATTCCGTATCGCGGGCGCCGATCTGTCCGCATCGATCACGGTTTTCCTGCTCGCCGTCCCCATGTCGCTCGGCCTTGCCGTCGCCATGGACGCCCCGCTGGAAGCCGGCCTCATCTCCGCCGCGATCGGCGGCATCGTCGCCGGACTGCTCGGCGGCACCCCACTCCAGGTAAGCGGCCCGTCCGCCGGGCTGACCGTGGTCACAGCCGAGTTGATCCAGATCTACGGCTGGCGCACCACCTGCGCGATCACCATCGGCGCCGGGCTGCTCCAGATCCTGCTCGGCTCGCTGCGAGCGGCGCGCAGCGCCCTCGCCGTCAGCCCCGCCATCGTCCACGGCACCCTCGCCGGGATCGGCGTGGCCATCGCGCTCGCCCAGCTGCACATCGTGCTCGGCGGCTCGCCACAGAGTTCGGCCGTCGCCAACGCCCTAGCGCTCCCCGATCAGTTGGGCCGGGTGAGCCCGGCCGCCCCGCTCATCGGCGTACTGACCATCACCATCCTGATCCTTTGGCCACGGATTCCGGGCGGGGTCGGCAGAGCCGTACGGCGGATTCCGGCCGCCCTCGCCGCGGTGGTGACCGCTACGGCGATGGCCGCGATCGTCGCGCCCGGCATCGCCCGGGTCGATCTGCCGTCCTGGCGCTCGCACGCCCTGCCCGAAATGCCGCACGGCCCCGTACTCGCCCTGGCCACCGCCGTCTTCACGGTGATGCTGGTGGCCAGCCTGGAATCACTTCTCGCCGCGGTGGCCGTGAACAAGCTGTCGGCCGACCGCGCCGCCGAGAGAACGGCCGCCCGGCCCAGTGCGGGTGCGATGTCGGCACCCGCCCAGGCGGGGGCCTCAACCGGGGCGCCCGCACCCGCGCTCGCACACGCACCTTCGCCGCCCACTCCGGCCGCGCCGCTCGCCCTGCCCGCCAGACGCTCCGATCTCGACCGCGAGCTGCGCGCCCAGGGCATCGCCAACACACTGTCCGGGCTGGTGGGAGGGCTGGCCGTGTCCGGTGGCGCGGTGCGCAGTTCGGCGAACGTACGCGCCGGGGCGACCGGACGCGCCTCCACCGTGCTGCACGGCGTCTGGGTGCTGCTCGCCACCGGACTGCTGGTCACCGTGCTGGAGTGGATCCCACTGGCCGCGCTCGCTGCGCTGGTGATGATGGTCGGGATCCAGATGGTGAGTTTCGCCCACATCCGCAACGTCCATAAGCACCGCGAATTCCTGGTCTACGGCGCGACGATCACCGGCGTGGTCGTCTTCGGCGTGCTGAAGGGCGTGGCGATCGGCATCGCGGTGGCAGTGGCGGTCGCCCTGCACCGGCTGGCCCGGACCCGGATCACGGTCACCGATCAGGGCGGACAGCATCTGGTCGTCGTACGCGGCCAGTTGACGTTTCTCGCGGTGCCCCGGCTCAGCCGTACGCTCGGCCAGCTGCCCCAGGGCGGGGATGCCGTCGTCGAGCTGGACGGCTTCTTCATGGATCATGCGGCGTACGAGGCGATCCAGGACTGGAGCACCACCCAGACCGCCCATGGCGGCAGGGTCGTGTTCACCGGCAGGTCCGGCAGCCGGATCGCCGAGCCCGCCTCGGCGGCGCACTCCTGCTGCCGCCCCTGGACACCGTGGCGCAACCACCACTGCCACGACGAGCCCGGCCGTACGCCCGGAGCGGACCACGGCCCCGGCGAACCGTCCACCGACGCCCGCCCCGACAGAGCCCACATCGGCAATGCCGGCAGTACCGCCAACGTCGGCAATATCAGCAACATCGGCAATGCTGTCACTACCGGCCGCATCAGCCCCGGCGGCGACCACCGCACCTCCCACGACGCGGCCCACGACGCTGCCCACGACGCGACCCACGGCACGGCCCCCGGCGCCCCGGGCAACACCCGCGCCAACGCCAACACCCCAGGTCGTGAGCCGGCCACCGCAGCCCCCCGCCCGACCGGCGGCAACCGGCTGGTCAGCGGTCTGAGTTCGTTCCAGCGCAACACCGCTCCGCTGGTGCGCGACGAGCTGGCCCGGCTGGCCGTCGAGGGGCAGCGCCCGTCCCAGCTCTTCATCACCTGCGCGGACTCCCGCCTCGTCACCAGCATGATCACGGCAAGTGGCCCGGGCGACCTGTTCACCGTGCGGAACATCGGCAATCTGGTGCCCCTGCCGAACGCCGAGTCGGGGGACCACTCGGTGGGTGCGGCGATCGAGTACGCGGTGGACGTGCTGAAGGTGGAGTCCATCACCGTCTGCGGGCACTCCGGCTGCGGAGCGATGCAGGCACTGCTGGGCGCCGAACCGGACCAGGAGAATCCGGTCACGTCCCTGTGGCGGTGGCTGAGACATGGGCTGCCGAGCCTGGAGCGGATGGCATCCCGGCACCACGCCTGGGCCCGGATCTCCGGACGACTGCCGACCGACGCGCTCGAGCAGCTCTGCCTCACCAATGTGGTCCAGCAGTTGGACCATCTGCGGGCACACGAATCGGTGGCTCGGCGACTCGCCGAGGGCACGATCCGGCTGCACGGCATGTACTTCCACGTGGGCGAGGCACAGGCCTATCTGCTGACCGAGGCGGCCAGCAGCGGACTGGAGCTCGACGAGGTCTTCGACCGGGTGGACCCCGGCGACGCCCCCAATTCCGGCGAGTTGGAACGCACGGGCGCCTGAACCGCATTCGTCCCAGGTCCGTGAGACCTTGTGGTCCTGCCTCCGCACTGCTCCGAGTCGCGCCGCGGCGCATTGCACAGCTCCCTCCGCACTGCGCCGTACCGCGTCGCACCGCACGTGGATGCGGGACCGTGTCTCCATACACGAGGCACAGGTCTAAACCAATTCCGGGCAGACACTTGTCACCCGGCCTTTGGCCTGATGAGCTATGCCCTGGGACACAACGGACACCCTGGGAATGGGAGATGTCGTGAGCAACGAAAGCTTGGCCAATCTGCTTCGTGAGGAGCGGCGGTTCGCACCGCCTGCCGATCTGGCCGCGAACGCCAACGTCAAGGCGGAGGCGTACGAGCAGGCCGAGGCGGACCGGCTGGGCTTCTGGGCAGAGCAGGCCCGTCGCCTGACCTGGGCCACGGAGCCGACCGAGACGCTCGACTGGAGCAACCCGCCCTTCGCGAAGTGGTTCGCGGACGGCAAGCTCAACGTCGCGTACAACTGCGTGGACCGCCACGTCGAGGCCGGCAATGGCGACCGGGTCGCCATCCACTTCGAGGGCGAGCCCGGCGACAGCCGCGCGATCACCTACGCACAGCTCAAGGACGAGGTCTCCCGCGCCGCCAACGCCCTCACCGAGCTCGGTGTCGGCAAGGGCGACCGGGTCGCCGTCTATCTGCCGATGATCCCCGAGGCCGCCATCGCGATGCTGGCCTGCGCCCGCATCGGCGCCGCCCACTCGGTGGTCTTCGGCGGCTTCTCCGCCGACGCCATCGCCGCCCGCATCCAGGACGCGGACGCCAAGGTCGTCATCACCGCCGACGGCGGCTACCGTCGCGGCAAGCCGTCCGCGCTCAAGCCCGCCGTGGACGACGCCGTCTCCCGTATCGACACCGTCGAGCACGTCCTCGTGGTCCGTCGCACCGGGCAGGACACCGCGTGGACCGAGGGCCGCGACGTCTGGTGGCACGAGATCACCGGCCGGCAGTCCGCCGAGCACACCCCCGAGGCCTTCGAGGCGGAGCAGCCGCTCTTCATCCTCTACACCTCCGGCACGACGGGTAAGCCGAAGGGCATCCTGCACACCTCCGGCGGCTACCTCACGCAGGCGGCGTACACCCACAACGCGGTCTTCGACCTCAAGCCGGAGACCGATGTCTTCTGGTGCACCGCCGACATCGGCTGGGTGACCGGCCACTCGTACATCGTCTACGGCCCGCTGGCCAACGGCGCGACGCAGGTCATGTACGAGGGCACGCCCGACTCCCCGCACCAGGGGCGTTTCTGGGAGATCGTGCAGAAGTACGGCGTCACGATCCTCTACACCGCGCCGACCGCGATCCGTACGTTCATGAAGTGGGGTGACGACATCCCCGCCAAGTTCGACCTGAGCAGTCTCCGGGTCCTCGGTTCGGTCGGTGAGCCGATCAACCCCGAGGCGTGGATGTGGTACCGCAAGCACATCGGCGCCGACAAGTGCCCGATCGTGGACACCTGGTGGCAGACCGAGACCGGCGCGATGATGATCGCCCCGCTGCCGGGCGTGACGGAGACCAAGCCGGGCAGCGCCCAGCGCGCCCTGCCCGGCATCTCGGCCACCGTCGTCGACGACGAGGCCAACGAGGTTCCGAACGGCGGGGGCGGCTACCTCGTCCTCACCGAGCCGTGGCCGTCGATGCTCCGCACCATCTGGGGCGACGACCAGCGCTTCATCGACACCTACTGGTCGCGCTTCGAGGGCAAGTACTTCGCGGGCGACGGCGCCAAGAAGGACGAGGACGGCGACATCTGGCTGCTCGGCCGGGTCGACGACGTGATGCTGGTGTCCGGGCACAACATCTCGACCACCGAGGTCGAGTCGGCGCTCGTGTCGCACCCCTCGGTCGCCGAGGCGGCCGTGGTCGGTGCCGCCGACGAGACGACCGGCCAGTCCATCGTCGCGTTCGTGATCCTGCGCGGTACGGCCGACGTCTCCGACGAGCTGGTCGCGGAGCTGCGCAACCACGTCGGGGCCACGCTCGGCCCGATCGCCAAGCCGAAGCGGGTCCTGCCGGTCGCCGAGCTGCCGAAGACCCGCTCCGGCAAGATCATGCGGCGCCTGCTGCGTGACGTCGCCGAGAACCGCAAGGTGGGAGACGTCACCACGCTGAGCGACTCCTCGGTGATGGACCTGATCCAGGCCCAGCTGCCGTCGTCCTCCTCCGAGGACTGACCACGGCAGACAGAACAGAGCGGTACGTCCCCGAGGGGCATCCGGCAACGCGCGGTTTCTAGCGGTCGTCGCAACACGTGGTTGATTCGATCAAGCCGCGAGTAGTTCATGCAGGCGCTCGGCTGGGGTTTCCCAGCCGAGCGTTTTGCGTGGGCGGCCGTTGAGTTCGGCGGCGACGGCAGCGAGGTGCTCGGGGGTGTGGGCGGCCAGGTCGGTGCCCTCGGGGAAGTACTGCCGCAGCAGGCCGTTCGTGTTCTCGTTGGAGCCGCGCTGCCAGGGGCTGGCCGGGTCGCAGAAGTAGACCGGGATGTCCGTGGCGACGGTGAACTCGCCGTGTCGGCTCATCTCGCCGCCCTGGTCCCAGGTCAGGGACCGCTTCAGATGGGCGGGCAGGGTCTTCACGGTGGTCACCAGTGCGTCCCGGACGGTTTCGGCTCCGTGGTCGCCAGGCAGGTGCAGGAGCATCACGTAACGGGTGGCCCGCTCGACCAGGGTTCCGACCGCGGACCTGCCGTTCCTGCCGGTGATCAGGTCGCCCTCCCAGTGTCCGGGCACCGCCCGGTCCTCGACCTCGGCCGGGCGCTCGCCGATCATGACCATTGGGGCGGCGAACCGCGGTCTGCGGGCGTTGTTGCTGTAGCCCTGCCGCACGAGACGGGAGTGTGCCTCCCGTTCCCGGGTCAGCTTCCGAGAGTCCTGAGGCGCCCGGTCCCCGCGGATCTCGAAGTCCATTGCAACATCCCCTGAGCTGGGATGTTGCAACGACTCCTGGAACCCAAGACGCGCCGGGTGCCCCTCGGGCATCTAAGGTGAAGATCACCGGATACAACCCCGCACACCACGGGTACAGTGGCAGTCGCGTCAATAAAGCAATAAGAAATCTCCACAGGGTGTGCCGGGAAGTCTGGTCGGCAAGTGCATCAGCCATGCCATCGCTGCCGTACCGACCCGGAGGTCTCCACTCGTGGCCGCGCCCACCCCCGCACCCCCTTCGCCCCGCCGCACCCTGTTCGGACGGCTGTCCCTCCCCGAGCGGAACTACCTCGCTGAGGCTCTGCGCACCGAGACCGTCGGCGGCATGATCCTGCTGGTCGCCGCGATAGCCGCCCTGGTGTGGGCGAACACCTTCGGTTCCAGCTACGCGTCCGTCAGCGACTTCCACTTCGGCCCCCAGGCGCTGGGCCTCAATCTCTCCGTGGAGCACTGGGCGGCGGACGGGCTGCTCGCGATCTTCTTCTTCGTCGCGGGTGTCGAGCTCAAGCGGGAACTGGTCGCGGGCGAACTGCGCGACCCCAAGGCAGCCGCCCTCCCGGTCTTCGCCGCGCTCTGCGGAATGGCGGTCCCAGCCGTCGTCTACACGCTGGTGAACGTGGTCGGCGGAGGTTCGACGGACGGCTGGGCAGTGCCCACCGCCACCGATATCGCCTTCGCGCTCGCCGTCCTCGCGGTCATCGGCACCTCGCTGCCGAACGCGCTGCGCGCCTTCCTGCTGACCCTCGCCGTCGTCGACGACCTCTTCGCGATCCTGATCATCGCGGTCTTCTTCACCGAGCAGATCGACTTCCTGGCGCTGACCGGCGCCTTCATCGGCCTGGCCGTCTTCTACCTGCTGCTGCGCAAGAACGTACGCGGCTGGTACATCTACGTACCGCTCGCCCTGGTCATCTGGGGCCTGATGTACAACAGCGGCGTCCACGCGACGATCGCCGGTGTCGCGATGGGTCTGATGCTCCGCTGCACCAGGCGGGACGGCGAGACCCACTCGCCCGGCGAGTACATCGAGCACCTGGTCCGCCCGCTGTCGGCCGGTCTCGCCGTACCGCTGTTCGCCCTCTTCTCGGCCGGCGTCTCCCTCTCCGGCGACGCGCTGGCGAACGTCTTCATCCGGCCCGAGACCCTCGGCGTCGTCCTGGGCCTCGTCGTCGGCAAGACCGTGGGCATCTTCGGCGGCACGTGGCTGGCCACCCGTTTCACCAAGGCGGAGCTGAACAAGGAGCTGGCCTGGGCGGACGTCTTCGCGGTCGCCTCGCTCGCCGGCATCGGTTTCACCGTCTCGCTGCTCATCGGCGAGCTGGCCTTCGCCGGCGACGAGGGCGTGATCAACGAGATCAAGGCCGCCGTACTGATCGGCTCCCTGACGGCCGCCGTGTTCTCCGGTGTACTGATCAGGCTCCGGGTACGCAGATACCGGGCGCTGCACGAGGCCGAGGAGCTCGACGAGGACGAGGACGGGGTGCCGGACATCTACGAACAGGGCGACCCGGCGTACCACCTGCGGATGGCCGCGATCCACGAGAGGAAGGCGGCCGAGCACCGTCGCCTTGCCCAACTGGCGGGGGCAGCGAGCAACGAGCCGGACAGTCCGGCATGATCTGACACCAGATGTGTTGAGCAGCAGGACTGGAGAGGGAGTCAGGGATGAGCGACCCCGGCAACAACGCGGGCAGCGCCGACCGCAGTCTCGGGCAGCTGGTCGCCGCGGCGACGGCCGAGATGTCCGCACTGGTGCACGACGAGATCGCCCTGGCCAAGGCAGAGGTGCGGCAGGACGTCAAGCGCGGGGCGATCGGCAGTGTGGCGTTGATCGTCGCGGCCGTGCTGCTTCTGTTCATGATGCCGATGCTGAGCTTCGCGGCCGCCTACGGGATCCACAACCTGGGCCTGGGTCTCGCGTGGTCGTTCCTGATCGTGGCCGGCGGGTTCTTCCTCCTGGCCGTCCTGCTCGGGCTGATCGGCTGGCTCAAGTTCAGGAAGGTCAAGCCGCCGGAGAAGTCCATCGCTTCGGCGAAGCAGACGGCGGCCGTGCTGCAGGGCGTCAAGCCGCACCCGCGGCCCGCCGTCACGGCGAGGAAGAGCCTCCCGACCGCCTCGGGCAGCACGCTGACGGGCAAGGCCATGGAGAAGGCTCCGGTCAAGGACAAGGGCTCCTCTGTGGCACGCTCGTCCACATGACGGTCCCCGATTCCAGCGCATTCGACCCGGTAGGCCCCGTAGGCCCGGAAGGTCAGGCAGCCCCTGCGGACAGGGACGGCCGGACAGGCTCGGGCAGCCGGGCAGGCTCGGGCGGCGCCTCAGACACTGCAAGCTCTGCGGGCCCTGCAAGCTCAACCGGCTCAGCAGCCTCGGTCGGCCCGGCCACCCCAGCCGCTCCGAGCGGCTCACCCGCCCCAGCTGCCCCAACCACCTCACCCGCCCCGGCCGGCTCCGGCGGGCCCGTGCGGATCGACGGGCCGTGGACCCACCGGGACGTGGCGGCGAACGGCGCGCGTTTCCACATCGCCGAGCTCGGCGAGGGCCCGCTGGTGCTGCTGCTGCACGGCTTCCCGCAGTTCTGGTGGACCTGGCGCCACCAGCTCACCGCGCTGGCCGACGCCGGTTTCCGGGCCGTCGCGATGGACCTGCGCGGGGTCGGCGGCAGCGACCGTACGCCCCGGGGTTACGACCCCGCCAACCTGGCGCTCGACATCACCGGCGTGATCCGCTCGCTCGGCGAACCGGACGCGGCCCTGGTCGGCCATGACATGGGCGGCTACCTCGCCTGGACCGCCGCGGTGATGCGTCCCAAGCTGGTGCGCCGCCTCGTGGTCTCCTCGATGCCCCATCCGCGCCGCTGGCGCTCCTCGATGCTCTCCGACTTCGCGCAGTCCCGGTCCGGCTCGTACATCTGGGGTTTCCAGCGCCCGTGGGTACCGGAGCGTCAGCTCGCCGCGGACGACGCGGCGTTGGTCGGCCGGCTGATCCACGAATGGTCCGGCCCCCGGACGCCGGACTTCCCCGACGACGCGACGGTGGACGTCTACCGCCGCGCGATGTGCATCCCGTCGACGGCGCACTGCTCGATCGAGCCGTACCGCTGGATGGTGCGTTCCCTCGCCCGCCCTGACGGAATCCAGTTCAACCGGCGGATGAAGCTGCCGGTACGGGTACCGACACTGCACCTGCACGGTTCACTCGATCCGGCGATCCGCACCCGGAGTGCGGCGGGCTCCGGCGAGTACGTCGAAGCGCCCTACCGCTGGCGACTTTTCGACGGTCTGGGGCACTTCCCCCACGAGGAGGACCCGGCCGGGTTCTCGGCCGAACTCATCAGCTGGCTCAAGGATTCGGAGCCCGATCGGTAGCCGTAGGGGCACGGTTGTCCGCCGAACGGCCAATTGCCCGGCGCATAGGCCAATTGGCTGACGGATGGGCGGTTACCGACCATGAGGCACGGGCAGACGTCCCGGTATGGGCTGGACGCACGACTTCGGTGACACAGCACGCAACCGCCGCTCGACCGCCACGGCGAGTCCGAGCACTCATGAGGGGGACGGCCCCCAGGGCCGGGTGCACGATATGCAGGTTCTGCATGACCCCCGGCTCGGTATTCCGCGCATTCTGCGCCGTCGGGCCCGCTGGGTCTCGGCGCGGCTGCGCCATCCACGCGGATGATGTCCGCCCCGCCCGGCCGGTGAGAGCTCACCGGCCGGGCGGGGCTTCATCACACTTCCAAGGCGCTCAGAGCGCGCACGCCTGGCTGTCGACCTGCTGGTTGGCGGAGCGGCCTCGCTCGATGTCCTGGCGGATCTCGTCGGCCGTCAGCGCGTAACCGGTGTCGGGGTCGTCGAGCGACTTGGCGAACACGACGCCGTACACCTCGCCCGCGGGGGTCAGCAGCGGTCCGCCGGAGTTGCCCTGACGGACCGTCGCGTAGAGCGAGTACACATCGCGGTGGACGGTGCCCCGGCGGTAGATGTCCGGGCCGCCGGCTTCGATACGGCCCCGGACCCGCGCCGCCCGGACGTCGTACGAGCCGTTCTCCGGGAACCCCGCGACGATGGCGCTGTTCCCCGTCCGGGCGTCGCGGTCGGTGCCGGCGAACCGCAGCGGCTTCGCGTCGAGGTCCGGTACGTCGAGCACGGCGATGTCGCGCCGCCAGTCGTACAGGACGACCTTCGCGTCGTACAGCCGCCCCTGGCCGCCGATCTGGACGGTCGGCTCGTCGACCCCGCCGACGACATGGGCGTTGGTCATCACCCGGCGGTCGGAGAAGACGAAGCCGGTGCCTTCGAGGACCTTGCCGCAGCTCGGGGCCGTGCCGACGACCTTGACGATGGACTGCTTGGCGCGGGCCGCTACGGGGCTGCCCACCAGCGCCGGGTCCGGGGCCTTGACCTCGGTGATCGGCTCGCTGGCGAACGGGCTGAAGACCTGCGGGAAGCCGTTCTGCGCGAGGACCGAGGAGAAGTCCGTGAACCAGGTGGAGGCCTGTGTGGGCATCACCCGGGAGATGCCGAGCAGGACCGAGGAGCTGCGGACCTCCTTGCCCAGCGTCGGCAGTGTGGTGCCGGCCAGCGCGGAGCCGATCAGCCAGGCGACCAGCAGCATCGCGACGACGTTGACCAGGGCGCCGCCGGTGGCGTCGAGGGCGCGCGCGGGCGACCAGGTGATGTACCGGCGGAGCTTGTTGCCCAGGTGGGTGGTGAAGGCCTGGCCCACCGAGGCGCAGAC
Source organism: Streptomyces sp. NPDC001933 (assembly GCF_042890955.1). Classification (NCBI taxonomy): domain Bacteria; kingdom Bacillati; phylum Actinomycetota; class Actinomycetes; order Kitasatosporales; family Streptomycetaceae; genus Streptomyces; species Streptomyces sp. NPDC001933. Next base: position 103,937 of record NZ_JBIASS010000014.1, on the reverse strand, counting down.
GATCACGATGACGACGGCGACGACGGCTGCCGTCGACGAGACCTCGGAGCCGTCCGTCAGCTGGTCCCACAGGACCGGCAGCAGGTAGACGGCGACGAGGCCGCCGCCCAGGAATCCGATCACCGACAGGATGCCGACGACGAACCCCTGTCGGTAGCCGATGACCGCGAACCACACGGCGGCGGCCAGCAGCAGGATGTCCAGCACGTTCACCGTCTATAGCCTCGCAGATTCGTCACCGGGCCCGTTCCTTCTGCTGGGTCCGGGCGGGGCCGGACAGCGCAGCACGGGAGTCAGCCTGTCATGCGCGCCAGTCGAGCGGCACCTGCTTGGCCCTGTCCCAGGGGCGCTCCCAGCCCGCGAAGTGCAGAATTCGGTCGATCACTCCGGCCGTGAAACCCCAGACCAGGGCAGATTCGACCAGAAATGCCGGGCCCCGGTGGCCACTGGGGTGGACCGTGGTCGCGCGGTTGGCCGGATCCGTGAGATCCGCCACGGGAACGGTGAAGACCCGGGCCGTCTCGCCCGGATCGACGACGCCGACCGGACTGGGCGAGCGCCACCAGCCGAGGACCGGTGTCACGACGAAGCCGCTCACGGGGATGTAGAGCCGGGGCAGCACGCCGAAGAGCTGGACCCCGCGCGGATCGAGGCCGGTCTCTTCCCGGGCCTCCCGCAGAGCGGCCCTGAGCGGCCCTGTCGTCGCCTGGTCGCCGTCCTCCGGGTCCAGGGAGCCGCCGGGGAAGGAAGGCTGCCCGGCGTGGGAACGCAGGCTTCCGGATCTCTCCATGAGGAGCAGTTCGGGGCCGCGCTCCCCCTCGCCGAAGAGCACGAGCACGGCGGACTGCCGCCCTGCGCCGCTCTCCGGCGGGAGGAAGCGGCTGAGCTGGTCGGGCTCGATGGTCCGCGCGGCGCGGGCCACGGGGTCGAGCCAGGCGGGCAGCCCCTCGGTCGTGACGGTGATCGTGCCGTCCCCGCCGGCTCCCGCCGTGGCGGCGGCCGCCGCGACCGCCGCGGCGGGGCTGACCGCTGCGGGGCCGGTCGCTGCCGGGTTTCCCATGGCGGAGGCGGCAGGCGCGGCAGGTCCTGCGGCTGCGGGGCCGGCCGCTGCCGGGCTTTCCGCTGCGGGCGCGGCTGCCGTTTCCGTGCTCTGTTCGTGCGTCTTCATAGGCACCCCTCGTCTCACAACGCCTGTCATCACGCATTTCGTTCCGGCCGTTGCGGTCACCCGTGCCGTTCCGGCCACATCGACCGTCCGGCGGCCGGTGCCGGGTGTCAGCCCGCTCCGAGGGCCGGCGCGGGCTTGCCGGGGTAGTCCGCGGGCGGGCTCAGCCGCTGGCCCGGCTGTCCGCCCATCTCGTACTTCAGCAGCTTCCTGGCCTTCTCCGGATCCGTCTCGCCCTCGCCGTACGCCGGGCAGAGCGGGGCGATGGGGCAGGCGCCGCAGGCGGGCTTACGGGCATGGCAGATGCGGCGGCCGTGGAAGACGACCCGGTGCGAGAGCATCGTCCACTCGCTCTTGGGGAAGATCGTGGCGATCTCGGCCTCGACCTTCTCCGGGTCCTCCTGCTCCGTCCACTTCCAACGGCGGACCAGACGGCCGAAATGGGTGTCGACGGTGATCCCGGGGACCCCGAAGGCATTGCCCAGCACGACGTTGGCGGTCTTCCGGCCGACCCCCGGCAGCGTGACGAGATCGGCGAGCCGGCCCGGTACCTCACCGCCGAAGTTGTCCCTGAGCGCCACGGAGAGGCCTATCAGCGACTTGGTCTTGGCCCGGAAGAAGCCGGTCGGCCGGATCAGCTCCTCCATCTCCTCCGGGACAGCGGCGGCCATGTCCTCGGGGGTGGGGTAGGCGGCGAAGAGCGCGGGAGTGGTCTGGTTGACCCTCAGGTCGGTGGTCTGGGCGGAGAGGACCGTGGCGACCAGGAGCTCGAAGGGATTGCGGAAATCCAGCTCGGGGTGGGCGTACGGATAGAGCTCGGCGAGCTCGCGGTTGATCTTGCGGGCCCGGCGCACCATCGCCAGCCGCGACTCCGGCTTCGTCGTCGGTTTCGTCGTCGGCTTCGTCTTCGCCGAGGACTTCGCCGTGGCCTTCGCTGCGGCCGCCGTGGCCTTCACGGCCGGCTGCTTCGCCGGCTTCCCCACCGACTCGCCGGTGTGGCGTTTTGTCGCTCTTTCCGGGCGAATGGCACCCTGTTCGCCCACAGCGGAATCACGGCCTCCCGACACCCCATCAGCCCCCTTGGCCTGCGCTCTCACCGGCGATTTGGACACCCGGCCAGCCTAGAGCCACACACCGACATCTGCCCCCGTCACCGTGCATCCGCCACCAATCGGCCCCCTGCCGCACGATTGGGCACGCCCGTGCGTCAAACTGGTTTGTGATTGATCGCACTGTTTTACCGTCCGGCATGATGGGGACCACGGTTCCCTGAACAGGCCGACAAGGAGAGAACTCGTGGACGACGTTCTGCGGCGCGCCCCGCTTTTCGCGGCGCTCGATGATGAGCAGGCCGCGGAGCTCCGCGCCTCGATGAGTGAGGTGACCCTCGCACGCGGCGACGCGCTCTTCCACGAGGGCGACCCGGGTGACCGCCTCTATGTGGTCACCGAGGGCAAGGTGAAGCTCCACCGCACCTCCCCCGACGGGCGCGAGAACATGCTGGCGGTCCTCGGCCCCGGCGAGCTGATCGGTGAGCTGTCGCTCTTCGACCCGGGCCCCCGCACCGCGACCGCGACCGCGCTGACCGAGGTCAAGCTCCTCGGCCTCGGCCACGGCGACCTCCAGCCCTGGCTGAACGCCCGCCCCGAGGTGGCCACGGCCCTGCTGCGCGCCGTCGCCCGCCGCCTGCGCAAGACCAACGACCAGATGTCCGACCTGGTCTTCTCCGACGTACCGGGCCGCGTCGCCCGCGCCCTCCTCGACCTGTCTCGCCGCTTCGGCGTCCAGTCGGAGGAAGGCATCCACGTCGTCCACGACCTGACCCAGGAAGAGCTGGCCCAGCTGGTCGGCGCCTCCCGCGAGACGGTCAACAAGGCGCTCGCCGACTTCGCCGGACGTGGCTGGCTGCGCCTTGAGGCGCGCGCCGTCATCCTGCTGGACGTGGAGCGCCTGGCGAAGCGGTCCCGCTAGCCGGACCCCTCCTCCGCACGACGTGGAAGGCCCCGCCGCCCGGTGGGGCCTTTCCGCGTTCCGCCGCAGGTCAGATCAGCCCGTGCTCGCCCAGGTACTCCAGCTGGGCCAGCACCGAGAGCTCCGCGGCGGGCCACAGCGACCGGTCCACGTCCGCGTACACCTGCGCCACCACCTCCGAAGCCGTCCGGTGCCCGGCCTCGACCGCCGTCTCCACCTGGGCCAGCCGGTGCGCCCGGTGCGCGAGGTAGAACTCGACCGCGCCCTGCGCGTCGTCCAGCACCGGACCGTGCCCCGGCAGCACCGTGTGCACGCCGTCGTCGACGGTCAGCGAGCGCAGCCTCCGCAGCGAGTCGAGGTAGTCGCCGAGCCGCCCGTCCGGGTGCGCGACGACCGTGGTGCCGCGCCCGAGGATCGTGTCCCCCGTCAGCACCGCCCGGTCGGCGGGGAGATGGAAGGAGAGCGAGTCCGCGGTGTGCCCCGGGGTCGGCACGACCCGGAGTTCCAGGCCGCCGGTGGTGATCACATCGCCCGCGGTCAGCCCCTCGTCGCCCAGTCGCAGCGCCGGGTCCAGGGCACGAACCTTCGTACGGGTCAGCTCGGCGAACCGGGCCGCGCCCTCCGCATGGTCGGGGTGCCCGTGGGTCAGGAGCGTGAGCGCGATCCGGCGGCCGGCCCGCTCGGCGGTGTCGATGACGGCCCGCAGGTGTATGTCGTCCAGCGGGCCCGGGTCGATGACGACCGCGAGATCGGAGCCGGGCTCGGCGACGATCCAGGTGTTGGTGCCGTCCAGCGTCATCGGCGAGGCGTTGGGGGCGAGGACGTTGACGGCGCGGGCCGTGGCGGGGCCGGACAGGACCGTGCCTCGCGGCTGTCCGGGCAGCGCTGCCGCATTGCTCATACGGATTCGCCTCCCACGCCACCGGGCCCCTCGCCGGAGCCACCACCAGGCCCCTCGCCGGGACCGCCGCCGGGACCGCCACCGGCCGGCCCGCCCGGGATGCGCTTGGTGAACTCGTCGTGCCCCGGCCAGCTCAGTACCAACTCGCCGCCCTCCAGCCTCGCCTGTGCCAGCACCGGCGTGAGGTCCTGGGAATCCGCCGCCTTCAGGGCCTCGGCGGCCGTCCCGTACGGCCTCAGCGCCCGCAGCGTCGACACGGTCGGCGGCATCATCAGCAGCTCGCCCCGGTCGTATCCGTCGGCCGCCTCGCCGGGCCGGATCCATACCGTCCGGTCGGCCTCCGTGGAGGCGTTGCGGGTGCGCTGGCCCTCGGGGAGCGCGGCGACGAAGAACCAGGTGTCGTAGCGGCGGGGCTCGAACTCGGGCGTGATCCAGCGCGCCCACGCGCCCAGCAGGTCCGAACGCAGCACCAGACCTCGCCGGTCCAGGAACTCGGCGAAGGACAGCTCCCGGGCGACCAGTGCCTCGCGGTCGGCCTCCCAGTCGGCACCGGTGATGTCGCTGACCACCGTGTCGGCGCTCGGCCCCGCGAGCAGGACGCCCGCCTCCTCGTACGTCTCCCGGACCGCCGCGCAGACGATGGCCTGGGCCTCGGCCGGAGTCCCGACGCCGAGCCGCTCGGCCCAGCTCTCCAGTGCGGGCCCGGCCCAGCCGACGAGCCGGTCGTCGTCGCGCGGGTCGACCCCGCCACCCGGATAGGCGTACGCCCCGCCGGCAAAAGCCATCGAGGTCCGGCGGCGCAGCATGTGGACGGCGGGACCGCCCTCGGTGTCAGCGGCGGAATCCCGGAGCAGCATCACGGTGGCGGCCCGCTTCGGCGTCGCGGCGCTCAGTTCACCTGCGGCGAGTGCCCGGATCCGGTCGGGCCATTCCGGTGGGTACCACTGACCATTGGACATGGCCGGAGGCTATCCGGAACCGCGCCGATGTTCGAGAGGTGCAGTGATCCGTACACGCCCCGTGCATGCCTGCACACCCGTGCACACAGATGGTCCCGCCCGGTCGTCGCGACCGGACGGGACCAAAAAAGAAACGGGATCAAAAGGGGAACGAAAGGAACGTACGGCTCAGGCCCCGGCCAGCTCGACCTGGACCTCGACCTCGACCGGCGCGTCCAGCGGCAGCACCGCGACGCCCACCGCGCTGCGCGCGTGCACGCCCTTGTCGCCGAGCACCGCGCCCAGCAGCTCGCTGGCGCCGTTGATCACGGCGGGCTGCCCGGTGAAGTCGGACGCCGAGGCGACGAAGCCCACGACCTTCACCACACGCGCGATCCGGTCCAGGTCGCCCGCGACGGACTTCACGGCGGCCAGCGCGTTGAGCGCGCAGGTCTTCGCCAGCTCCTTGGCCTCGTCGGGCGTGACCTCCGCGCCGACCTTGCCGGTGACCGCGAGCTTGCCGCCCACCATCGGCAGCTGGCCGGAGGTGTACACGTACACCCCGGACCGCACGGCCGGCTGGTAAGAGGCCAGCGGCGGCACGACGTCCGGCAGCGTCAGCCCGAGCTCGGCGAGCTTCGCCTCGACCGCGCCCGCCACTACGCCTTCTCCCGCTTCAGGTAGGCCACGAGCTGCTCGGGGTTGTTCGGGCCGGGAACGACCTGGACCAGCTCCCAGCCGTCCTCGCCCCAGGTGTCCAGAATCTGCTTGGTCGCGTGCACGAGAAGGGGCACGGTCGCGTATTCCCACTTGGTCATGGGCCCGACTGTAACGCCTGTGCAATCCCTGGCATGCGCAGCCTCGTGCGTAGCCTGCGGTGTGACTGGTTAGGCTCGAATACGTGAGCAGGTTCCAGGTCGTCAGCGGCAAGGGCGGCACCGGTAAGACCACGGTTGCCGCCGCCCTCGCGCTCGCCCTCGCGACCGAGGGCAGGCGCACACTTCTCGTGGAGGTCGAGGGCAGGCAGGGCATCGCCCAGCTCTTCGAGACGGAGTCCCTTCCGTACGAGGAGCGCAAGATCGCCGTCGCGCCGGGCGGCGGCGAGGTGTACGCCCTCGCGATCGACGCCGAGCGCGCCCTGCTCGACTACCTCCAGATGTTCTACAAGCTGGGCAGCGCGGGCCGGGCGCTCAAGAAGCTCGGCGCGATCGACTTCGCCACCACGATCGCGCCCGGTGTGCGGGACGTGCTGCTGACCGGCAAGGCCTGCGAGGCCGTACGCCGCAAGGACAAGCAGAACCGATACGTCTACGACTACGTGATCATGGATGCCCCGCCCACCGGGCGCATCACCCGCTTCCTCAACGTGAACGACGAGGTGGCGGGGCTGGCCAGGATCGGCCCGATACACAATCAGGCGCAGGCCGTGATGCGGGTACTGAAGTCCCCCGAGACCGCGGTCCATCTGGTGACGCTGCTGGAGGAGATGCCGGTCCAGGAGACCGCGGACGGCATCGCCGAGCTGCGCGCCGCCGAACTTCCGGTAGGCCGGGTCATCGTGAACATGGTGCGGCCCCATCTGCTGGACGAGGACACCCTGCGCACCGCCGCGGGCGGCCGCCGCAAGGAGATCGCCAAGACGCTGACCCGGGCGGGGGTGACCGGCTCCGCGGGGCTCGTGCGCCCGCTGGTCGAGCAGGCGGCCGAGCACGCCCAGCGGGTCGAGCTGGAGCGTGAACAGCGCGCCGTGCTCGCCGGACTGGAGCTTCCGGGGTACGAACTCCCGCTGATCGGCGAGGGAATGGACCCGGCCGGTCTCTACGACCTGGCGACCGAGCTGCGCAAGCAGGGCGTGGGCGAAGCGGGGGACGAAGGGACGGGACAAGGGGCGGGACAAGGGGCGGGACAAGGGGTGGGTGCATGACACAGCGCACGGACGCGGCCACGACCGCAAGAACGGACACGGCCGCGTCGGTGGGCTCGGCCGCGTCGGTGGACACAGCCGGCTCGACGGACGCGTCGGCGGACGCGGTCGACTCCCCCTTCCCCGAACCGGCCCCCGCGCTGGACACCGACGCACTGCTCGACGATCCGGACATCCGGATCGTCGTCTGCTGCGGTTCGGGCGGCGTCGGCAAGACCACCACCGCGGCCGCACTGGGCGTACGGGCGGCCGAGCGCGGCCGCAAGGTCGTCGTCCTCACCATCGACCCGGCCCGCAGACTCGCCCAGTCCATGGGCATCGACTCGCTGGACAACGTCCCGCGCCGGGTGCCGGGCATCGACGGCGAGGGCGCCGGGGAACTGCACGCCATGATGCTCGACATGAAGCGGACCTTCGACGAGATCGTCGAGGCGCACGCGGACGCCGAGCGGGCCCGCGCGATCCTGGAGAACCCCTTCTACCAGTCCCTGTCGGCCGGTTTCGCGGGCACGCAGGAGTACATGGCGATGGAGAAGCTCGGGCAGCTGCGCGCTCGCGACGAGTGGGACCTGATCATCGTCGACACCCCTCCGTCGCGCTCCGCGCTGGACTTCCTGGACGCGCCGAAGCGGCTCGGTTCGTTCCTGGACGGAAAGTTCATCAAGCTGCTGATGGCCCCGGCGAAGATGGGCGGCCGGGCCGGGATGAAGTTCCTGAACGTCGGCATGTCGATGATGACCGGCACCCTCGGCAAACTGCTCGGCGGTCAGTTCCTGCGCGATGTACAGACCTTCGTCGCGGCGATGGACACCATGTTCGGCGGATTCCGTACCCGGGCCGACGCCACGTACAAACTGCTGCAGGCGCCCGGCACTGCGTTCCTCGTCGTCGCGACGCCGGAGCGGGACGCGCTGCGCGAGGCGGCGTACTTCGTGGAACGGCTGGCCGCGGAGGACATGCCGCTGGCCGGCCTGGTGCTCAACCGGGTCCATGGCAGCGATGCCGCCCGGCTCTCCGCCGAGCACGCCCTGGCCGCCGCAGAAAATCTTGACGGGGTCGGCATTGTGGATCAGACGACCGGGAAGGCTGGACTTCGTGACCGGACCGACCGGTCGGCCACCTCTCCCGAGGCCGCTCCCACGCCCGACAACTCCGAGTACGAGTGCGAGGACACCGAAGACCGCGAGCCGACGCCGGGACACGTTCCCGATCCACCCGCTCCCGATACGCCCGGGACCGCTTCCGTCGAGGAGCTGACCGCAGGTCTGTTGCGGCTGCATGCCGAACGGATGCAGGTGGTCGCGCGCGAGCAGCGCACACGTGACCGCTTCACCGCACTGCACCCCGAGGTCGCCGTGACCGAAGTGGCCGCGCTGCCCGGTGACGTACACGATCTCGAAGGGCTCAGGGCCGTCGGAGACCGGCTCGCGACCGGTTCCGCCCCGGCCGGAGCTGCGTGAACAACCCGCCGGTCCTATCCCACTGCGGCGTACCTCTCGTGCAGTTCGTCGTCGTCCAGTCCGATCGCCACGGGCAGGATGCCCGTCGACTGCTCGTACTCGCTGCGTGCGGTCTCCAGCAGCCGACGCCAGGACGTGACGGTCGGTCGCCTGCGCAGCAGTGCGCGGCGCTCGCGCTCGGTCATTCCGCCCCACACGCCGAACTCGACGCGATTGTCCAGCGCATCGGCCAGGCACTCGGTCCGCACCGGGCATCCGGTGCACACCGCCTTGGCCCTGTTCTGCGCTGCCCCTTGTACGAACAGTTCATCCGGATCGGTAGTGCGGCAGGCTGCCTGCGCACTCCAGTCGGTTACCCAGCCCATCACGGCGCCGTCCTCTCCCGAATCGAGGCTCCCCCACGGCGACAGCGGCATATTCACCGCTGCCAGTTGAGGACGTTACGGAAGGTGGCGACAGCACAACACCCCCTTCGGGCCCAATCTTGAATGGCCCGAACGGACTATGCGTATGCGGCAGATCACCCAGGGGAGTGAGGCGAGGGCATACGCGACTATCCCGCCAGAATCGGGACAGATCACCTGGATCACAACGGACGTTCGATGACCAACGAGGCGAATTCGGGAGCGCCTGCGGTCGTGGCCGGGATTTGCACGGGGGTTGATGCGGAACCGGACTGCTGTGACAGTTGAGAGCAGCTTAGGCCAAGGCATATACGTGTGTCCGGCGAATGAGAACGTAGGCTGCCCCCATGCCAAAGAAGCGCTCGGGCGGGGGTCTCTCGACGACCCAGCAGGCCGCCAAGTTCCTCGGTGTCGCCGCGCTCTCCGGAGTCGTGCTCGCGGGCATCGCGCTGCCGGCCGCCGGAGCACTGGGCCTCGCCACCAAGGGAACGGTCGAGGGGTTCGACGAGATCCCGGCCAATCTGAAGACTCCGCCGCTGAGCCAGCGCACCACGATCCTGGACAGCAAGGGTGGGCTGATCGCCTCGGTGTACTCGCGCGACCGCACGGTGGTCCCGCTGAAGAACATCTCGCCGTACATGCAGAAGGCGATCGTCGCGATCGAGGACGCCCGGTTCTACGAGCACGGGGCCATCGACCTCAAGGGCATCCTGCGCGCGCTGAACCGCAACGTGCAGACGGGCGGGACCACCGAGGGCGCGTCGACCCTGACCCAGCAGTACGTGAAGAACGTCTTCGTAGAGGAGGCGGGCGACGACCCGGACAAGGTCGCGCAGGCCACCCAGCAGACGATGGGCCGCAAGGTCCAGGAGCTGAAGTACGCGATCCAGGTCGAGGAAGAGCTCGGCAAGAAGAAGATCCTGGAGAACTACCTCAACATCACCTTCTTCGGGCAGCAGGCCTACGGCATCGAGGCCGCCTCCCAGCGCTACTTCTCCAAGTCGGCCAAGGACCTGACGCTGGAGGAGTCCGCGCTGCTGGCCGGCGTCGTGCAGTCGCCGAGCCGCTACGACCCGGTCAACGACACGGCCGAGGCCACCAAGCGCCGCAACATGGTGCTCCAGCGCATGGCGGACGTCGGGGACATCTCGAAGGCCCAGGCCGAGAAGGCGAAGGCGACCCCGATCAAGCTGAAGGTCAAGAAGCCGCAGAACGGCTGCATCACGGCCGTCAGCGGCGCCGGCTTCTTCTGCGACTACGTACGCCACGTCTTCCTCACCGACCCGGTCTTCGGCAAGACCAAGGAGGACCGGGCCAAGATCTGGAACCGGGGCGGCCTGACGATACGGACGACGCTCGACCCGCAGTCCCAGCAGTCGGTGCAGGCCTCGATCAAGAGCCACGTCTACAAGACGGACAAGGTCGCGACGGCCGTGACGCTGGTCCAGCCGGGCACCGGCAAGATCATGGGCATGGGCCAGTCCAAGCCGTACGGCTTCGGGACCAACGAGACCCAGTACAACTACTCGGTCAACAAGTCCATGGGCGGCTCCAACTACGGCTTCCCGACCGGTTCGACGTTCAAGCCCTTCCTCGCCGCCGCGGCCATACAGGGCGGCAAGCCGGCCACGCAGGTCTATCCGTCCCCGTACGAGATGGACTACCCGGACACGGTGCGCTCCTGCGGGAAGCCGTGGGTCAACGACGGGGTGCCGAAGTATCACCTGGAGAACGAGAGCGAGACCGAGAAGGGCCCGTACGCGCTGCGGGAGGCGATGGAGAAGTCGGTCAACACCTACTTCGTCCAGATGCTCCAGGACATCGGCATGTGCCCGGTCTCGCAGATGACCGACAAGCTCGGCGTGGTGCAGGGCGACGGCTCCAAGCTCCCGCAGAACCCGTCGACCCTGACCCTCGGCTCCAATGGTCTGTCGCCGCTGACGATGGCGAGCGCGTACGCCGCCTTCGCCAACCGCGGTACGTACTGCACGCCGATAGCCATGGAGTCGGTCAGCACGGCCGACGGCACTTCGCTGCCCGTGCCCAAGACCTCCTGCTCGCAGGCGATGTCGCCGACCACGGCCGACACCATCAACACCCTGCTGCGCGGCGTGGTCGACTCGGGTACCGGCCAGGAGGCGGGGCTCCAGAACCGCGACAACGCGGGCAAGACCGGTACGACCGACGCCCGCAAGAACGCCTGGTTCGTCGGGTACACGCCGAACATGTCCGGCGCCGTCTGGGTCGGCAGCCCGTCCCAGAGCGTCGAGATGGAGCGCATCACGATCGGCGGCGTCTACCAGGACAAGGTGTACGGCGGACAGGTCCCCGGACCGATCTGGCGCGACGCGATGACGGGCGCCCTCAACGGGGTGGCCGCTCCCCCCTTCAACACCATCGACATCCCGGACCCGCCGAGGAACGACGAGCGGGACAGGGACAAGGGCCGCGACCGCGGGGACGAAGGACGGCCCGGCGCCGGGGGCAAGAAGCCCGGCGGCAAGAACCCGTTCCCCGGCATCACCATCCCGCCGAACCTGATCGGCGGGAACAACGGCGGCGGCCACCGCGGCCAGACCAACGGCGGCACGCAGGGCCCCTGAGCGGCACGGCTCATACGCGTGAAGGCGGGTGCCCCGGATCGGATCGATCCGGGGCACCCGCCTTCGCGTGTTCCTGCGCTTCCTGCGCCGCTCAGCCCGCGAGGAGCTTCTTCACCGAGGCGGCCACCCGGCCGCCGTCCGCGCGCCCCGCCACCTTCGGGTTCACGATCTTCATGACGGCGCCCATCGCGCGCGGCCCCTCGGCCCCGGCTGCCCTGGCCTCCTCGACGGCGGACGCCACGATCGCGCCCAGCTCGTCGTCGCTCAGCTGCTTCGGCAGGTACGCGTCGAGGATCTCGCCCTCCGCCTTCTCACGCTCGGCCTGCTCGGTCCGGCCGCCCTGGGCGAAGGCTTCGGCCGCCTCGCGGCGCTTCTTCGCCTCCTTGGCGATCACCTTCTGCACCTCGTCGTCGGAGAGCTCGCGGGCCGTCTTGCCGCTGACCTCCTCCTTCGTGATGGCGGTGAGTGTCAGCCGGAGCGTGGACGAGGTCAGCTCGTCGCGCGCCTTCATGGCCGTGGTGAGGTCTTCCTTGAGCTTGGACTTGAGCGTGGTCATGTGCTGATTGTGGCAGGTACGGGGCGAGCGGCGCCCGCCGGTTTTCTTCCGGCCGCACGGTGTCTGCGACGATGGGCGCATGCGCGCACGCTACGGAGTACCCCTGAAAGTCACGGCAGTCGGCGCGGCGATCGGCGCAGCCGGCATCGCCTACGCCGCCGGATTCGAGGCCCGCTCGTTCCGCCTGCGACGGGTCGCCATCCCCGTACTCCCGCACGGGGCACGCCCGTTGCGCGTGCTCCAGGTCTCCGACATCCACATGGTGGGCGGCCAGCGCAAGAAGCGGGCCTGGCTCCAGTCGCTGGCCGGCCTGCGCCCGGACTTCGTCGTGAACACCGGCGACAACCTCTCCGACCCCGAGGCCGTGCCCGAGCTGCTCGACGCCCTCGGCCCGCTGATGGAGTTCCCGGGTGTGTACGTCTTCGGCTCCAACGACTACTACGGCCCCAAACTCCGCAACCCCGCCCGCTACCTCATCGAAAAGGCCCGGGGCAAGCACGGCCTCAACGGGAACGCGCCCGCGGTCGGCGTCGTCCACAACCCCTGGGAGCCGATGCGCGACGCCTTCGACGAGGCGGGCTGGCTGGGCCTGTCCAACACCCGCGGCCGCCTCAAGATCGACGGCCTTGAGCTCGCCTTCACCGGCCTGGACGACCCGCACATCAAGCGCGACCGCTACGCGGAGGTGTCCGGCGGCCCCGAGACGGGCGCCGACCTCTCCATCGGCGTGGTCCACGCCCCCTACCTGCGTTCCCTGGACGCCTTCACCCAGGACGGCTACCCCCTGATCCTGGCCGGTCACACCCACGGCGGCCAGCTCTGCATCCCCTTCTACGGGGCCCTGGTCACCAACTGCGACCTGGACACGGACCGGGTCAAGGGCCTCTCCACCCACACCGTCGACGACCGGCGGGCCTACCTCCACGTCTCGGCCGGCTGCGGCACCAACCGCTACACCCCGGTCCGCTTCGCCTGCCCGCCGGAAGCGACCCTGCTGACCCTGACGCCCCGGGACTGAGGCCCCCGCCCCGGGTCCCGGCCCTTCCCCGGCCGACGCATCAGAAACCGGATTTCGTCTGCGGGCGCGGGTGGGCTAAAGTAATCGATGTCGCCAGGACATCGGCGGCGATCGGGGTGTAGCGCAGCTTGGCAGCGCGCTTCGTTCGGGACGAAGAGGTCGTGGGTTCAAATCCCGCCACCCCGACAGCTGAAACACCAGGTCAGGCCCGGTACTGAGAAATCAGTACCGGGCCTGACCTGCGTTGTGGGGTCATTCCGGAGGCCATCGGCGAACCGTCGGGGAGCCGGCTTCGGCAGGTGGCTCCCCGGGGGCGCGGGAACTGAGGATGTGCTCGGCCGTCACCGCTGTGCCACGCCCTCGGCCAGTGTCGGCGCTCCCCTGCGCAGGGTCGCCGCCGTGTGGCGAAGGGGCGCGGCCAGGCGGGGTAGCTCCATGGCGTCGGCCGGGCCGCTGAGCGAGATGGCCGCCAGCGGTGAGCGGTCGCCCGCGCCGATGACCGGGGTCGCCACGCAGCCGATGCCGTCGGCGGGCTCGCGGCCGAAGGCGACGCCGCGGGTGCGGATGTCGGCCAGTTCGGCGCGCAGCCCGGGCGACCTCGGCACCAAGGGCGGGCTGCTGACCGATGCCGACGCCCGCGTACTGCGCGAGGACGGCTCCCCGATCGCGGGCCTGTACGCGGCGGGGAACGTGGCCGCGGCCGTGATGGGGGAGACGTACCCGGGCCCCGGCGCCACGATCGGCCCCGCGATGGCCTTCGGCTGGATCGCGGTGGAGCATCTGTCGGCCTCGGGCCCGACGGCCTGACGGCCTGACCCCCCGGTCACCGGCGCCGCCCCCGGCATCAGCGCAGCGGCTCGGGCAGTTCTTCCCGGTGGACGATGCCCAGCCGCTGTGTCGCCCGGGTGAGCGCCACGTACAGGTCGCTGGTCCCGAACCGCCCCGGCTCCACGACCAGGACATGGTCGAATTCGAGCCCCTTGGCCTCACGCGGGCCGAGCAGCACCACGGTACGGGTGAGGTCGGGTTCGGCGCCGGCCGTGACCCCGTCGGTCCCGGACGCGATCTCCTCGTGCAGGGCGCGGGGCGCGATCACCGCGAGGCGCCCCTCCTCGGGCGTCAGCTCCGCGACGGCCGCCGCCACCGCGCCCGCCAGATCCGCCCCGGCGTCCCGTGTCCACGGCGTCCGGCCGGTGGACCGTACCGACCTGGGCGGTTCGAACGAGGGGTCCTCGGCACGTACGACACCGGCAGCCAGCTCCATGATCTCGGCGGGCGTACGGTAGTTGACCCCCAGCCTCACGTGCTCGAAGCGATCGCCCACGTACGGCTCGAGGATCCCTTCCCACGAGCCGACGCCCGCTTCCTCGGAGGTCTGCGCCGGATCGCCGACCAGGGTCATCGAGCGCGTCGGGGACCGGCGCATCAGCAACCGCCATGCCATCGGCGACAGTTCCTGCGCCTCGTCGACGATGATGTGCCCGAACGCCCAGGTCCGGTCGGCGGCGGCCCGCTCGGCCGCGCTCCGGTGGTCGGCCTCCTCGTGCCGCTCGGCCATCCGTTCGGCGTCGATGACATCGTGGGCGGCCAGGACCTCGGACTCCTCGTCCTCGAACTCGTACGTCTGCGAACCCCGGGACAGGTCCAGGACGCCCTGCGCGTAGGCGACCCGCCGCAGGCGCTCGGCCTCGGCGGCGGCCCGCTCGGCGCTGTCGTCCGCCCCGAGCAGTTCGGCCACCTCGTCCAGGAGCGGTACATCGGCCGGAGTCCACTCCCGGCCGCCGGGAACGCGCCGGATGGCCTCGGCATCCTCCTGGGGCACGTGGACCGGCTCGGCCAGATAGTCGGCGAGGAAGTCCTCGGGGGTGAGCACCGGCCACAGCGCTCCGACGGCGGCGTGCACCTCCTCGCTCGCGGCGACGCCCTTGCCGAGCTGGGCGATGTCGTCCGGGCCGAGGAAGTTGGGGCCGCCGTACGGATCCGCGCCGATGCTTTCGGAGAGCTGGGCGGTGAGGGCGTCGATGACGTGGAACGCGAAGTACGGGCGGGCGAGGTTGTGCGGCAGCCGGGTCTCGCGGGCCGCCCGGCGGGCCTCGTGGGCGATCTCCCGGTCCAGGACGAGATCCCCGTCGTCGTGCGGGATGACCACCGGTGCGCCGGGCTCGGGCAGCCCCTGCCGGTCGCGTACGGCGAGAGCGAGTGCCTCGGCCATTGCCGCGCCGCCCTTGACGGCTGCCGCGCGGGGGGTGTCGGTGCCGCGGGCGTGGACGCCGGGGAAGAGCTCGGCCTGCGTGGCGAGCATGACCCCGGTCTCGCCGAGTGCGGGCAGCACCTCGCCGATGTAGCGGAGGAAGGCCGGGTTGGGGCCCACGACCAGGACCGCGCGCTTGGCCAGCAGCTCACGGTGCTCGTACAGCAGGAAGGCCGCACGGTGCAGGGCGACCGCCGTCTTGCCCGTGCCGGGGCCGCCCTCGACGACGAGGACACCGCGGTGCGGGGCGCGGATGATGCGGTCCTGCTCCGCCTGGATGGTCCGCACGATGTCGCCCATGCGTCCGGTACGGGCGGCGCCGAGCGCGGCGAGCAGCACGGCGTCACCGCTCGGGTCCTCGAAGCCGCTGCGTTCACGGTCCCCGAGATCGAGGATCTCGTCGTGCAGCTCGGTGACCGTGCGGCCGTCGGTGGTGATGTGCCTGCGCCTGCGCAGCCCCATGGGGGTATGGCCGGTGGCGAGATAGAAGGGCCGGGCGACCGGTGCCCGCCAGTCGATGAGAAGAGGCGTGTGTTCGGTGTCGTCCTCGCGAATTCCGATACGGCCGATATGGTGCGCCGCGCCGTCACGGAGATCGATTCGGCCGAAGCAGAGTGAACCGTCCACCGCGTTCAGCGCTGCCAGCAGGCCGGAACGTTCGGCGACGAGCACATCGCGTTCGAGGCGGGCCTGCAGCCCGTTCCCCACGGGGGTCAGTGCGTCCTCGACGTGCTGCGCGGCGACCCCGTGCAGCGTGTCGACGCGGTCGTAGAGCCGGTCGATGAATTCCTGCTCCTTCTGCAATTCGACGTTTTCGCGAGTTGACAAAATCACTCCCTGCCGGATATGGTGATTCTTGTAGGGCCCCCTTGAGGGGCCTTTTTCTGTGCACACAGAACCACTCAATATACGTGAGGAAATCCCCGTTCCGCAATTGTGGAACGGGGATTTCCTGTGCTTATGGCGCGGTCCGCGGGCGCCGCGGGTCCCGGCACGAGCGACCTGCCGCCGGACCCGGCCCCCGGGGGGAGTCGCACCAGGCGCCCGCCACCCGGAATGCACCTTTCGCACCTGCATGCGAGTCTGGTGATGGCCCATCGTCCGAGATCCGCAACAGGAGGCACGATCGTGGGCAAGAAGCAGAGTCGGCAGAACCGGGGTGCCCGCACCGGCGGCCACGAACGCAGCGCTGCTCCGGAGACGAAGGAGCAGACGCGGCCAACGGCCGCCCAGGAGACGGTGCACTCGATCTCAGAACAGGTCTCCCACCGGAAGCAGCGGAGGTTCGGCCACAACTGACCCTCTCAGAACCACGACAACCGCCCTCCGCGGCGGCGCCCCCACCCTGGGGACGGCCACCGCGGAGGGCGGTTTTTTTGTGTCCGCCTGATCCCTGATCCCTGATCCCGCAGGTCCGCGCGCCCGCCGAGCGGGCGCGCGCCGCCGTACCCCCCCCCACCGGCGTGCAACCTCCCGCCGATGTGCGAACTCCCGCCGACAGATCGCCCGTTCTGGGCGCTCCCAGAGGTTTATCTACGCGCGGAGCTACCGCACCCGAATGATCATTCGGGCATATCAGACCAGTTCTTCCGCAGCTATTACCGGCCGGTACCAACAGCTGCTAGAAACGTGGCGCTCAACCAACCCCCCACCCACCCCCCACATTTCGGAGGGCTGACAGTCATGTCGGTACGGAGATTCTGGGCGTCCGCATCCACTCTGGTCCTCGCCGCCGTGGCCGCGCTGGGCATTGCCCAGCCGGCCTCGGCAGACTCCTCGGCCGCCGCCGGCGGGTACGTCGCCCTCGGCGACTCGTACTCCTCCGGCGTCGGTGCGGGGAGCTACCTTTCCGACAGCGGCGACTGCCGTCGCAGCACCAAGTCCTACCCCTACCTCTGGGCGGCCGCCAACTCGCCTTCCTCCTTTGCCTTCGTGGCCTGTTCCGGTGCCACGACCACTTCGGTGGCCGGTACCCAGCTGGGGGCGTTGAGCTCGTCCACCGGCCTGGTCAGCGTCACCGCGGGCGGCAACGACGTCGGGTTCGCCGATGTCATGCAGGACTGCGTGCTCTCCGGTGAGGCCGCCTGCCTCAGCAGCGTCGGCTCGGCCGTCTCGCAGGTCCAGAACTCGCTTCCGTCCAAGCTGAGTTCGCTCTACGGTTCCATCCGGTCGCGGGCCCCGCAGGCCCATGTCGTGGTGCTGGGCTACCCGCGCTTCTACCAGCTGAGCGGCAGCTGCATCGCCGGACTCTCGGAGAAGGAGCGGGCGGCCATCAACAACGCTTCCGACGTGCTGAACGGGGTCATCGCCAAGCAGGCGGCCGACGCCGGGTTCACGTTCTCCAGCGTGGTCGACGATTTCGCCGGGCACGAGCTGTGCTCCGGTGACGCCTGGCTCCACAGCGTGTCGATCCCGGTCTACAACTCGTACCACCCCAAGGCCGCCGGGCAGTCCGGCGGTTACCTTCCGGCCTTCCGCTCGGCCGCGTAGGACGCGGACGACGGAGGTGCAGAAAGTGCGGCGGGCCGCCGGGGTTCTCCCGGTCGTCCGCCGCACTGCTGCCCCCGGTCAGGCGGGGACCGACGCGGCGTCCCGCCGGTGCAGGGCCAGGGCGGCGAACGCGGCGAGCATGGCGGTGGCCGCGGCCGCCCACCAGCCGTGGCGGAAGGCGTCGAGCGCCTCGCCCGGCCCGTCCGGCGCACCGATCAGCGTGACCATCAGCGCCACCCCCAGCACCGAACCCGTCTGGCGGGCCATCGTGGTGACGGCCGATCCGGTGGCGAAACGGGTGGGCGGGAGGGCCGCGGCGGCCGCGCCGACCAGGGTGGGGAGAGCGAGGCCCACTCCGATGCCGGTGACCACCATGCCGGGCAGGAAGCCGCTCGCGTAGTGCGGAGCCGCGCCGAGCGCGACGGCCCACCAGGCGAGCCCGCAGGCGAACAGCAGGCAGCCGAGTGCCGCCGTGCGGCCCGCCCCGAGCCGGCGGACGACCGGTCCCGAGAGAACGGCGAGCACAGGCACGACCAACGGCCCCGGCGCGATGGCGAGTCCGGTACGGATCGCCGGGTAACCCCACACCTGCCGGCACCAGAGCACCGACGTCAGCAGCATCGCCGCGAACGCGACGGTGAAGAGCAGAGCCGCGAGGGTGGCCGTCGCGAAGACCCGGGTGCGCAGCATCGGCAGCTCGACGACCGGGGCCGGGTGCCGGGCGGACCGTATCCAGAAGCCCGCGACGAGAACGGCCGTCGCGAACAGCGGAACCAGGACTCCCGGCGAACTCCAGTCCCAGGCGTCGGACTTGACCAGCGCGAGCGCCAGCGCGGCGATCGCGAGGGTGAGCAGCACCGCCCCGACGAGGTCCGGGAAGGGGCCCTCGCGGTGCGGGCGGGCATCGGGCAGCAGCCGGGCGCCCGCGAGCAGCCCGATCACGCCGACCAGCACATTGACGAGAAAGACCCAGCGCCAGTCGGCCTCCACGAGCACGCCCCCCGACCACCGGACCGAGGCCGGCCGCGATGCCGCCGATCGCCGCCCAGCCCCGGATGGCCCGGGGGCGGCGCTCCGCCGGGGTGTCGACCAGCAAATCCGGGCGCGATCTCGCGCCGGTCATCCGGGCGCTGCTGGACTGGGGCGACCGGTGGGTGCTGGAGGACCGGCCGGTGGTCATGGTCCACGAGCCGGTCGCGGAAGCCGCCGGGCGTGCGGCCGAGGACGCGGGCGGGAATGCCCATGCGCACGATCTCGACGCGGCGTGGATCTGCCGCACGTGCGGCGAGGAAGTCGTGATGAACACGCTGACGGTCGATGTCCGCGCCCCCGGATGGGACCGCTCGGGTCCCAGGCAGCCGGACCCGTCCGACGGCTGAGGCCGGGAACCGGGGCTGGGAGCCGGGACCGCTCAGTACCGCTCGACGAGGTGCTCCCGGCCCGCCGGGGGCTCGTACGGCTCGGGCCAGAAGTCGGTGATCCCGCTGATCCGCCCCGTCGCGTCGAACACGAAGAAGTGAATGGCGTGCAACTCCTCGCCGCCGGCCGTGAAGCGCGTACGGACGGCGGCCTGCTGTTCCTGGCCGTCGGCCACCACGCGCTCGACGCGGACCCGCCAGTCCCCCGGGTACTCCCGGTTGAACCGCAGGTACCGCTCCTTCCCGCGAATGCGCTCGCGGGTCTGCGGCAGGTCGTACAGCACCTCGTCGGCCAGCGTCGCGGCGAAGGCGTCCCAGTCGCGGGTATCGGCCGCGCTCCAGTACGTCTCCACCACGGCGCGCAGATCGGCAGTCGTCGTCATGGGTCCGAGTCTGGACCCCGCCACTGACAATCCGCCCTTGTTCAGGAATCGGCCGCCCGCGACGCCTTGATGGAGTACATCAGCGGGATGCGCGGCCGGTCGGCCGGGAAGCGGTAGTAGCCGTCGCTCTGCCGTTCCAGCGTCGGGAAGCGGGCGAAGAGCGAGGCGTCGTGCTCGTGCAGGAACTCGATCCGCAGCCCTGTGGCGGCCAGCGCCGACACCACCTCGCCGATCGGGTGCTGCCACTCGACGCTGCGGTTGTGGACGGTGGGCGCGTCGAAGTCCGCGTACGTGCCCGGCGTCTCGTCCACCCATGCGTCGCGGCTGAAGTAGTCGTGGTCGACCTTCGTCCCGGTGTCGTCGTCGAGGCAGTCCGTCATCGGATGGAACTCCGCGAGGTAGAGGAACCCCCCGGGCGCCACGAGCGATGCGACGGTCTCGGCCCAGCGACGGATGTCGGGCAGCCAGTTCAGCGCGCCGATGCCGGTGTAGACGATGTCGTACGAGGAGTCGGGGACGGCCTCCGCGGCGTCGTGGACATCGGCCGCGACGAACGCCGCCCGGTCCTGGCCGAACCCGAGCTCGCGGGCCAGGACGCGCGCGGTCTCGACGGCCGGCTCGGAGAAGTCCAGGCCGACGACCTGTGCGGCGCCGTGCCGGGCCCAGGAGAGGGTGTCGACGCCTATGTGGCACTGAAGATGCAGCAGGGACTTGCCCGTGACGTCCCCGACCTCGGCGATTTCGAAGTCGCGCAGGGCGTCCTTCCCCGCGCGGAACGACTCGAGGTCGTAGAAGTCGCTCGTGACGTGGATGGGGACGCGCTCGTCCCAGAGCGCGCGGTTCGCCTCGCGCCAGTCGTCAGGGGTCGGTGCATGCATGCCGGGAGGTTATCCACAGGCTGAGGACGACGCGAACGAATTGTCGGCGTTCCGACGCAGAATGGGGGGCATGACTGAGATCACTGGCTCGACGACGGCCCCTTCCGCTCCGGGCCCCACTGCTGCGGCGGCCGCTTCCGCACCGAAGTGGGAGCAGCGCTTCCGGGCGCCGCGGGTGTCGTTGCCCGACTGGGCGGAGGACGCACCCGACCGCGCGCTGTTCGTCTCCAACGCCACGGGGACGTACGAGCTGTACGCGTGGGACCGCGCCACCGGCGCGCAGCGCCAGGTGACCGACCGGCCGAACGGCACGACGGACGGGTTGCTGACGCCCGGCGGGGAGTCGGTCTGGTGGTTCGCCGACACCGATGGCGACGAGTTCGGGGTGTGGATGCGCCAGCCGTTCCACGGCGGTGAGGACGGGCAGCCGGGTGACGAGCCGGCGATGCCCGGTCTCGGCCCTTCCTACCCGGCCGGGCTCGCGATCGGGCGGGACGGCACGGCGGTGGCCGGCCGCTCGACCGACGAGGAAGGGACGACGGTCCACGTCGTGCGGCCCGGCGCGGCTCCCGTGGAGATCTACCGGCACCGCGAGTCGGCGGGCGTCGGCGACCTCAGTCATGACGGGACGCTGATCGCCCTGGAGCACACCGAGCACGGCGATGCGATGCACTCCGCGCTGCGCGTGGTGCGCCCGGACGGGACGACGGTCGCCGAGCTGGACGACACCGAGGGCGGCACGAAGGAGCTGGGCCTGTCCGTGCTGGGCTTCGCCCCCGTCGCCGGGGACCCGAGGCTTCTGGTCGGGCACCAGCGGCGGGGCCGCTGGGAGCCGATGATCTGGGACCCGACGACCGGCGTGGAGACGGAGCTCGCGATCGATCTGCCCGGCGATGTGGTCGCCGAGTGGTATCCGGACGCCTCCGCGCTGCTGGTCGTGCACGAATTCGAGGCCCGCAGCGAGCTGTGGCGGTACGAGCCGGAGGCGGGCGGCGCGCTCGTCCGGGTGGAGACGCCCGCGGGTTCGGTGTCCGGTGCCACGGCCCGGCCGGACGGCACGGTGGAGTACCTGTGGTCCTCGGCCGAGCAGCCGCCCGTCGTCCGGTCCACGTCGGGTGCGGTGGTGCTCGATCCGCCCGGCGCGAAGGCCCCGGCTTCCGTTCCGGTGGAGGACTTGTGGGTGGACGGGCCCGGGGGCCGCGTCCACGCTCTCGTCCAGCGGCCCGCCGCCCCGGCTCAGGGGCCGTTCCCCACCGTCTTCGAGATCCACGGCGGCCCGACCTGGCACGACAGCGACGCCTTCGCCTCCGGCCCCGCCGCCTGGGTGGACCACGGCTACGCGGTCGTCCGGGTCAACTACCGCGGTTCCACCGGATACGGCCGCGCCTGGACGGACGCGCTCAAGCACCGGGTCGGCCTGATCGAGCTGGAGGACATCGCCGCGGTACGGGAGTGGGCGGTCAAGTCCGGCCTCGCGGATCCGGAGAAGCTGGTCCTGGCCGGGGGCTCCTGGGGCGGCTATCTGACCCTGCTCGGCCTCGGCACGCAGCCGGACGACTGGGCCCTCGGCCTGGCGGCGGTCCCGGTCGCCGACTATGTCACGGCGTACCACGACGAGATGGAGAACCTGAAGGCGATGGACCGCACGCTGCTGGGCGGTACGCCGGAGGAGGTCCCGGAGCGTTTCGAGGCGTCGTCCCCGCTGACGTACGTCGACGCGGTCCGGGCGCCGGTCTACATCTCGGCGGGCGTCAACGACCCGCGCTGCCCGATCCGCCAGGTCGAGAACTACGTCGACCGGCTGAAGGACCGGGGCGCGGTGCACGAGGTGTACCGGTACGACGCGGGCCACGGCTCGCTCGTAGTGGAGGAGCGGATCAAGCAGGTCCGCCTGGAGCTGGACTTCGCCCGGCGCCACCTGGCCGCGGGGACGGACCCGTCCGGCTCGTAGCGGACAGACCCGGCCCTCAGTCGGCACCCCGCTCCGGGCGACCGGGGCGGGGACCGTACGGTGGAGGGGTGTACCGGTTCCTGCTGACCCCGCGATGGTGGGGGATCAACCTCTTCGTCGTGCTGGCCATCCCGTTCTGCGTGTTCATGGGCACCTGGCAGCTCGGCCGCTTCGAGGACCGCGTGCAGACGCACGACGCCGCCGAGAAGCAGCCCGCCCCCGGCACGAGGCCCGCCAAGCCGATCGACGAGCTCCTGCCCGTCGACACGGTGACCTCCGGCCGCCCCGCCACCGCCACCGGCCGGTACGCCGACCAGTTCCTGGTGCCGGGACGGAAGTTGGACGACAAGAGCGGCTTCTACGTCCTGAACATGCTCCGTACGGACAGCGGCAAGGCGCTGCCCGTGGTGCGCGGCTGGCTGCCCGGCAAGCCCGGCAGCACCGCCGTGCCCGCCGCACCGACCGGCGAGGTCACGGTGACCGGCGACCTCCAGGCGTCCGAGAACGCCGGCACCGCGGGTGTCGACACGGCGGGCGGGCTTCCCGACGGCCAGCTGGGCATGATCAGCGCGGCGTCGCTGATCAACCTCGTCCCGTACGACGTCTACGACGCATGGGTGACGCTCCAGGACACGGGCGCCGGAGCCGGTTCCGGTGCCGACTCCGACTCCGGGTCCGGTTCCGGGGACAAGGCGGCCGGCGCGCTGCGTCCCGTGCCCGCCGCCGCGGCGCAGGGCACCGGGCTCGACCTGAAGGCGTTCCAGAACCTCGGCTACACCGGCGAGTGGTTCGTCTTCGCCGGGTTCGTGCTCTTCATGTGGTTCCGGCTGGTCCGCCGCGAGGCCGAAGCCGCGCGCGATCTGCAACTGGGCCTCGTCGAGGAAGAGGAAGCGGCGTCGGAAGCGGAAGCCGAGTCCGGCGAGGGCAAGAGCAGGGACGCGGTGGGCTCCGGAACGGCCTGAGGCACACGCAGGCACGAACACAGACGCAGGCACAGACGCACACTTACGCGAGGGGCCCGCCGATCGATCGTCGATCCGGCGGGCCCCTCGTCGTATACGTCTACGTCATGCGTCGTACCGCGTCACGTCGCGGGAGCGAGCACCCCGGTCCGGTAGATCGTGCCCGAGCAGGCGTTGGCGATCTTCGTCTCGGCGACCGGCGCCCCGGGCTCCGGCGTGTGCATCACCGCGACGCTGCCGTCCTGCGTCCCGCCGCTGTCCTCGCTGCCGAACTGCGTCTCCGTCCCCGACGTCCCGTCCGCGCTTCCCGTACCGGCTCCGGCGGCCGCCGCGCCGCTCGCACCGCCCGCGTCGTCGGTCGGCGTCGGGCTCGGCGAGCCTCCGACGGTCGGGCAGGTGTCCTTCGGCACCCAGGCGAACTTCACCTCGTACGTCATCGACGGCTTCAGCAGCACCGTCCCCTGCTCCTGCGAAGGGTCGGGCAGTCCGGCCGCCGCGTCACCCGCGGTGTGCTGGACGACCGCGATCCTCGCCGGGTCGGCCGCGCCTATCGCCTGGAACCCCACGCTGCCGCCGCTGCTCACCGAGCATTCCGTGCCGGAGACATTGGCGATCCGGAAGGTGCCGTAGACCGTGCCGTCGGCACCGGCCGCACCGGTCTCGGCCGAGGCGACACCGAGTTGTTCCGGGTTGCACGCCGGCATCGCCGCCATCGCCGAGCCGGACGGATCGGCGACCCCGCCCGACAGGTGGCCGTCAGCACCCTGGCCGCGGCTGTCCGAGGGGCTGCTCGTGCTGCTGGGCCGGCCCGGACCGCCGTCGGCCTGCCCGTCGGTGTTGCCGCTGCCGGCCTCGCCGCCGGACTGCGAGTCGGCGTCGGCGCCGTTGCCGCCCTGAGCCTGCTCGCCGTGCCCGGCTATCGCGGGGTTGGCGGCGTTCGAACCGTCGGAGTTCGCGACATGGACGAAGGCGGGTACGGCGGTGCCGATGAGCAGCGCCGCGGCCGCCAGTCCGACGACGGCCTGACGTCGCTTGGCGCGCCGGACGGGAACCGCGCGTTGCAGATGGTCGAGCGTGCCGTCGCTGGGCTCGATGTTCCGGACGGCCCCGTGCAGCATGCGGCGCAGTGCGACCTCGTCGAGATCCGCACCGTCACCGACGCCCGGACCGGCACCCGGACCGCTGCCCCGACCGCTGTCCGGGCCGAGCCCCGAGCCGAAGAGGCTGCTCAGACTGCCGAGCTCAGCGGTCTCGGCGGCCTCAGCAGTACCGGTGGTCTCAGCGGCCTCCGCCGCCCCGTCAGCTCCAGCCGCCTCAGCCGCCCCAGCCGTTCCAGGGTCGTGGTTCACAATTCCGTTTCCAGTCCGGTCATTCCGGCGCTCACGCCGATGCTCCCGCTCGGAGCCGCTCACATCTGCGGGGCCGTTCGCGCCTTCGGAGCCGTTCTCGCCTCCGGGGCCGTTCTCGCCTTCGGGGCCGTTCTCGTACTCGCGCCGGCTCACTTCTGCGCCTCCATCACGACGCGCAGCGCCGCGATCCCGCGGGATCCGTAGGCCTTGACCGAGCCCAGGGATATCCCGAGCGTCTCGGCCACCTGGACCTCCGTCATGTCCGCGAAGTAACGCAGCACCAGCACCTCCCGCTGGCGCCGTTGCAGCCCCCGCATCGCCTTGATCAGCGCGTCCCGCTCCAGCTGGTCGTACGCGCCCTCCTCCGCGCTCGCCATGTCCGGCATGGGCTTGGAGAGCAGCTTCAGCCCGAGGATGCGGCGGCGCAGCGCGGAACGCGAGAGGTTGACGACGGTCTGGCGCAGATACGCGAGCGTCTTCTCCGGGTCCCGTACGCGGTTGCGCGCCGAGTGCACCCGGATGAACGCCTCCTGCACCACGTCCTCGCACGAGGCCGTGTCGTCCAGGAGCAGGGCCGCGAGGCCGAGCAGCGAACGGTAGTGGGCGCGGTAGGTCTCGGTGAGATGGTCGACCGTGGTTCCGGCAGCCACGCTCTCCTCAGCGCCCTCGCGCTGCGCGGGCAGCCGTGCGGAACGTGCAGCGGGCATGGGCGCGATCACCGGCATACCGCCGGGCGCGCGGGGCCGTCGGAGCGGGCGAACCGAAGCGCCGCGCAAGGGGCCCACCACTGTGATTTCGAGAACCTCTGCCACGCCAGTTGGACACGTTTCCCCCCGTCAGGGTTGTACGCGCGCGGCACCACATTCACCGCCGTGCGACATGCCCTCATACGTACCTGCACTTCCCCGAATACCCCGACTGCCCCGAATCGTTCCCCCCGCCGCGCCAGAGGTGACCGCATAGACGCGCAGTCTCCGGTCGGCGGTTGCAGCAGGCCGAAAGTCATCGTCGGATACCCCGACACCCCATCTCAAGAGGTTGAGACCTTCAACTTACTCACAGGACGTTCACAGAGAGTACAAAACCGGTTCGATCAGGACCGGGGGAACTCCGCGGCCACCGATTCGGCGATCTGTGCCACGTTCAACGCCGCCCCCTTGCGGAGGTTGTCGCCGCAGACGAAGAGTTCCAGACCCCGGGGATCGTCCAGTGACTTGCGCACCCGTCCGACCCAGGTCGGATCGGTGCCGACGACGTCGGACGGCGTCGGGAAATCCCCCGCCGCCGGGCTGTCGTACAGCACCACGCCCGGTGCCGTCGCCAGGATCTCGTGGGCCCGGTCGACCTCGATCTCGTTCTCGAACCGGGCGTGCACGGACATCGAGTGCGTCGCGATGACGGGTACGTACACACAGGTCGCCGCGATCCGCAGGCCCGGCAGGTCCAGGATCTTGCGGCACTCCTCACGGATCGCCATCTCCTCGGAGGACCAGCCGTCCCCGGCCTCGGTCCCGGCCCAGGGCACCACGTTGAGGGCGACCGGGGCAGCGAAGGGGCTGCCTTCCGCATCTCCCAGGGCCCTGCGTACGTCCCCCGGCTTCGTGCCCAGTTCCGTACCGGCGACCATCGACAGCTGTTCGCGCAGCGCGGCGACACCGTCCCGGCCCGCCCCGCTCACCGCCTGGTACGAGGAGACGACCAGTTCCCGTACGCCGAATTCGGCGTGCAGCGCTCCGACCGCGACGATCAGTGCGAGCGTCGTGCAGTTCGGGCTCGCGACGATGCCGCGTGGCCGGATCCGTGCGGCGTGCGGATTGATCTCGGGCACCACCAGCGGAACGTCCGCGTCCAGCCGGAACGCGGCCGAGTCGTCGATGACGACCGTACCCTTGGCGGCGGCGATCGGCGCCCACTGCGCGGAGACCTCGTCGGGCACCAGGAAGAGCGCCACGTCGACGTCGTCGAAGACCTCCTCGGTGAGCTGGAGGACCTCGCTCTCCTCGCCGCGCACGACCAGCTTGCGGCCGGCCGAGCGCGGCGAGGCGATCAGCTTCACCTCGCCCCAGACATCCGCGTGCTGCGAAAGGATCTGGAGCATGACGCCGCCGATCGCCCCGGTCGCTCCGACGACCGCGAGCGAAGGACGGCGCGCGGTCATCGGCCGGTGCCCCCGTAGACGACGGCTTCGTCGGAGTCGCTGTCCAGACCGAAGGCGGTGTGCACGGCGCGCACGGCCTCCATGACGTCGTCGGCGCGGGTGACCACCGAGATGCGGATCTCGGACGTCGAGATCAGCTCGATGTTCACACCGGCGTCCGACAGCGCCTCGAAGAAGCCCGCCGTGACTCCCGGGTTGGTCTTCATGCCGGCGCCGACCAGGGAGATCTTCGCGATCTGGTCGTCGTAGCGCAGCGACTCGAAGCCGATGGTGCCGCGGTTGCGCTCCAGTGCGTCGATGGCCTTGCGGCCCTCGGCCTTCGGCAGCGTGAACGAGATGTCGGTCAGACCGGTCGACGCGGCGGAGACGTTCTGCACCACCATGTCGATGTTGATCTCCGCGTTCGCGATGGTGCGGAAGATCGCGGCGGCCTCACCCGGCTTGTCGGGCACGCCGACGACGGTGATCTTGGCCTCGGAGACGTCATGGGCGACTCCGGAGATGATCGCGTGCTCCACCTTCTGGTCCCCTTGCGGCTCGTTGCTGACCCAGGTTCCGCGCAGTCCGGAGAAGGACGAGCGGACGTGGATCGGAATGTTGTAGCGGCGTGCGTACTCCACGCACCGGTGCAGCAGCACCTTGGAGCCGGACGCGGCCAGCTCCAGCATGTCCTCGAAGGAGATCCAGTCGATCTTCCGGGCCTTCTTCACGACCCGCGGGTCGGCGGTGAAGACACCGTCCACATCGGTGTAGATCTCACAGACCTCGGCGTCCAGCGCGGCCGCGAGCGCGACGGCGGTGGTGTCGGACCCGCCGCGGCCGAGGGTGGTGATGTCCTTCTTGTCCTGGGACACACCCTGGAACCCCGCGACGATCGCGATGTTCCCCTCGTCCAGCGCCGTACGGATACGGCCCGGCGTCACATCGATGATGCGCGCTTTGTTGTGGACCGAGTCGGTGATGACGCCTGCCTGGCTACCGGTGAACGACTGGGCCTCGTGGCCCAGGTTTTTGATCGCCATCGCCAGCAGGGCCATGGAGATCCGCTCTCCGGCGGTCAGCAGCATGTCGAACTCACGCCCGGCAGGGATCGGGGATACCTGCTCGGCGAGATCGATCAACTCGTCCGTCGTGTCGCCCATCGCTGACACCACGACAACCACCTGGTTGCCGTTCTTCTTGGCATCGACGATTCGCTTGGCGACGCGCTTGATGCCCTCGGCATCGGCTACGGAGGAGCCTCCGTACTTCTGCACGACAAGGCCCACGTGCGCTCCTCGCTCAGTCCATTACTGCTGTCGGCTCAGTTTAACGAGCAGTCCGGAATCGCCCCGCTGATACCACATGGTGAGATGTCCCGCTCAGCACGTGATCATCGGCGTGTCGCTCCGGACCGCTCGTACGGGGTTGCTGCCCGCCGAACCGGCTCGCATGCCGTATGTGGTCCAGGCCACACGCCCGGCGGCCCGGCTCCACGATTCACCGGTCCTGCACCTCCAGCGTGAACCGGAACCCAACCATCCGCCCACCGGAGGCCCGCCATGCGCACGCCGTTACGCGTACTGCCCCTGCGCTCGCTGCCCCTGCTTCTCGCCCTCGCCGCACTCCCCCTGACCGCGTCCCCGGCGACCCGCGGTGCGACGGGTGCTGACAGAGGCTTGAGGCAGCGGGGCAGCGGGGGCGGCGCCTACTGCACCGGCCGCAGCCCCAGCGGTCCCGCGATCTCCTCGGCCATCACCCGGCCGGCCTCCTCGGCGAGGTCGTCGTCGAGGGTCTCCGTGTCGGTGTCCAGGCCGTCCAGCTCCTGGAGGGGCTGGTTGAGGCGGATGTGGGCGATCAGGGACTGGAGGGCGCGCAGGGTGGCGGAGGCGGTGGAGCCCCAGTTGGAGAAGTAGGAGAACTGCCACCACCACAGCGCCTCGGTGGTGCGGTCCTCCTCGTAGTGGGCCAGGCCGTGGCGCAGGTCGGTGACCAGGTCGGCCAGGTCGTCCGAGATCCGGGCCGGGACCGGGGCCTTGCGGGGCTCGTACGGGTCGAAGACCTCGGAGTAGACGTCGATCGGCTCCAGCAGGGCGGCGAAGCGCTCGCGCAGCCCGTCGGCGTCCGGCTCGGCGCCCAGGTCCGGCTCGTAGCGCTCGTCGGGGACGATGTCCTCGTACGCGCCGAGCCGGCCGCCCGCCAGCAGGAGCTGGGAGACCTGGAGCAGCAGGACGGGGACGGCTTCCTCGGGCTCCTCGACCTTGGACACCTCGGTGACCGCGACGATGAACGTCTTGATCTGGTCGGCGATCTGGACGGCGAAGTCGTCCGGGTCCTGCGTGACGGAGTTCAGCGTGGCGTCAGACATCGAGGGGACCTCCCGTGGGCACGGTCGCGAACGGTGAGTAGAACATAGCGTCGCTGAACGTAAAGCCGCCGTGAGTCGTGGGAACGCCCCTCGAAACGGTCACGGGAAGAACATCGGAAGACGTAAAGGCGTCACACATCGAGCAGGCGCCTCCCCTCGAAGGCGCGGCCCAGGGTGACCTCGTCCGCGTACTCCAGGTCGCCGCCGACCGGCAGGCCGCTGGCCAGTCTGGTGACCCGCAGGCCCATCGGCTTGACCATCCGCGCCAGGTACGTCGCGGTGGCTTCGCCCTCCAGGTTGGGGTCGGTCGCCAGGATCAGTTCCGTGATCGAGCCGTCGGCGAGGCGGGCGAGCAGCTCGCGGATGCGCAGATCGTCCGGGCCGACGCCCTCGATCGGGCTGATCGCGCCGCCGAGCACGTGGTACCGGCCCCGGAACTCACGGGTCCGCTCGATCGCGACGACGTCCTTCGGCTCCTCGACCACACAGATCACCGACGGGTCCCGGCGCGCGTCCCGGCAGATGTTGCACTGCTCCTGCTGGGCGACGTTGCCGCAGACCGAACAGAACCGGACCTTGTCCTTGACCTCCAGGAGGGCATGGGCGAGGCGGCGCACATCGGTCGGCTCGGCCTGCAGGATGTGGAAGGCGATCCGCTGCGCGCTCTTGGGACCGACGCCGGGCAGCCTGCCCAGCTCGTCGATGAGGTCCTGAACCACGCCTTCGTACAACGGGAACGCCTTCCTTTCCTGTTCTGTTTCTGTTCTCGACCGGTCAGAAGGGACGGGTCAGAAGGGGAGGCCGGGCATGCCGCCCAGGCCCTGGGCCAGCGGGCCCAGCTTCTGCTGCTGGAGCTGCTGCGCGTTCTCGTTCGCCGCCTGGACCGCGGCGACGACGAGGTCGGCGAGCGTCTCGGTGTCCTCCGGGTCGACGGCCTTCGGGTCGATCACCAGATTGCGGAGCTCGCCGGAGCCGGTCACGGTCGCCTTCACGAGACCGCCACCCGCCTGGCCCTCGACCTCGGTCCTGGCCAGTTCCTCCTGGGCCGCGGCGAGGTCCTGCTGCATCTTCTGGGCCTGCTGCAGCAGCTGCTGCATATTGGGCTGACCACCACCGGGAATCACGGTCACTCCTGGCAATTCGACGACAAAATGTTTCGGTAAGCCGAGCCTACGTGGTCCCCGGGCAGCGCGCCCCACTCACTGGCGCGCAACTCTTTCGAGTGAGTTTCAGGCAGCCCTTGCCGGGCTCCTATACCTGATCACAGGCCCTGCGCACCCGGGAATACCGCGTTTTCTCCTCCGCAGCCCACCATTCGGCGGTAGGAAGGGCACACGCATCAGGACACCCAGGCACACCGATCGTCACGCAAAGTTACCCACTCGGGACAGTCGGCCATGCCGGAGAGCAGTGAGCACCCCACCGTCTCGAAACACATCGCCACATCAGGCGCCGCTACGCAGAATGCAGAGGAGTACCCGGTGAGTCAGCCGGAGAAGCAGCCCGAAGGGCCGCCCCGCAACGAGCCCGGTCCGGCCGGCTCGGACTCCCGCGCACGGGGCCGGGATCTGACCGGTACGCCATTCCCGCTCGGCGACTGGGGCGAACCCGCCGACCGCCTCGACGAGTTGTACCGCTGGGTCGAGGCCGACGCGCTGCGCACCGCCGACTGGTACCTGAACGACCGGGTGCGCAAGCGCCGCGGCGCCAGGACGTTGCGGATCGGCACCGCGCTCGGGACGGTCGCGGGCACCGCGCTGCCGCTGCTCGATCTGACCGGGGCGCTGCCCGGGGCGGCGGGCTGGGGCTATCTGTCGCTGCTGCTGGGCGCCGCGTGCATGGCGTGCGACCGGTACTTCGGCCTCACCTCGGGCTGGATAAGGGACCTCGCCACCGCCCAGGCGGTGCAGCGGCGCCTCCAGGTGCTGCAGTTCGACTGGGCGTCGGAGTGCGTGCGGGAGGTGCTCGGCCCGACCGAGGGGACGGCCAGCGAGGCGGCCGAACGGTGCCTGGGGGTGCTGCGGCGGTTCTCGGAGGACATCACGGAGCTGGTGCGCACCGAGACCGCGGACTGGATGGTGGAGTTCCGGGCCGGGCCCGCGCCGATGGGGCTGCAGGCGCTGTCGTCGGGCTCGGGGAACGGCGGGCGTCCGGATCAGGGGGTGCTGCCGGGGCGGTTCCCGCTCCAGACGATGACCCGGCCGAACATGCCGCGCCAGCGCCCGCCGGAGTCACCGCGATGACCTCGCGGTGACCCCCGGGGGGGCCGCCCCGGGGGCCTTGCCGGCCTCAGCTGAAGATGATCATCGAGCCCTGGGCGAGGCTGCGGGTGGCCGCCGCGTGCAGGCCCAGCCAGACGTGCCGCTCGCGGGCGAACGGGCTGTCGTCGTACGGGATCGGCGCCGCCGGTTCCTCCAGGGAGGTCGGCGCGGCGGGCGGCAGCGGGGCGGCCGGCGGGTTCGCCGGGTCGATGCCGATGGACGGGGCGACGTACTGCAGCTCCCGCAGCAGCCCGTGCGAGGAGCCGAGCGGGCCGCCGCCCGCCAGCAGGTCGTCGTTGGAGAGCGGGGCGGCGAAGTCCAGCGGGACGTACGCCCCGGCGTGGTCGTAGTGCCAGACCAGGTGGGACTGCTGGGCCGACGCCTCGAACATCTCCAGCAACTGCTCGTAATCCCCGCCCAGTTCGCCGACCGGTGTGACGGCGAGGCCGCTGAGCTGGAGCAGGAAGGCGCGGCGCAGGAAGTGCAGGGCGTCGTAGTCGAAGCCCGCGACCGGGGCGACGTCGCCCGTCAGGCCAGGCATGTAGGCGTACACGGGAACGGGCGGCAGTCCGGCCTCGCCCAACGCCTTGTCGTAGACGGCTATCTCTTCGGCGAACGGGTTGTCGGGGCTGTGGCACAGCACATCGACGAGGGGGACCAGCCACAGGTCACAGGCCACGAAGTCTCGCTCTCCCCTTGGGTGCGCATGGAACGTGTGGAACGTTCGGGTTGGTCGGGACAGCGTAATGCGGTGGGTGCGTTGCGCACAGTGGCCGGTACCGACGGGGACAGGAGGCAGGCCCTACGGCTCCGGCGTACCCGCTACCGGCTCCGGCCCGCCGCGCCCCGGATGTTCGAGCTCACCGGCCGCGAGCCGGTCCGCCCAGTTCAGCGCGTGCGCGCTGTAGTCGTCCATCACCGCGCGCACCGCGTCGTGGTCGCCGAGGGTGATCGCCGCGACCAGGTCCGGATGACCGTGCCAGAGCCAGTCCCGGGCCCTTGCGTCATGGCGCAGGTACGGCACCGCGAACACCCAGGCCTGGACGCGCAGTCGGTGCAGGAAGTCGTTGATGTAGGTGTTGCCCACCAGCACGCCCAGCTCGCGCCAGAACCGCAGGTCGTAGCCGATGAGGATGTCGAGGTCGCCGCCCAGCGCCGCCCGCGCGGCCTCCTGGGCCCTGCGGCGCACGGGGACCAGGCAGTCCCGGTACCCCGTCAACTGCGCGGGCGAGAGCGCGTTGCCGAAGAAGATGCCGCGGATGACTCCGTCGATGACCAGGCTGCGGGCCTCGACCAGCGACCGGTAGTCGGCGACGGTGAATTCCCGTACCCGGAAGCCCCGGTGCTGGTCCGATTCCAGCAGCCCCTGCGCGGAGAGGTCGAAGAGCGCCTCTCGCACCGGCGTGGCCGAGACGCCGTACTGCTCGGCGATCTGCTTGACCGTGAATTCCCGCCCCGGCTGCAGACGCCCGGCAAGCACTTCGTCACGCAGCGCGTCCGCGATCTGCTGCCGCAGCGTACTGCGGGTCACAGCTCCGCTCGCGCACATGGCGCCCCTCCCCGTTCTTTGCTTCCGGTCACCTTAAGCCAGGGCCGCTGTGCCCGGATCCGGGCAGGGGAGGGGCAACGTACCGCGGGGCGCCTGCCGGGCGGCCCCGCGGCTACGGGTTCACGCTGTGTGCTCGTCCGCGACCGACAGCGCCGCGTCGAGGGCCGCGAGGCCCTCCTTGGCCTCGGCCTCGGTGATGTTGCAGGCCGGAACGGCGTGTGTGCGGTTCATGTTGATGAAGGGCCACAGGCCGTTCTTCTTGGCCGCGGCACCGAAGGCCGCCATCGGCGCGTTGGCCTCGCCCGCCGCGTTGTACGGGACCAGCGGCTCGCGGGTCTCCTTGTTGCGGACCAGGTCCAGCGCCCAGAACGCGCCGAGGCCGCGGACCTCGCCGACCGACGGGTGGCGCTCGGCGAGCTCGCGCAGGCCGGGGCCGAGGACCGTCTCGCCGATGTGGGCGGCGTTCTCGATGACCTTCTCGTCCTCCATCACGTGAATGGTGGCGACGGCGGCCGCACAGGCCAGCGGGTGACCGGAGTACGTGAGTCCGCCCGGGTAGGCACGGGTCTCGAAGGTCGCGGCGATCTCGGCGGAGATCGCGACGCCGCCGAGCGGCACGTAACCGGAGTTGACGCCCTTGGCGAAGGTCATCAGGTCCGGCACCACGTCGAAGTGGTCGGCGGCGAACCACTTGCCGGTGCGGCCGAAACCGGCCATGACCTCGTCGAGGATGAAGACGATGCCGTACCGGTCGCAGATCTCGCGGACGCCCGCGAGGTAGCCGGGCGGCGGCGTCATGATGCCCGCGGTGCCGGGGATCGTCTCCAGGATGATCGCGGCTATGGTGCCGGGGCCCTCGAAGGCGAGGGTGTCCTCAAGGTGCTGGAGCGCGCGGGCGCACTCCTCGGCCTCGGTCTCGGCGTGGAACGGCGAGCGGTAGAGGAACGGCGCCCAGAAGCGGACGACGCCCGCCGAGCCGTTGTCGGACGGCCAGCGGCGCGGGTCACCGGTCAGGTTGATCGCGGTGGAGGTGGCGCCGTGGTACGAGCGGTAGGCGGAGAGCACCTTCGAACGGCCGGTGTGCAGCCGGGCCATCCGGACGGCGTTCTCGACGGCCTCGGCACCGCCGTTGGTGAAGAAGATCTTGTCCAGGTCGCCGGGGGTGCGCTCGGCGATGAGGCGTGCGGCCTCGGAGCGCGCCTCGATCGCGAACGCGGGGGCGAAGGTGGCGAGCTTGCCCGCCTGCTCCTGGATCGCGGCGACGACGGTGGGGTGCTGGTAACCGATGTTGGTGTAGACGAGACCGCTGGTGAAGTCCAGGTAGCGGTTGCCGTCGTAGTCCCAGAAGTACGCCCCCTCGGCGCCGGCGACGGCGAGCGGGTCGATCAGGCCCTGGGCGGACCAGGAGTGGAACACGTGCGCGCGGTCGGCGGCCTTCACGGCCGCACCGGCAGCGGGGTCGACATGCGGTGCATGCGGGGCATGAGGGGTCATGCGGCGAGCGTAGGCGGTACCGGGAGCGGGTCGACATGGCCACCTTGTATGGCGTGGGGCGCTCCGCTGGGCAGGGTGTCGGGTTGCCGCCGTACGGGGCCGGGGCGGAACGGAGGGAGCCCGGATCGCAACCGGCCCGGCCACGCGCTGCGTGGATCCCTATGATCGAGCGAGCCACGCGAGGCATCGCTCAGTTCGAACCCGGGGGAAGGACGTTCAGCGCCATGCAGAGCCTGACGCCACAGGATCCGCGTGCCATCGGCGCGTACCGGCTGCTGGGCCGTCTCGGCGCCGGCGGCATGGGCCAGGTCTATCTGGCCCGGTCCGACCGCGGCCGCACCGTAGCGATCAAGCTGGTACGGGGCGAACTCGCCGAGGAGCAGGAGTTCCGCGACCGCTTCCGCCACGAGGTACGGGCCGCCCGCCAGGTCGGATCCGTCTGGACCGCCCCCGTGCTGGACGCCGACACCGAGGCCGCCGTGCCCTGGGTCGCCACCGGCTACGTCGCCGGCCCCTCCCTGCACGCCACCGTCACCGGCCGCGCGCGCACCCCCGAGGGGGCGGCCTCCGGTGCGTACGGTCCCCTGCCGGAACGTTCGGTCCACATCCTGGGGGCGGGTCTCGCCCACGCCCTCCAGGACATCCACGCCGCCGGGATCGTCCACCGCGACCTCAAGCCCTCCAACATCCTGCTGACGATCGACGGGCCGCGCGTCATCGACTTCGGCATAGCCCGCGCGCTGGACACCGTCATCGACGGCGCCGTCACCCGCACCGGGGCCCTGGTCGGATCGCCCGGTTTCATGTCGCCCGAGCAGGTGCGGGGCGAGCGGGTCACCCCGGCGTGCGACGTGTTCTGTCTCGGCTCGGTACTGGCGTACGCCTCGACCGGCCGGCTTCCGTTCGGGCCGTCCGACAGCAACCCGCACGCGCAGATGTTCCGGATCGCGCAGGAGGACCCGGACCTGACCGGCGTCCCCGTGGACCTCGTCGAACTGGTCCGGGACTGCCTGCACAAGGACCCGGCCGCCCGTCCGACGACGGACGCGATCCTGGAGCGCCTGGCCGACGGCGACACGGCGGAACCCTGGCTCCCGGGCGCCCTGATAGCCCAACTCGGCCGTCACGCGGTGGAGTTGCTGGACTCCGAGGACCCGGAGGAGAGCCCGGCGGAAGCAGCGCCCCAGGTGCCACAGGCGCCCCCGGCGCCCGCCGCATCCCCGGAGCCCGCGCCGCCCACCCCCGCGCCCACTCCCACACACATCCCCACGCCCGCGCCCGCCCCCACGGCCGTCCCCACGCCTGCCCCCGCCTACGGATACCCGCCGCACCCCGGCCAGGGCTTCGGCCCCCAGCAGCCCCCCGCCGGCTACGGGTACCCGCCACAGCCGCAGCAGCAGTACCACCAGCCCCAGCACCCGCAGCCCGGATTCGGCAGCACGCCCCCGTACGGCCCCGGCCCCGGCTACCCCACCGCTCCGCAGCAGCCCGCCCCCGAACCGGCCCGCCGCCGGAGGGGCTCGACCATCGCGCTCATCGCCGTCGCCCTGCTCGTCGCGGTAGGGGCGGGCGGGTCGGTCTACGCGCTCATGAACGGCAAGCCGGTGGAACCCACCCCGGGCCCCACCGGCTCCGCGTCCCCCACGGACACCTCGTCGGGCTCCCCCGGGACCGACGACCCGTCCTCGCCGGACCCCTCCCCCGGCGACGGCAAGAAGAACAGCGACGGCCCCATCCCGTCCGGCTACCTCGGCACCTGGTCGGGCTCCATCGAGAACGCCGCCGGCCACTCCACCCGGAAGCTCGTCATCCAGCAGGGCACGGTCGGACAGAGCGTCCTCACCCTCACCGCGGACGGCCCGCTCGACACCGGCGGCACCTACCACTGCGTCTTCCAGGCCGAGCTGACCACGGAGCCGGCCCCGGGCGGCCCCGTCGAGGTCGGCCCCTCCACGGTCACGGTGGGCGAGCCCATGACGTCCTGCACGGCGGGCAAGGCCACCACGCTCACCCTGCTCCCGGACGGTTCGCTGCGCCGCGAGAACAACGACAACGGCGAGCAGCTCACGTACACGAAGGACGAATGATCAGGCCAGACTGCGCACCGTGAGGCCGATTCCCACCGCGAGGACGGCCAGCGCGGTCAGGACGCTCCCGTACGGGGTGCAGCGCCGCAGGGCGGGCAGCCGCCGCTCGCCCAGGACGGCGAGCCGGTTGCTGCCGCCGGCCAGCAGCAGCCCGGCGGAGGTGAGGGTGAGCGCCATGCCGACGCCGTAGCCGACGACCAGCAGGACGCCGAAGAACGTACGGCTGAGCGCGACGGCCCCCAGCAGGACGACCAGCGCGGACGGGCTGGGCACCAGCCCGCCCGCCAGCCCGACGCCGAGCAGCGAGGGCAGCCCGGTACGACGGGAACGCCCGTGATCATGCCCGTGATCGTGATCGTGGTGATGCGCGTGCGCGTACGCATGGCTGTGCCCGTGCCCGTGCCCGTGCCCGTGCCCATGCCCGTGTTCATGGCTGTGCGAAGCCGGGTGCCCCGTCCGCAGTGCGCGTACCGCAGTCACCACGAGTCCCGTGCCCAGCACCGCGATCACCGCCCCGCTCACCGCCCCCAGCCACCCCAGCAGTCGCTCCCCCAGGAAGCCGCCCCCCGCCGTCAGCACCAGCCCCACCGCCAGCACGCCCGCCGTGTGGGTCACCGTCACCGTCGCACCCACCGCGAGCGCGGCCCGCACGCCGCCCTCCTTCCGTGCCAGGCAGGCGGCGACGGCGAGCTTCGCGTGCCCCGGCAACGCCGCGTGCCCCGCGCCCAGGAGCATCGTCAGCAGGACTGCGAGCAGGCCCACCGGCACCGTCAGGTCCCGGCCCGACGTCAGACCGGTGAGCCGGTCCTCCAGCGCCGGGAAGAGAATCGCCCCCCGGTCCACGGCCGGGGCCGCGCCCGGCAGCCGGGACCCGGCGGCGCCCGCCCCGCCCTCCGCCCCCGTCGCACCCGGCTCCGTACGGATCCGCGCATCGACCACGTCCGACGACCGCCCGCCGTCCCCACCCGTCGGGTAGCTCCGCAGCGCATCGCTCGAACTGCGCTCCGGCACCGAGGAGTCGACCAGCCGCACCCCGCTCCCGACCGCCGTGATCTCCTTCCAGCCCGTCCGTGCCGCCTCCGCCCCCGAGGCGAACGTCACGTCGGCGGGCCCGGACAGATCGGCGTCCGCCCGCAGTACGCAGGTCAGCCGGGCGATGGGCAGGCCCGCCGCCCCTTTCCCGTACGTCAGGGAGGTGCGCCCGACGTGCCAGCCGAGCGCCTCGCCGCCCACCGAGGCCCGGGTCCGCCCGGCCAGTTCCGCGCACCGGGCCTTCGCGCGGGCGGCGGCCTCCGCCGCCGAGACCCTCCCGTCCCGGTCCCGGTCGGTGGACTCCTCGTCCTGGGCGGTGGGGATCTCCGCGCTGTCGACGACGGCCGTGTCCTCGATCCCGTCCGGCACGAGCCGCAGCCCGTCGTAATGATTCAGGCTGAAGTTCCCCAGAGGATGGGCTGGTTGGGCGTGCACCTGCGGTGCCGTGGTCAGGCAGAGGAGCAGCGCGGCAGGCACCGCACCGCCGATTCGCTTCATCATCAACAACAACGCGAGAACTCAGTTCTGTCGGTTCTTCTGCTGGTTCTTCTGCTGGGTCTTCTGCTTCAGCATTCGGGTGGCCAACGGAGCGTGGTACGGCGAGAAGTTCGGGTTCAGGGCGAGCGCCTCCCGCAGGTGGCGGTCACCCTCGGGAAGCCCGAGGGCGTGCTCGATCGCGCCCCGGTGGTACCGGAACAGCGCGTTGCCCCACCCCGTCCGCGCCGCCTGCCGGGCGTACCCGACGGCCTCCGCGTCGTGCCCCGCGCGGTGCAGCGCCCAGCCCAGCGCATCGGCCACGATCACGCTCCGGGCCCGCTTCCACTCCCCGCGCATCAGCTCCACCGCGACCTCCGGGTCCCCGTGGTCGGCCACGTACAGGGCGAGATGCGGGTCGACCGGCCCGCCGGAGGCGCGCAGCAGCCGCACCTGCGCGTCCAGCGCCGCCTTCTCCCCCCGCATCCGCTCCCCGCCCCCGCCCAGCTCCACGGCCTCCGCCAGGAACTGCGGCAGCGGTGTCCGTGCCACCAGCCGCCGGTACCTGTCCAGGGCCTTCGCCGTGTCACCGCGCACCGCCTGCACCTTGGCCAGCCCGGCCTCCCCGTACGGATGCCCGGGTACGGCGTCCACCGCCCGCCGGAAGCGCCACTCGGCCCGGTCCACCGCGCCCTCGTTCCAGGCCAGGTCACCCAACCGGGCCTCCGCGAAGGCCCGTTCGTCGGCGGTGGCCGCACTTTCCAACGCCCTCCCCAGCGCGATCGCGGCGTCCTCCGGCCGGCCGTTGGTCTCCAGGTCGTACGCCGCCCTGCTGTACGCGGCCCCCGCCGGAGCGATGTCCAGCAGACGCTGCACGGCCGCCCTGGCCGCCGGGTAGTGGCCGAGCTGGATCTCCGCGTCGGTCAGCACCGCGTAGCCGTCCGCCCGGTCCGGCGCCATCCGGGTGGCGCTCAGCCCGAACTTCCGGCCGTCCGCGAACTCGTGGCGGGCGTTGGCCACCAGCCCCTGGCCCGTCACCGCCGCGTAGTTGTCCTTGCGCTGGAGGGCCAGTGAGCGGCGCAGGGCCTCGTCGGCCGCGTCGAGCCGGCCCGCGTCGAGCGTGACGCGGGCCTGTTCGACCTCCGCCCGTGCCAGGCCCGACCAGACCGTCGGGTCGTCCGGGTAGCGCTCCGTGCGCTTGCGGGCCGTGGCGACCGCGAGGGCCACGGCGTCGGGCGCCGCACCGGCCCGCGGGGCGGTGGCCGTCGGATGGTTCTCCGTGCCGGGACCGAGGTACAGCAGTCCCGCCACGCACCCGGCGACGGCCACCGCCGCGCCCGCCACGGAGATCGGACGCCTCACGGGCCGGCGTGCGGGAGGTTGAGATACGGGAACGTGTTCTGCGCGTCGGCGACCTCCAGGGCGACCACCGGCTCCGGCAGCAGTCCGGGCGGCGACGGCTGGGCGGGCTCGCCCTCCAGCATCCGCAACAGCGGTCCGTCGATGTTGTCGTTGAGCCGGCGCCCGTTGGGGAAGCCCTGCCGGTCGCCGTCGAGCACGCCCATGGCACGGGGTGCGGCGGTGATCGGCGTCGTCAGGTTCAGCCGCAGTTCCTCGGCCATCACGATGCGGCTGCGGTCGGCGTCCGCGTTCATGATGTGGGTGTTCAGGTCGAAGCCGAACTTCGATCCGTTGTCCGCGCCGATGCCCTTCAGGAACAGGGCCTGGATGTCGGTGCGCGGGGTCGCCGGTGCCGGGTACCCCTGGGCCGCCTGGATGCGGTGCGGCGGTACGGGGTCCAGGGTGCCGGCCAGGAACTCGTTCTCCAGGTGGTCGTCCTTCGGTGCCCGCGCCTGGAAGCGGTCCTCGGGCCCGCCCGGCCTGGAGAGGCCGATGGTGGAGCCGTACACCGCGAACGCCAGGTGCGGGTTGCCCTGCCGCGATACCTGGCGGAACGTCGGGGCCTGCTTCGCCAGGCTGCGGCCCAGGTCCGCGCCCGGCCTGGAGACGCTCGCCCACACCCCGATCACCGGGTTGCGCGCCGGGTCGCCCTTCAGCGCCACCTCGCTCTTGGGCACCTGGATGATCAGGCTGTTCACATTGAGCACCGACAGCGGCTGGGCGTCCGGCAGCCAGCCGGGCACGGGCCCCCGCGTCCCGACCGTGTACAGGCCGAAGACCTGGGTGTCCGCCTTGAACGAGTCCGCGACCTGGCTCGCGAGGGTCTGGCCGCCGCCCGGCAGCTTGCGGATCGCCTGCGCGCGCAGCTTGCCGTAGTCCGGCATCAGGAAACGGCCGGTGTTGGTGGGCGCGGCGATCCCGTCGCTCAGCAGCGTCTGACTGGCGCCGCCCGCCGTGACCCGCTCCAGGTTGTACTTCTGACGCACCCCGAGCGAGCGGTCGTCCAGCGAAGTCACCGGCGCCGGACCGACCTTGGGCCCGAGCCCGAAGGGCCTGCGGTCGTCGTCCCGGAAGGTCCAGCGGTACGTGGTGTCGGGCACCCCGTCACCGTCGGCGTCCGTGTGGATCTCGTACCGCGCCCCCGTCGCGAACGGATAGTCCACCAGCGCGTTGAGCGCGGTCCCGGGCATCTCGAACGGCCGGACGTTCGCGATGAGGGTGACCATGTCCGGGTTGTCG
Source organism: Streptomyces sp. NPDC001933 (assembly GCF_042890955.1). Lineage (NCBI taxonomy): Bacteria > Bacillati > Actinomycetota > Actinomycetes > Kitasatosporales > Streptomycetaceae > Streptomyces > Streptomyces sp. NPDC001933. The sequence continues at coordinate 63,273 of NZ_JBIASS010000014.1, read as the reverse complement.
GGGCTGCTGAACGCGTAGACGTCGGTGAGGTCCGCCGCCGTGTCCAGCACCGACGACGGAGCGTCGACGTGGCCGCCCGCCTCGCTGCTTCCGGTCAGCGGTCCCCACAGGGACGCGGCGGTCAGCGCGGCGGCGGTGGCGGTCAGCGCGGCGAGACGGCCGGATGGAAAACGGCGTGGCTGTCTGGCAGTTGCGGACATGCGACGCTCCAGTGCTAGGTGGGGGGAGTCCGCCCAGACTGGTGCGCTGTTGATCATGGTGCGAACTCAGCACGCCGATCGCCGCCAATCGCGTGGAGCTTTTCCGCCGGGCGGTCTAAGGACCGTTTGACCGAGCGCGTATGTATGCATTGATGGACATGCCCGACGGGCGGTCGAGAACCGTGACGCTTCTTCGTCAATCGGTCAATTCCACTTTTCATACAACCTGTTGGGCCGCCTGGACAGCTCTGTCCGGCACTTCCCCCCACGCAGCATCAGATCAGGAAGGCCCCATGAGTATGCGCGTAATCCGCCGTCTCACCGTCCTCGCCGCAGTGGCCGCACTCAGCGTGCCGCTCGGCCTGGCATCGGCCGGAGCGGCCGACTCGAACTCCGTCCCCGCCCCCCACGCGGCAGTTGCCGACCCGTTCCCCGGCGTGTACATCTCCCCGTGGGGAGACGCCCAGGTGGAGCTCAGCCCGGAACTGCTGACCTGGATGCGGACCGAGGGCATCACGCTGGAGGCCATCAGCCCGTTCGTGATGGACGCGGACGGCCGGGGCTTCTCCATGCCGATCGGCTCGACGGCGGGTGACGGTCTCGACTCCCGGGGCCGCATCTTCTACCCCGGTGGCCTCAACTTCCATCACGCCGCCTCGGACACGACCATCACGCTGAAGCCGACGTACATCCGCGTGATGCCGACCCCGGGCTACTCCGCCGGGGTGGCGGTGAACGGTGTGCCGATCGCCGACGAGCTGATGATCGCGGACACGACCCCCGCCGAGGCCCTGCTCGGCGCCCGCCCGAGCCCCACGGGCTTCCGGCTGGAGAAGGTGCCGTTCCGCATCACCGCCGAGGCGTCGCGACTGTTCGCCGAGGTGACCGGCCGTCCGGGTCCGCGCGTCGGCAGCCTGCTCGGCACGCTCACGCCGAACTTCGACTACATCCCGGGCCAGATCTCCTCGCCCATCGGCTTCCCGAGCTTCTGACCGGCCCTTTTTCCGTTTCGGTCGACGCCCGGCCGGGTCCCGTTCGCGGGGCCGGTCGGGGGTCGGCCGTTTCGTGCTGCCCGCGCCCGGTCAGCAGAGCAGGGCGGTCGCGGCGTGCAGCAGCAGCATCGTGTGGACGAACCGGTCCGGCGCCGTGGGTGGGAAGTGCCAGGCCAGCGGCCAGGTCCGACCGCACAGTGCGGGGATCGGTACGTAACTGATCCGGCCCGCCGTCGCGTTGAGCCGAGTCACCCCCGCCGGCCACGGTTTGCCCTCCGTGCCCCCCGCCGGGACGAGAAAGTACACCGCCCGCCGTCCGTTCGCCTCGGTGACGACGGGACCGGGCTCACCTCCCGTGATCGCCTCCATCAATCCGGCCAGCCGACGCCCTTCTTCCCCGTCCACGCGCACGGCGTCGAATTGCACGCCTGCTCTGCGCAGTTGAAATCCGGAGTACGGAATCCACTGGAGGTTCATTTCACTTTGCGGCGCATTCACAGGACCAGTCTGACCCTTGTTGGTTACCGTTTTACGTGACTGACGAGGGGCGTCGCATACCCGTTGACCTGCGCGAACTCCCCTGAACCTCAGTCGAGTTCGGCGGGGCCGGGTAGTGACCGGTTGAGACCGGTTGAGTCGAAAAGGGATCGCAATGGCGCGAGCGGAAAACAAGGAAACGGCGAGTCCGACGGCCAAGCTGGTGGCCGATGTGGCCAAAAATGCCCGCATGCGGAAGAAGCTGACTCAGGAACAGCTCGGAAAAGAGATCGGCTTCTCGGCGGCGGCGGTGAGCGCCATGGAGACGTGTGCACAGCCCGCGAGCGACGACATGTTGGCGGGGCTGGAGCGGGTGCTCGGGGACGGCATGGGCGTGTTCGAGCGGGCACGGCTGTACATGCGGATGGAGACGTACCCCGACGAGTTCAAGAACCACGTGCCGGTGGAGCAGGCGGCGCGGGCGCTCCAGTTGTACGCCAACACCGTGGTGCACGGGCTGTTCCAGACGGAGGCGTACGCGCGGGCGCTGATCGGTGGCGGGTTCCCGCCGCTTCCTCACGACCGGGTGGAGGAGCTGGTCGAGGCGCGGATGGCCCGCAAGGCGCTCCTCGACCGGGACCCGACGCCGCTGATCGAACTGGTCCTGGAGGAGTCGGTTCTCACTCGGGCAATCGGCAGCGAGGAAATCATGCGGGAGCAGTTGCGGTACCTCGCGGAGTGCGCCCAGCGTCGCAACGTAACGCTCCAGGTGCTGTCACTGGACTGCGGCCTGACCGGGGAGTACGCCGGAGGTCATGGCGGCCTGACCCTGGTGGAGACCCCGGACCACCGGCACCTCGTCTACCTGGAAGTACAGGAGGAGAGCTGGACACTCAGCGACCCGGCGAAGGTAAGCACGTACTCCCAGCGATGTGCGAGGATCCGAGCACAGGCAATGGGTCTTCGCGAATCGCTGAACCTCATCAAGAAGTTGGCAGGAGACGAGGAATGAGCAACACCCTGCATTGGTTCAAGTCCAGCTACAGCAACGCCAACGGCGGCGAGTGCATCGAGGTGGCCTTCGACTGGCGCAAGTCCTCGTACAGCAGCTCCAGCGGCGGCGAGTGCATCGAGGTCGCCACCTGCCCCCACTCCGTCCACATCCGGGACTCCAAGGTGCCCGACGGGCCCACCTTCGCGGTTGCTCCCGATGCCTGGGCGGCGTTCCTCACCTGGGCGGACTGACGTTTCGCAGGGCCGGGGGAGGCGTCCTGCCCCGGCCCCGCAAATGTGTAGGAGTTGTGGGCGCCATGGCATACCCTGCGTTCGTGGGCCGCACCCCTCTCATCTCGGGTGCCACGGCCCTCTCTTACCGTGGGGGTAATTCATTTTGCGCACGCGCAGAATCTCGGCCGCGACCTCGCTCGCGGTTCTCTTCAGTTCCGTAGTTCTGATCGGCGGTGCGGCGAATCCGGCCGCTGCCGACTCCACCAAGGTTCTTCCCGCCGCATCGGTCGGCGACATCGTCGCGGACGGTGTGCACAAGCGGGTCTTCATCAGTGACCCGACCGGCGGCAAGGTGCTCGTCACCGACTACAACGGCACGGTCGTCGGCACCATCACCTCTCTGCCGGGCGTGACCGGCCTCGAACTCTCCGCCGACTCAGGCACGCTGTACGCCGCCGTGCCGGGCGCCGACGCGATCGTCACCATCGACACTGCCGGGCTCACGGAGTCCGCCCGGTACGCGACCGGCGAGGGCACCGACCCGAAGCACCCGGCGCTGGCGGGCGGCAAGCTCTGGTTCGGGTACGGGGCGGCGGGCGAGGGCAACATCGGATCGCTCGACCTGTCCGGCGCCGAGCCGGTCGTCACCCTGGACCAGGACCAGGACCGCACCTGGTTCTCCGCCCCGACCCTGGCGTCCACGCCCGGCGCACCGGGCACGCTGGCCGCCGGCATCGAGACGCAGAGCCCCGCAGAGCTCGCGGTGTACGACGTCGCCTCGGGGACGGCCACGCGGACCGCGCACGCCTCCGTCGACGGCGGCAACATGCGCGACCTGGCGCTGAGCCCGGACGGCAAGCAGATCGTGGTGGCCAGTGCGGCCCCGTACCTGCACCAGGCGTACAACACGGCGGACCTCACTCGGGGGGCCGCGTACCCGTCCACCTCGTACCCCAACGCGATCGACATCGCCCCGAACGGCACGGTCGCCGCGGGATCGTCCGCCTGGTACGACCCGGACGTCTACGTCTACAAGCCCGGCAACACCACCAAGCCCGTCCGGACGTACGAGTTCCCCAACACCGGGAACAGCAGCGGCGCGGACACCCTGATGGACGCGGGGCTGGCCTGGGCGCCGGACACCAGCCGCCTGTTCGCGGTCACCGCCAACAGCCTGGGCGTCCGTTCACTGCGGGTGCTCACCGACGCCGTGAAGTCCGCGAGCACCGTCACGGTCAACGCCCCGGCGAAGTCCGCGCTCGGCAAGAAGCTCACCGTCACCGGCCGGGTGAAGTCCGACGGCGCGTTCCCGGCGGGCGCCAAGGCCACCGTGACGCGTACCGACATCGAGTCGCCCAAGGGCAAGGCGCTGCCCTCGGTGGCGCTGAAGTCCGACGGCAGCTTCTCCTTCGCCGACACCCCGACCGCCGGTGGCCAGGTCACGTACAAGGTCTCGTACGCGGGCGACGCCACCCACTCCGCGGCCTCCGGCTCCGACAAGGTCGCCGTGCCCCGGACGGTCACCTCGCTGACCCTGAACCACAACAAGGCGCTGTACTCGTACGGCGCCGACGTGACGTTCACGGCGCACCTGGGCAAGACGTACAAGAACCGCACCGTCGAGCTGTGGGTGGACCCGTTCGGGTCGGACAAGCCGAACAAGCTGGTGAAGACCGGCAAGGTCAACTCCAAGGGCAACCTGTCGACCACGGTCGACATGACCCGGGACACCACCGTCACCGCGGTCTTCAAGGGCGACGGCCGGTACACCTCGAAGAAGGTCACGTCGACCGCGTACGCCAAGGTGAAGGTCTCCACCTCCATCTCGAAGCAGTACAAGACGGCGAAGATCGGCAAGACGTCGTACCGGTACTTCCACAAGAAGACCGACCCGGTCTTCACGACGGCGATGACGTACTACAAGAACCGCTCGCACAAGCTGTCCCTGCAGCTGTACTACCAGGGCAGGTGGTACGACGCGGGCTCGCAGTACTTCAAGCTCGGCACCAACGGGAAGACCATCGTGACGCTGAACGGCACCCATGACACGGGCTACCGGATGCGCGTCCGTGCCTCGTACGTCAACGGCACCTCGGGCGACACGGTGAACTCGACCACGCACGGCGCCTGGCAGTACTTCATCTTCACGAAGTAACCAGGCACGAAGTAGCCAGGCGGCAACAAGCAGCACCTGGCAGCCTCGTGAGTGCGGTCGGCACGAGTGGTCGGCATGAATGCGGGGTCGGGCAGTCGCCCGGCCCCGTACGCATGCCCGGCCTCGCACGCGTACGCGGCCCTGCACGCATGCCCCGCCCTGCACGCGTACGCGGCCCTGCACGCATGCCCCGCCCTGCACGCGTACGCGGCCCCGTGTGTGTACGCGGCCCCGTGTGCGTACTCGGCCCCGCGCGCGTAGGCGGTACCTCCGCCGCTCGCCCGCAGCACCACCCCATCCGCACAACGTGACACTTCCCCCTCCACCTGTCACGTTCGCGCTGACACCCACCTGCCCTCCACGCCGGGCCCCTCACGCCCCCCACGTCGTACAACGTGACACTCACCCCCACACCTGTCACGTTGTAAAACACACCCCCTCATGCAGGACGGCCCTCGCAGGACAGCCTTACGGGTGGGAACGGGGCGAATTCGCCCGTGCGGACCGGTTCCTGCGCCAGGCTCGCCCCCATGCGTCCGCGTTCCTCGTACAAAGCACCGCCGTCACTGAGCCTGGTCTACTCCGCCGTGCTGCAGAGCATGGCCGAACACGGGCCCCGCAAAATGAACTTGGCGCTCGTAGCACGACTGGCCGAAACCGACCGCCAGTTGCTCTACCGCAATTGGCCCGATCGCAATGTGCTCGTCCGCGATTGCGCCGACAACGAGCTGCAACGCGTCCTGTTCGTCGCGGGCAACCTGCGCTCGGAACAGGAGGGCCTGTGCCGGATCGCCGAGGAGATCGTCCGTGCCGCCCGGATGGTACGCGAGCACCCCGTGACCCGGGCGACCGCGCGCACCGACCCGGACCTGCTGCGAGGCGCCCTGCTCAGCTACGACACACGGCTCCACGGACGGGCCCGTCACTGGCTGAACAACCTGTTTCCGTGGCAGTTGGCAAGGTCGATTCCGCACCTGCGCCTGCTGTCGGACGTCCTGCTCACCGTCACGGCCCCGTTCGCGCTCACACCACCGGAGGAACCCCACACGGACTCCGAACGCTCGGAACTCGACGCACGTCTCCGCATCACACTGCACCTGTGCCTCGGTCTCGCCCCGGACTGCCCCTGCGCCGCCACCCCGCCATGAACCGGCACACCACGAGCCCTGCGGGTCCACACCGGTCAGCCCAGCAGCTCACGCCGCCGGCAGTCCGGCCGGCCCGTCCTGCGGCAGGGGCCCCGCCCGGCCAGCGGACGACGGTGACCTCGCGTCGCTCAGTCATGACGTCAGCATCACATGACACGCCCCCATCCCTGGGGCGTCCTAGAGCAGCGGCTTGGCCGACATCAGCAGATGCTGGTGAGCGGGCCGGGAGCCTTCCGGGTCCCCGCCCTCCGGGTCCGCGCCGGGCGTCCGGCCGGTGACCATCGCGCGCTGGCCGGGGCCCATCAGCTCGAACCTGATCACGGGGGTGCCGAACGAGCCCAGCGCGTCCATCAGATACGCGGGGTTGAAGGCGACCGTCAGGTCCTCGGCGCCCTCCAGCACGGCGGGCAGGCGCTGGGAGGCGACGTCGTCCTCGTAGCCCGCCTGGAGCAGCACCGAGCCCTCGGAGAAGACGAGGTGGAGCGGGCTGCCGCCCTCCGCGACCACTGCGACCCGCTTGACGGCCTCGACCAGGGGCACCCGGTCCGTCTCGGCCGTGACCGCGCCGGTCATCGCGAACAGCTTGTCGTGGCGCGGCAGCCGGCCGTCGAGCAGGCGCACCGTCGTACGCATCCCGGCCAGTTCGAACCCGGCCGAACCGCCGTCCAGGGCCAGGCTGACCATGCCGCCCCGGCCGAAGGAGCGGGAGATCTCGGTGAGCCTGCGGGCGGAGACCACTACATCGGCCGTGACACCGTCCCGGCCGGGCTTCCAGGAGAGCGTGCGCACCGCGAAGCGGTAGCGGTCCGTGGCGGCCAGGGTCATCGTGTCGCCGTCCAGCGCCAGCCGGATGCCGGTCAGCGTCGGCAGCGAGTCGTCCCGGCCCGCCGCCACCGTCACATGGGCGACGGCCGCCGCGAACTCCTCCGCGTCCACCCCGCCGAGGACCTCCGGCAGCGACGGCAGCGCCGGGTAGTCGTCGAAAGGCAGCACCGAGAGGCCGAACCGGGCACCGTCACTCGCCAGCGAGAACCGCGAACCCTCGACCGAGCACTCCACCACCTTCTCGGGCAGCACCTTGCAGACATCGAGCAGCCGCCGGCCCATGACCAGCACCTTCCCGGCCCGTACGATCTCCGCCTCCACCTCGATGCGGGCGGACGCCTCGTAGTCCAGCCCCGAGATGCTCAGCCGCCCATCGGCCGCCTCCAGCAGCAGGCCGCCCAGCACGGGAACGGGCGAGCGCGTGGGCAGCACCCGGGCCGCCCAGGCCACGGCATCGGTCAGTGCGCTGCGCTCAATGCGGAACTCCATGGCGGCGGCCTCTCCCGGTCGGCTTCGATCGCGGACGCGATCGTGAGCCGACACTAGGGGCCGCCACTGACAACGGAAGAAGAAGAACGGTTGCGGCCGACGCGACAGCGGCCACCCCCGTGAGCCGCTGCTGTCGCCCCCGTACCCCTCCCCCAAGGGGTGCCGCAACCGTGTTCGGACTCTAGGTCCTCGGGTACGTACCTGAAAGCTTCAATCAGCACTGTGTGGGCCGTGGCAGGTATCAGTCCGCACAATCAAACCGGTAGCCTTTATTCCGGTTTTTGAGCAGGGGTGGAGGACTTGTGCGCGCGCGGGAACGGGCCGATGACGTACTGAGGATGTACCGGCTGGCCCGGTCGGGCGGATCGCAGGAGCTCCTGCACTGGGTGTCCGGCCGGGCGGCGGGCTGGGCCGGGCTGCTCGACGGGGACGGCACCGTGCTGCACGGCGTGACCCGGAGCCCGGCCGGTACAGGCGTGGAGGCGGCCGCGCTGGCACGCGAGTACGCGAGGAGCCTGCCCGGTCTCGACGCCCGCTCCTTCTCCTTCGACCGCGGGGCGCACACCGCGCTGCTGTTCCCGCTGGACGGCCCGCCGGACGCCGCAGCCCCCATTCTGGCCGTGGTCGCACCGCGCCCGCTGCCGGACGGGCTCGCCATCCTGCTCGCCGACGTGGCGATGCCGCTCGCCATGTGCTGGGCGGCGGAGGCCGTGGAGCGCAAGCGGCGCCGCGTCGACCTCGCGGAGTCCCGCAGCCGGGAAGCGGTGCTGCATCTGCTCATGACGGGTCAGCTGTCCATCGCGCACCAGGTGGCGGGCGCGCTGAAACCCAACCTGCCCGATCCCGTCCGGGTGTACGTCGTGGAGTGCCCGCCCGGCCGCCGGGACGAGGTGGCGCGGATCTGCACGGAACTCTCCGGCGGGCGGTCCTGGATCGTCCGGTGCCCGGTCTACGCCCGCCATCTGATCCTCGTCGTGCCGGCCGACGCGGGCACGGCCGAACATCGGCTCGGCATCCGGGTCGCCGAGGCGGTCACCGAGTGCGTCGCGGGGGTCAGCGAGGACGTGCCGCTGGCGGACACGGCGACCGGTTACCGCCAGGCGTTCCACGCGCTGGCGGTGGCCCGCGGGCTGCCCGCCCGGCACGCCTGCTTCGGCTCGGCGCCAGATCCGGCCGTGGCCGCCGGGGCGGCCGGGGCGCGGTGGGCCGACGAACTGCTGCACCCGTTGCTCACGTACCTGCCCCGGCGCAGCCAGGACCCGGGAAGCCAGGAGCTCGCGGCGACGCTCGCCTCCTGGCTGGCGTTCTCCTCGCACGCGACCCAGCATCTGAAGATCCACCGCAACACCCTGGCCGCCCGGCTCCGGCTGATCGGCGAGCTGCTCGGCCTGGACCTGAACCGGGTCGGCGACCAGGCCGCCCTCGATCTGGCCCTGCGCATCCGCGCCACCCCCACCGCGCCCGGCAGGTCCCACCGGGACGAACGCGAGCCCCGGCCGCCGCTCGGCCTGGACGACATCCTGGGCGTGGTGGCCGTACGGGAGTGGGCGGCCCAGCAACTGCGCCCGCTCACCGGACCGGGCACCTCGCGGAGCTCCGCCGACCCGCGGGAGACCCTCCGCACCTGGCTGGAGTGCGAGGCCCAACTCGCCGGTACCGCCGAGGTGCTGGGCATCTCGGTGCCGGGCGTCCGCAAGCGCCTCACCCGGCTCGAATCGGTCCTCGGCCGCTCACTGCTCCAGCCGCCCAGCGCCCGTTACGACCTGTGGCTCGCCTTCCGGGCCCTGGACCTCGCGGCGGCCGGCACCGCCCGCTGAACCGGAACGGAGGCGTGTCCGACCGGAGCCGGGCACGCCCCCGCCGGGTGGGGGAGAACAGGAACCGCTGGTCAGCAGCTCAGGTTGGAGCCCGGGGTGGTACCGAGGATCTGCACGAACGCCTTGTAGCGGTCGATGCGGCTCTGGACCTGGGCGGGGTTGCCGCCGTTGCACTCCAGGGTGCCGTTGATGGACCGGATGGTCTCGCCGAACCCGGCGCCGTTCACCATGGCGTTGTGGGCGGTCATGGTGCCGGGGCCGTTCTGGGTGTTCCAGTACCAGAGGCCGGTCTGCCAGGCGACCGAGGCGTTCTGCTCGACCAGGTACGGGTTGGCCAGCAGATCGATGCCGAGCGCGTCACCGGCGGCCTTGTAGTTGAAGTTCCAGCTGAGCTGGATCGGGCCGCGGCCGTAGTACGCGGCCTGACCGGCCGGGCAGCCGTAGGGCCGGCTGCTGTCGCAGTAGTGGGGGTAGTTGGACGTGTTCTGCTCGACCACGTACACCAGGCCGCCCGTCTCGTGGCTGACGTTGGCGAGGAACGCCGCCGCCTCCTGACGCCTGACGGTGTCGCTGCCGGTGTTCGCGAAGGCCGGGTAGGCGCTCAGGGCCGCGGTCAGCCCCTCGTACGTGTAGAACGAATTCCGGTTCGGGAACATCTGGTTGAACTGCGCCTCGCCGACGACGAAGCCGGACGGGTTGCCCGGGTCCGTGCCGCCACCGCCGCAACTCCCCCGGTCTGACCAGACGTCGGAGCTTCCGGGGGTCTCGTTCTGGGTCCACCACTTGGCGGTCCAGTTGTGTCCGTTGTAGGAGGCCGTCCCGCCACCGGTGTACACGGACGAGGAGTTCCAGGGGGCCGCGCAGTCGGCCTCGGCCGCCGCGCCGGACGCGTTGGCCACCGGGAGAAAGACGACCGTTGCGACGACCGCGGCCAGCGCGGCCAGCAGACCCGTGAAGCGCCTGATCATGCGATCACTCCTTCGGCGCGGCGCACCGGACTGGACGGTGCGCCGCCATGGGGGTTGCCTGCCACTCAAGCGGCACTGGTCTGAACCTGTCAAGGTCTGGACCAATCGGCGAACAGCGGGCGAACACCGTCCGACAGGATCCTGCCGTCACCCCCAACTCCCGTTCCCCGTACGTACGGTGGCCACCAGAGCCCTTGGGGAGGGTGCGAGGACCATGGAGTGGCTCAGCGCCGAGAACATCGTGGCCGTGGCAACCGCCGTACTGGGCGTCCTGGCCTCCGTCGGAGTGCTCTGGTACGAACGCCGGGTGCCCCGCCGCAAGCGGATCGGCTACCGCGTCCAGATGGACACCCCGATCGGCGGCGACGTCAGCCGGGGGCGGGCCAATGTGCGGCTCGGCCTGTTCAACGAGACACCGGACATGGCCGATGCCACGCTCGTACTGCTCCGGATCGAGAACGACGGCTCGCAGTCCATCGCCGACAACGACTACACCGGACGTGAACTGCATGGACTGACCGCCGAGTTCACCGACCGGACGGTCCGCGGCGTCGCGGTCACGCATTCGCCCGGCGCCGACCACCTGATGGAGCACTTCACCCCGGCGGCCGGGCTGCGCCAGAGCGGATCGCTGATCCGGCTGCCGCGCGTACCGCTCAACCGGGGCGAGCACTTCAAACTGCTGGTGCTGCTGACCGGGGCGGCCGTGGGCAGCCACGTCCGCATCATCGGCGGCATCCGGGACGGCGAGGTCAGCCCGAACCGGGCGCTGCGGCCGGACGACAAGCCCCCGCTGTTCGGCCGGGCCGCCCGGCTGATCACCGTCGCGCTGACCGTCTGCGTCGTCACGCTGGCCTCGATCATCCTGGTGCGCGACGACACCCCGCCCCCGATGGGCTGCCGCCGCGGCACCCTGACCCTGACCGGCTCCACGGCGTTCCGGCCGGCCCTGCTGGATCTGAAGAAGAAGTACGAGAAGGAGTGCGAGGGCTCCCTCATCCGCGTGGACGTGCACGGCAGCAACGCCGGGATACGGGACCTCGCCGACCGGGGCACCGAAGCCGGGAAGTCCGGCCCGCCCGCCGTGATCGCCTTCTCCGACGGCCCCAGGCCGGACGGCTTCCCGCAGCTGCGCGACAACCGGGTCGCCGTCTCACTCTTCCGCCTCGTCGTCAACGACCGGGTGGGGCTGAAGAACCTGAGCCTCACCGACATCCGGCGGATCTACCGCGGCGAGATCCACAACTGGAAGGAGCTCGGCGGCCCCGACCTGCCCGTCCTCCTGGTCAGCCGGGACGCCAACTCCGGCACCCGCGAGGTCTTCCAGCGCCGCGTGCTCGGCTACAACGAACCGGCCCAGTCCTCCCGCGACTGCACCACCAAGGACGACACGGGGGCCCGGGTGGTCCGCTGCGAACTGGACTCCACCGAACAGGTCCTGGCCATGGTCGGCCGGCGCGACGGCGCGATCGGCTACAGCGAACTGCGCCTGGGCACGCCGCTGCGAGGAGCCCACCAGGTCGCCATCGACTCGGCCACCCCGTCCGTCGAGACGATCGGCTCCAGCACGTACCCGTACCGGGAGGTCGAGTACGCCTACACCTACGGCCGCCCGCCCACCGGCTCACTGGCCGCGGGCTTCCTCGGCTACCTCACCCGGGGCAACGGCCAGGACGTGATCCGCGCCCACGGCCATCTGCCGTGCGCGACGCCGGAGGGGCTGCGGATCTGCGGCGAGGAGTGAACGGAACGCCGGAAGGGCCGGGACTCGCCGTCCCGGCCCTTCCGGTGTTCGCCGCTCGGCGGCGGCCGCTCCTAGAGGAAGGAGTTGATCTCGATGGTCTCGGTGCGGCCGGGGCCGACACCGATCGCGGAGATCGGGGCGCCGGACATCTCCTCCAGCGCCTTCACGTACGCCTGCGCGTTCTTCGGCAGGTCACCGAAGGTCTTGGCCTTGGTGATGTCCTCGGACCAGCCCGGCAGCATCTCGTAGACCGGCTTCGCGTGGTGGAAGTCGGTCTGGCTGTACGGGAGCTCCTCGACACGCTTGCCGTCGATCTCGTACGCCACGCACACCGGGATCTGCTCCCAGCCGGTCAGCACGTCCAGCTTGGTGAGGAAGAAGTCGGTGAGACCGTTGACCCGGGTCGCGTACCGCGCGATGACCGCGTCGAACCAGCCGCAGCGACGGTCACGGCCGGTGGTGACACCGCGCTCGCCACCGATCCGGCGCAGCGCCTCGCCGTCCTCGTCGAGCAGCTCCGTCGGGAACGGGCCCGCGCCGACGCGGGTGGTGTACGCCTTGAGGATGCCGATGACCCGGCTGATCTTCGTCGGGCCCACGCCGGCCCCGGTGCAGGCGCCGCCCGCGGTCGGGTTCGACGAGGTGACGAAGGGGTACGTGCCGTGGTCGACGTCGAGCAGCGTGCCCTGACCGCCCTCGAAGAGGACGACCTTGCCCGCGTCGATGGCGTCGTTCAGGATCAGCGTCGTGTCGGCGACGTAGGGCTTGATCTGCTCCGCGTACTGGAGCATCTCCTCGACGATCTTGCCGGACTCGATGGCACGGCGGTTGAAGACCTTGGCCAGGAGCTGGTTCTTCTGCTCCAGGGCCGCGTCGACCTTCTGCTCCAGGATCGACTCGTCGTAGAGGTCCTGGACGCGGATGCCCACCCGGTTGATCTTGTCGGCGTACGTCGGGCCGATGCCGCGACCGGTCGTGCCGATCTTGCGCTTCCCGAGGAACCGTTCCGTCACCTTGTCGATCGTGACGTTGTACGGGGTGATCAAATGGGCATTGCCGCTGATCAGCAGCTTGGACGTGTCCACGCCGCGGTCGTTCAGCCCACTCAGCTCGGAGAGCAGGACGGCCGGGTCGACGACGACACCGTTTCCGATGACCGGGGTACAACCCGGCGAAAGGATTCCGGAGGGGAGGAGATGCAGTGCGTACTTCTGGTCACCTACGACCACCGTATGGCCGGCGTTGTTGCCGCCTTGGTAGCGCACCACATAGTCCACGGATCCACCGAGGAGGTCGGTGGCCTTTCCCTTGCCCTCGTCACCCCACTGAGCACCGAGCAGCACAAGTGCGGGCACAGGCGTACACCCCTTCCGGGCGGGGCATGTCCAAGGTCAGGGGGCGTACGTAAACGTCGTACATGCCGTACGACGATGTACGACAAGGCCTGAACCGTCGAACCGGGTGCCCCGGAATAGACGAAGCCCCTGGCGCAATAGCGCAAGGGGCTCTTGCACCAAGATGCTACCCGAGGAAGGACCGAGGTGTCGGCTGCCCAGCCCCCCGGCGACGGTGCGCACCAGCTGCTGGTGGTCATCGACCCGGTCGCCCGCCGGACCGACGGCGAGTCCGTGCGTATCGCGAAGGACGTGCTGAGCGCCGGTTCGCACGCCAAGATCTGCCTGCCCGACGGGCCCGAGGAATTCGCCAGGGCCCTGTCCCGCCGGGGCGGGAGGCGGCCGGTGGTGGTCGGCGACGACCGCGCGCTGCGGCGGGCGGTGGCCCAGCTGCACCGGGAGCGGGAGCCGGACGGGAGCGTGCTCTCGCTGATCCCGGTCGGCAGCGCGGCCGCGCTGGAACTGGCCCATTCGCTCGGCGTGCCCCTGGGCGCGGTGGCGGCGGCGCGCACCGCGCTGGACGGCGCCGCGCGCAAGCTGGACCTGCTGGTGGACGACAGTGACGGCGTGGTCCTGGGCGCGCTGCACATCCCGGCGCAGAGCGCGCTGCCGGGTGCGTCGGCCGCGCACACGGGGGTCACGGCGGTCTGGGACACCTGCCGCAACCTGGTCCGCACCCTGGTGCGCCCCGCCCCGCAGACACCCGCCGCCCCGCCGCCCACGCACCGCCTGCGGGTCGAGGCCGACGGCGTCCTGCTGAACGACCTGGACCGCCCGGTCGAATCGGTGACGGTGACCTCGCAGGGCGGCGACGGGGGCCTCGCGGAGGTGGTGATCCGTCCGCCGTCGGCCGATCCGGTGACGACGGAGGCGAAGGCCGTCACGGTCTCGGGCGCGGACTTCCGCTACCGGGCGGACATACAGGTCGGCGGCCCGGTCCGGACGCGGACGTGGACGGTGCGGGCGGGGGCCTGGGGACTGATGCTGCCGGTGGCGGAGGGCTAGCCCGCCTGGATCGGAGGGCGGGCGTACTGGCCGCAGGACCCGTACCAGGCCATCGACCGGTCCGACCCCGGAGCCCTCGAAGCCGTGACGGAGCTGCTCCCCGGCCCGATCTGACGGGCCCGAGAACGACCCCGCCCGCCCGCAGGGCCCCGCACGCCCGCCGGGCCCCGCACGCCCCGCCGGGTCCCTCGCGCCCATCAAGCCAGTCGCGTGCCCGTCAGGCGGTCGCGTGCCCGTCGCGGGTCGGGAGGTCGAGCGTCTTGCGGTGCTCGTGCCAGCGGTCCATCATCCCGACGAGCTCCGCCTGCAGGAACTCGAAGAACGCCACCGTCTCGGCGAGCCGGGCACCGGCCGGGGTGTCCTCGCCCAGGATGCGGACGCCTTCCTTGAGGGTGCTCTCCCAGCGGGTCAGCACCCGGTCGCGGCTGGCGAAGGTGGCGAACCAGACCTCGTCGAGCAGGCGGTAGCGGTCGCGGCGCGAGCCCGGGTCGCGTTCGCGGCTGACCATGCTGACCTGCGTGAGGTAGCTGACCGCGCCGGACACGGCCGCCGGGCTGATCTGCAGTGCCAGGGCGAGCTCGGCGGAGGTCATGGAGCCGTCGTCGTCCGCGAGGAGTGCGGCGAAGACCCGGGACGCCATCCGCTGCATCCCCGCCTCGGTCATCTCCGACGCGAACCGCTCCACGAACCGCGACACGGCCTCCGCGTCACGCTCGGAGCCCGCGCTCTGCCCGGTTTCACCGCTCTCGGTCCCGTTCCCCGCCCCGGTCTGGGTCTGGGTCTCGCTGGTCATCACCCGATCGTCTCCCCTGTTTTCCCGGCCCCCGCCGTAACACCAACTTTATACGCTTCCTTAACTTCACAAATTTGTGAAAGTAGCGTACCTTCAGAAACATGACGAAGGCGATCACGGTGGCCGGACTGCACAAGTCATTCGGCCGGACACACGCGCTGGACGGGCTCGACCTCACCGTCGAGGCCGGCGAGGTCCACGGCTTCCTCGGGCCCAACGGCTCCGGGAAGTCCACCACCATCCGGGTGCTGCTGGGCCTGCTGCGGGCCGACTCCGGCGCCGCCCAGCTGCTCGGCCGCGACCCGTGGCGAGACGCGGTGGAGCTCCATCGGAAGGTGGCGTACGTCCCGGGTGACGTCACGCTGTGGCGCAACCTCTCCGGCGGCGAGGTGATCGATCTGTACGGGCGCCTGCGCGGCGGCCTCGACCGGGCCCGGCGTGCCGACCTCGTCGACCGGTTCGAGCTCGACCCGACCAAGAAGGGGCGTACGTACTCCAAGGGCAACCGCCAGAAGGTCGCCCTCGTCGCCGCTTTCGCCTCCGATGTGGATCTGCTGATCCTGGACGAACCCACCAGCGGGCTCGACCCGCTGATGGAGGAGGTTTTCCAGGGCTGCGTGGCCGAGGAGCGTGCGCGCGGGCGGACGGTCCTGCTCTCCAGCCACATCCTCAGCGAGGTCGAGACGCTCTGCGACCGGGTCAGCATCATCCGCCAGGGGCGGACGGTGGAGACGGGCTCGCTGGCGGACATGCGCCACCTGACGCGTACGAACATCAGCGCCGAGCTGGCCGGCCCGCCCAACGGGCTCGCCCGGCTGCCCGGTGTCCACGACCTCGAAGTCCAGGGCCTGCGGGTCACGCTCCAGGTCGACACGGACAAGCTGGACGCCGTCCTCAAGTCGCTCACCGCGTCGGGCGTACGGACGCTGACCAGCACCCCGCCCACGCTGGAGGAGCTGTTCCTGCGCCACTACGCGACCGACACGACAGACGCGGCAGATGCGGCAGACGCGCCCGGAAACGGCGAGGGCGCGGGGGTGGTGGCGCGATGACTGCCGTGACCATGACCACCCCGGCCGGCGCCCGGCGCCGGACCCGGGCCGCGACCGGGCAGCTCGCCGGGACCTGGACGCTGCTGCGGCTCGCGCTGCGGCGCGACCGGATCATGCTGCCGATCTGGGTGCTCGCCCTCGGCGGCTCCTTCTCCTCCGTCGGCAGCTCCATCTCCTCGATCTACGACACCGCCGCGCAGCGCGCCGAACTCGCCGCGTCGATGAACGGCAACAGCTCCCTCCGCGCCATGTACGGCCCGGTCTTCGACGACTCGGTCGGCGGGCTCGTGAGCTGGCGGATGGCCGCCTTCGGGGCGGTGCTGGCGGCCGTGATGAGCCTGATCGTCGTCGTACGGCACACCCGGGAGGAAGAGGAGACCGGCCGTCAGGAGATGCTCTCCTCCGCGATGGTGGGGCGCCGCGCCCCGCTGACCGCCGCCCTGCTCGCCGCCGTGATCGCCAACGCGGCACTGGCACTGGTGATGGGCGCGGGCCTGGCGGGGTCGGGTGCGGGCGGCGCGGGGGCGGTGGCCCTGGCCCTGGCGGTCGCCGGGACCGGTGTGCTGTTCGCCTGCACGGCGGCGATCGCCGCCCAGTTCACCGAGAGCGCCCGGCTCGCCAAGGGGCTCACGGCGGCGGTGATCGGTGCCGCGTTCGTCCTGAAGGCGGCGGGCGACTCGGCTTCGGACGACGGCTCGTCCGTGCTGACCTGGCTCTCCCCCATCGGCTGGGCGGAGAACGTCCGGGCGTACGCGGACGAGCGCTGGTGGGTGCTGCTCGTCCTCGCGGCGGCCGTGGTGGTCCAGGCCGCCCTCGCGTACGGGCTTGCCGGGCGGCGCGATGTCGGGATGAGCTTCCTGGCGACGAGACCGGGGCCCGCGCAGGGACGGATCTCCACGGCGTTCGGTCTCGCGCTGCGGCTCCAGCGCGGTGCGCTGACCGGGTGGACGCTCTCCTTCGCGGTGGTCGGTGTCGCCTTCGGCGGGCTGACCGGCGGGGCGGCCGATCTCGTCGGCGACAACGCGAAGACCAGGGAGATCTTCGAGCGGATGGGCGGTCAGGCCGGGCTGACCGACGCGTTCCTCGCCGCGATGGTCTCCGTACTCGGAATGGTCGCGGCGCTGTACATCGTCGCGTCGGTGCTGCGGCTGCACGGCGAGGAGACCGCCGGGCGTGCCGAACCGGTGCTGGCGGGCGGAGTGGGCCGGACGGGGTGGGCGGCCGGTCATCTGGTCATCGCGTTCGGCGGCGCGGCCCTGCTCATGACGGCCGGCGGCCTCGGCCTCGCCGTCGGCTACGGCCACGAACTCCCGGCCGTGCTGGGTGCGTCGCTGGTGCAGCTCCCGGCGATCTGGCTGCTGGGCGGGGTGACGGTCCTGCTGTACGGGGCTTTCCCGAAGGCGGCGGTGGCGTCCTGGGGCGTCGCCGGGATCTGTCTGGCGCTGGGGTGGCTCGGGCCCGCCGTCGACATGCCGCAAGCGGTGATGGACGTGTCGCCGTTCACGCATCTGCCGAAGCTGCCGGGCGGCACGGGAATGGAGTGGGGCCCGGTGCTCGCACTCACCGCCGTCGCGGTGGCACTGGTCGGGGCCGGGGTGGGGGCGTTGCGCAGGCGCGATGTCCTGACGTGACGGGACATGACGGGGCGTTACGGGCCGCGACGGGGCGGTGACTAGCGGGGCGGCGGAGCCCTGGGCAGGGCCTGGGAAACCCGGCGGGTGCAACCCCGCCGGGTTTCCCAGGCGTCACTGCGTTCATGGAGAACCGAAGCGAAGCCGTCCGTGGGGCCGTCGGATGCCTGGTCGTCGCCGCGGGCGCGGCGGCCGGGGTGCTCGCCTGGGCGCCGTACGGCAGGCATGGCATCTTCGGCGGCTTCGAGGGCGAGTCGGAGTGGAACGTGCTCTGGCTCGGGCTGCCGGTCATGACGCTCGGCGGCATCGCGGCCGGGCTCGTCCTCGTCGCCCTCGCGGGGCGGAAGTGGCGGCGGGCGCTCGGGGCGGCGGTGGCGCTCGCCGCCCTCACCGGTTTCGGGGTGGCCTTCGACGTACTGGAGGGCCCGCCCCTGGCCTGCGGACCGGGGTGCTGAGCGCGGGGCGGCCGGATGCCCGGTCCGCGGCCCTCGCCCTCGCCCCCGCTGCCGTCACAGCTCCACGCGGAGTTCCTTCAGGCCCCTGATCACATAGCCCGGGTTCCACTCCGGCTCGGCCGCCAGCCGCATTCCCGGGGCGCGGCGCAGCAGTTCACCGAAGGACGCGGCCAGTTCGACCCGGGCCAGCGGGGCGCCCAGGCAGAAGTGGATGCCCGCACCGAAGGTGATGTGCGGGTTGTCCTGCCGGGCCAGGTCCAGGGTGTCCGGGTCGGTGAAGCGGGCCGGGTCGCGGTTGGCCGAGCCGAAGAGCAGCGCCACCTCCGAGCCGCGCGGAATGACCGTACCGTCGATCTCGATGTCGTCCAGGACCCAGCGCTCGAACATCTGCAACGGGGTGTCGTACCGCATCAGTTCCTCGATGGCCGTCGGCAGCAGGCCGTGGTCGGCGCGCAGTGCGGCCAGCTGCTCGGGGTGGCGCAGCAGCGTCCACCAGCCGTTCACGGTGGTGTTGACGGTCGCCTCGTGGCCCGCGTTCAGCAGCAGCACACAGGTGGAGATCATCT
The DNA here is from genome assembly GCF_042890955.1 of Streptomyces sp. NPDC001933. NCBI lineage: Bacteria > Bacillati > Actinomycetota > Actinomycetes > Kitasatosporales > Streptomycetaceae > Streptomyces > Streptomyces sp. NPDC001933. The sequence goes on along the minus strand of NZ_JBIASS010000014.1, from coordinate 44,335 downwards.
CCTGTTCGCTCAGCCGCTCCCCCTCGTCGTGGGCGGCGATGAGCGCGGAGATCAGATCCGTACCGGGGTTCTTGCGCCGCTCCTCGATCAGCTCGCGCAGATACGCGGAGAAGTCGAGCGAGGCGCGGACGGCGGCGTGCGCGGTCTCCTCGGACGGGTTCAGCTCGAACATTCCGCAGATCGCCGCGGACCAGGGCCGCAGCGGGCCCCGGTCGGACTCCGGGATGCCGAGCATCTCGGCGATGACGGCCACCGGCAGCGGCTCGGCGACCGCCGTGAGCAGATCGCCGCCGCCCGCCTCGACGAAGGAGTCGACCAGTTCGGCGGCCAGCCGCCGCACGGTCGGGACGAGTTGCTCGACCGTACGCGGGGTGAACGCCTTGGATACCAGGCGCCGGATCCGGGTGTGGTCGGGGGCCTCCAGGTCGAGGAGCCCCTGTCCGTTGAGGGTGTGGAAGGGCTCGTGCTCGGCGGGTGGTGGCGTGCGGCCGAACTCCTCGTGGGTGAAGCGGTGCAGGTAGGTGCGGCCCAGGCGGCGGTCGCGCAGCAGCGCGGACACATCCGCGTGGTGCGGGACGAGCCACTGGTCGGTCGGCTCGAAGCGGTGCACCCGGCCGGTGGCGCGCAGTGCGGCGTAGGCGGGGTACGGGTCGGCGACGAAGGCCGGGGACCAGGGGTCGAAGGGGGCATCGGCCGCGGAACGGGGGGACTGGTGCATAGCCGGACGCTAACCGCACCTCCGGGCCGCCGACCACCCCCGGCCACGGACCGACCCCAGCCATCCCCCGGCCACGGACCGACCCGGCCCTCCCGGGTCACGAACCGACCCGGCCCTCCCCCGGCCGCCGGCCGCCGACCGCCCCCGTCCGCCTCCCGTCCACCGCCCTGTCTCAGGAAGGTGTGACCAGGCGGGCCTCGTAAGCGAAGACGGCCGCCTGAGTGCGGTCGCGCAGCCCCAGCTTCACCAGGATCCGGCTCACATGGGTCTTGATGGTGGACTCGGCGACCACCAGATGCGAGGCGATCTCCGCGTTGGACCGGCCCTGCGCGATGAGGACGAGCACTTCCGTCTCGCGCTCGGTGAGGTCGCCGACCCGGGCCAGCGCGGGTGAGCGCGGGGCCTCCGCGAGCTTCGAGAACTCGTTGATCAGCCGCTTGGTGACGGTCGGCGCGAGCAGCGCCTCGCCCGCGGCCACCACCCGTACCCCGTCCGCGAGCTGGCGTGCGGAGGCGTCCTTGAGGAGGAAGCCGGACGCCCCGGCGCGCAGCGCCTGGTACACGTACTCGTCGAGGTCGAAGGTGGTCAGCACCAGGACCTTGGCGTCCGCGTCGGCGGCGACGATCTCGCGGGTGGCCTCGATGCCGTTGAGTTCCGGCATCCGGATGTCCATCAGGACCACGTCGGGGCGCAGGGCCGCGACCTGCGCGATGGCCTGCCGGCCGTCGACCGCCTCGCCGACGACCTCGATCCCCGGCATGGCGTTGAGGAGTACCGAGAAGCCCTCACGGACCATCATCTGGTCGTCCACGATCAGCACCCGGATGGACGGGGACGGGGCGGTGGGAGTGCTCGTGCCGCTCATGCCCGGTCCGCCTGTTCCAGGGGCTCAGAACCGGCCTGTACGGGGATGAACACCGCGATCTCGTACCCGCCGTCGGTGGTCGCGTCGGCCGTCATGTCGCCGTTCAGCATCGCGACCCGCTCCCGCATCCCGGTGATCCCGTGGCCCGCGCCCGGCGAGGGCTTCACCGGACCGGTGGGCGGCCCGTTGACGACACGTACACCGAGCCCGCCCAGCACATAGCCGATCTCCACCCTGGCGGTGGCGCCCGGTGCGTGCCGCAGCGTGTTGCTGAGGGCCTCCTGGATGATCCGGTACGCCGACAGCTCGACCCCCTGCGGCAGTTCGCGCACCGCACCGGTGACGGTCTTCTCCGTCGTCAGGCCCGCCTCGCTCACGTTGGCGAGGAGCCCGTCGAGCTGGGCGAGCGTGGGCTGCGGGGCGTCCGGCGCCTGGTAGTCCTCGGCGCGTACGACACCGAGGACCCGGCGCAGTTCGGTGAGGGCGGCGACGGCGTTCTCCCGGATCGTGACGAAGGCCTGCTCCAGCTCGGGCGGCGGATTCTCCACCCGGTACGGGGCGGCCTCGGCCTGGATCGCGACGACCGACATGTGGTGCGCGACCACGTCGTGCAGCTCACGGGCGATGGTGGTGCGCTCCTCAAGCAGGGTGCGCCGGTCGCGCTCGACGGCGGTCACGGTCCGCTGCACCGTCACCTCGCGCTCCGCGTCACGGCGGATCTGCACCGTGGAGACCACCAGCAGGGCGAACGCCGAGGTCAGGACCATCCCGAAGGTGGTGGTCCCGGGCCGCCAGACGAGGTTCTCCATGACCACACCGAGCAGTGCGGTCAGGCCCCACATCCAGGCCGCGGTGCGCCGCCCGGTCCTGGCCGCGACGACGATCAGCACGACCAGGTGCGTGAAGAACGTGACCGGCCCCCACGGCCACCCGCCGTCGCCGAACACCGCGGTCACCGGCGTCAGCAGCAAGGACATCCAGAACGCCCCGACCGGCCTGACCAGCGTCATCACCACACTGATGGCCGGGAACACGGCGAGCACCTCGGCGAGCGGATACTCCGCCTCGGCCACCCCCAGCAAGAAGGCGATGAGCGCGGCCAGCACCACGACCGCGTGCAGCGCCCAGGTGGCGCGCTCCCGCATCCGCTTCGGCAGCCGGCGGATCACCGGCCCGTCGGTCCCCAGCCGCGGCATCGGGCGGTAGGCGAACGCGTCGTTGAAGAGGGACTGCCGGAGGCCGCCTATCGCCCCCGCCGCCAGCTGGAACTCCGGGCTTCTGCTCTTGGTCTCGGTCACGCTTCCACGTTAGGCGGGCGGGTCCGGCCCGGTCGTCAGCAGTGATACGGATTCCTGGCCGTCCATCGCAAGTACTACGGACTCCGCCGAGCGGCCTGCCCGGCTCTCACCAGGCGACCGGAAACGTCCCTCACCAGGCGAGCTGTGCGAGCTCCTCCGCCACCACCGCGCACGCGTCCGCCGCCGGGTCGATCAGCGGGAAGTGACCCACCTCGGGCAGCAGGGTCAGCCCCACCGTCTCGCCCGCCTTCGCCGCCGCGTCGACGAATGCCTCCACAACAGCCTGCGGCACCTCGATGTCGGTGGTGCCCTGCACCACGGTGGTGGCGATGCCGGTGGGCAGCAGCACGGCCGGGTCGGCGTGCGCCGCCCGCTCCGCGAAGTCCTCCTCGCCGCCTAGGAGCTGGCCGACCGCCCCCGAGCACACGTCCAGCTCGACGGCGGCGGCGAAGTCGGCGATGGGTGCGAGGGCGACGACGCCCCGCAGCTGCGGCGGCGCGGGCAGCCGCCACGGCGACCCCTCGGGCAGTACGTGCCGGGCGGCGGCCCACAGCGCCAGCTGCCCGCCGGCCGAGTGCCCGGTGACGACGATCCGCCGGGCGTCGGCCTCCGGGAGCTCCTGGGCCAGCAGCGCCGGCAGCGCGTCCATCGCCGCGGCGACGTCGTCGAAGGTCTCCGGCCAGCGGCCCGCGACCGGGCCGGAACCCCGCTGCTGCGGGATCTCGCCGCCGCGCCGGTACTCGACGCTGGCGACGGCGAACCCGCGCCGGGCCAGGAAGTCCGCGAACGGCGACACATGCTGCCGGTCGTACGGCGCCCGCCATGCCCCGCCGTGCAGCACGACCACGACCGGCGCCCCGGTCCGCCCGTCGCGCGGGGCGTAGAAGTCGATCAGCTGGTCGGGGTGGCTGCCGTAGGCGGCGGACGCATCGGGGGCGACCGGTGGATGCGAGAGCGCCGACTCGGTCTCGGCTGCGTCCCGATCACGCGCGGCAGAATCCGACATGCTGCTCCAACCGTCCTGTAGCTGTGCCCAACTGGCCTGACCTGCGGGGACGGTACCAGTACGGAAGGTTCCCGTCCCCGCTGAGGATCCACGGCCCCGGGGATGCCCGCGGGCTTCCCCTGCTACTGCTGGGCCAGCACCTCGCCCAGCACCCGCGCCGCCCGCTCCACGTCCGCGAACCCGACGTACAGCGGCGTGAATCCGAACCGCAGCACGTCCGGCCGGCGCAGGTCACCGACGACGCCCCGGGCGATGAGTTCGTCCATCACCTGTTCCGCGTCCTCGCAGCGCAGCGCGACCTGGCTGCCGCGCTCCGCGCGTGCGGGGGTGATGGAGGGGACCCGGCCCTCGGGCGCGTACCGGGCGACGCACTCCTGGAAGAAGTCCGTCAGTGCCAGGGACTTGGCCCGTACCTCGTCGATGGACACCCCGTCCCACACGTCCAGCGCTGCTTCGAGCGTCAGCATGGAGACGATGTCGGGGGTGCCGACCCGGCCCCGTACCGCGCCGTCGGCCGGGGTGTATTCAGGGGTCACGCCGAACGGGTCGGCGTGCGAGGTCCACCCCGGCAGGGGCGAGTCGAAGGCCGCCTGGTGGCGCTCGGCGATGTAGATGTACGCGGGCGAACCGGGTCCGCCGTTCAGGTACTTGTACGTACAGCCGACCGCCAGGTCCACGCCGTGCTCGTCGAGGCCGACGGGCAGGGCGCCCGCGCTGTGGCACAGGTCCCAGACGGCGATGGCGCCCGCCCCGTGCACGGCGGCGGTGAGTCCCGGCAGGTCGTGGAGCCTGCCGGTGCGGTAGTCGACATGGTTGAGCAGCACGGCCGCGGTACGGGGGCCCAGCGCGTCCGGCACCTCGGCGGGGGCGACCGGGACGATCCGGTGGCCGGTCATCCGGGCGGCGGACCGGGCGATGTACCCGTCCGTGGGGAAGGTCGTCGCGTCGACGAGGATCTCGTCGCGGCCCTCCGGCGCCAGCCGGGTCGCGGCGACGACGGCCTTGAAGACGTTCACGCTGGTGGAGTCGCCCACCACGATCTGTCCGGCGGCGGCGCCGACGAGCGGGGCGATCCGGTCACCGATCCGTTCCGGCGCGGTCCACCAGCCGCTCTCGCCCCAGGACCGGATGCGCAGCTCGCCCCACTCGCGGGTGAGGACCTCCTGCACCCGGGCGGGCACGTGCGCCGGCAGTGCGCCGAGCGAGTTGCCGTCGAGATAGACGGTGTCGTCGAGGGCGAAGAGCTTGCGCCGGTCCGCGAGCGGGTCGGCGGCGTCGAGTGCCGCGGCCCGCGCGGCGAGGGACTCGGAGGCGGCAGCGGAGGTCTCGGACGTGACGGCGGAGTTCTCGGGCATGGCAGCGAAGGTCTCAGACATGGCTGCGCGCCGTCCACAGCTCGGGGAAGACGTTCTTCGTGGCCCGCTTCTCCAGCCAGGCGACCCCGGCGGAGCCGCCGGTACCGGTCTTCGAGCCCATGGCGCGCCGGGTGGCGACGAGATGGTCGTTGCGCCAGCGCCACACCAGCTCGCCGACGTCGGTGAGCGCCTCGCCGAGCCGGACCAGCTCGTCGTGGTGCTCGGGGTCCGCGTAGATCTCCGCCCAGACCGCCTCGACCTCGGGCGACGGTTCGTACTTCCGCGTCAGGTCCCGGCCGAGCACGGCCTTGGGTATGGCGAACCCGCGCCGGGCGAGCAGCGCCAGCGTCTCGTCGTACAGACCCGGCTCGGTGAGCGCCTTCTCCAGCTCGGCGTGGACCCGGGGCGCGCCCCGGTGCGGCACCAGCATGGACGCGGACTTGTCGCCGAGCAGGAACTCCATCCGCCGGTACATCGCCGACTGGAAACCGGAGCCCTCGCCGAGCGCGGAGCGGTAGGAGTTGAACTGGGCGGGGGTGAGCTGGGCCAGCGGCGTCCAGGAGGCGTTGAGCGCCTCCAGCTCCCGCACCGACCGCTTCAGCGCGTCGCGGGCGACATTCAGCCGGTCCTGGCGCAGGGCGTGCGCAGCCGTCTCCCACTCATGGACGATGACGGTGAACCACAGCTCCATGACCTGGGTGGTGACCAGGAAGACCATCTCGCCCGGATCGTCGGAGCGAGGGTGCTGGAGATGGGTCAGGACATCCGCCTGGACATAGTCCTCGTACGGAGTCGTACCCGCGAAGTCGAGGTGCGGGGTCTCCGCACCGGTGGCTTCGGGGTCGGGGTGGATCGTCGACATTGCTGTCTCCTCGACACAAGCTTCCGGGTAGCGGTCCGCCCCTTCCGTGAGGTGATGGAGCTCCGGTCCCCTGTCGGCATCCTAAGCGGACGCCGGGAGAACGTGCAGGCCCCGCGGACGTCGATACGTCCGCGGGGCCCGGAACACCTTCTCGGAACCCTTGGAGGGCCCGGCGGCCCTAACCCAGCGTCTCGGCGGCGGTGGGCGAGGAGTCGCGCAGGAACGTCGAGCAGCGCTCGTACTCCTCCTGCTCGCCGATCGCCCGCGCGGCCCGCGCCAGGGCGTGCAGGGCGCGCAGGAAGCCGCGGTTCGGCTCGTGCTCGAACGGCACGGGGCCGTGGCCCTTCCAGCCGGCCCTGCGCAGCGCGTCCAGGCCGCGGTGGTAGCCGGTGCGGGCGTAGGCGTACGACTCGACGACGCGGCCGGCGTCGTACGCCTCGTCGGCGAGCTGCGCCCAGGCCAGGGACGAGGTCGGGTACTTCGCGGCGACGTCGGCCGGGGCCACGCCGTTCGCCAGCAGTTCGCGCGGCTCCGGGTCGTCGGGCAGGTGGGTCGGGGGCGGGCCCCCGAGCAGGTTCTCGTGGATCGACATGGGTTCAAGTGTGCCTGGCGCCGGCCCGCCGGGGGTACCCGGGCGTCGGCGTGCGCGGTCAGCGCGCGCCCGGGTTCTGCTCCTGCTCGTGCGCCGGTTCCAGGGGCGGTGCGGCGATCCCGCAGTGCACGGTGCACTCGGGCCGCGCCTGCTCCTTCTCGTCCGCCGTGACCAGGGGTCTGCGTACGGTCGCCCAGGCGATCGCCGCCCCCAGCACGAGGAGCCCGGCGCACATCGGCATGGCCCGGCGGAAGGTCGCGGCGAACTCGTCGGCGTTCCGGTAGGCCTCCGGTCCCATTCCGGCGAGCAGCGGCAGCGCGGCCACCGCGATCAGCCCGGCGGCGCGGGCGGCCGCATTGTTGATCCCGCTGGCGAGGCCGGCCCGTGCGGTGTCCACGGAGGCCAGGACGGTCGCGGTGAGCGGTGCGACCAGGGTGACCAGTCCGACGCCGAGGACGGCGACCGCGGGCAGCACGTCGGTGAGGTAGCCGGACACGGTGTTCGACCCGGGCCCGACCCGCAGCATCAGCAGCATTCCCGCGGCGGCGACCAGCGGCCCGGCCGTGAGCGGGATACGGGGCCCGATGCGCTGGCCCAGCTCGCCCGAGGCGGCCGAGAAGAGCAGCATCAGGACGGTCGACGGCAGCAGCGCCGTGCCCGCGCCGAGCGCCGAGTACCCGGCCACCACCTGGAGCTGGATCGCGGAGAGGAAGAAGTAACCGCCGAGGGCCGCGTACACGCAGAGGGTGATCACATTGACGGCGGTGAACTGCCGGGAAGCGAAGACCGAGGGCGGCAGCATCGGTTCCGCCCGGGTGCGCTCCACCCGTACGAAGAGCGCCCCGAGCAGCACCCCCGCGACGGCCGCCCCGATCACCGCCCCGGACGCCCCCTGCCCCGGCGCCTCGATCAGCGCGTACGTCACCAGGGCGAGGGCGAGCGCCGCGAGCACGGCGCCCAGCACGTCGAAGCGCCCGTGGGCGTGCGGGTCGCGTGATTCCGGTACGTGGCGCAGCGCCACCGGCAAACAGACCGCGGCGAGCGGCACATTGAGCAGGAACACCCACCGCCAGCCCGGCCCGTCGACCAGCCATCCACCGACGAACGGCCCGACGGCGGCCCCGACCCCGCCCAGCCCCGACCACAGCCCGACCGCGCGGGCCCGGTCGTCGGGGTGGAAGCTCGCCTGGATCAGGGCCAGCGAACCGGGCGTCAGGAGCGCCCCGCCGATGCCCTGGAGGGCGCGGGCGGCGATCAGGACGGCGGCGTTCGGCGCCAGACCGCACAGCACCGACGCGGCGGCGAACCAGACGACGCCGACGACGAAGACCCGCCGCCGCCCGTACCGGTCGCCCAGGGCGCCGCCGAGGAGGATCAGCCCGGCGAGGGTCAGCATGTAGGCGTTGACGGTCCACTGGAGCGCGGCCAGGTCGGTGCCGAGGTCCTTGCCGATGCGGGGCAGCGCGACGTTGATGACGGTGGAGTCCAGCATGGCCATGCTGGAGCCCAGGACGGTGGTGAGGACGACCCAGCGTCCGGCGGCGGAGGCGACGCGGATGGCGCCCGGGGTTCCCGTCTCGGCTGCGTCAGGCATACGAGCAGCATCCCCGCTCCGGGCCGGGAGGGCCATCGGGCGGCACCAGGAAACCCACGACTCCCTACGACGCCCGCCCCGTCACCGCCCGCACGCCCCGGATCAGCGCGTCCACCCCGGCCTCCGCCTTGGCGCGCGGGCACCCCACGTTCAGCCGCACGAAGCCCTCCGCTCCGTACACCCCGCCCGGCATCACCGCGACCTTCTCCCGCTCGATCAGCACCCGCTGCAACGCCTCGTCGCCGTCGACACCGGCGGGCCGCAGATCGATCCACGCCAGGTACCCGGCCTGCGGCGGCCGCCACCCCAGCTCCGGGAACGCCTCGCCCAGCCGTTGCGCGACCAGCGCCAGGTTCCCCGCGACGTACTCCCGCACCGAGTCCAGCCACTGCGCCGACTCCCGGTACGCGGCGATGTGCGCGGTCAGCGACAGCACCGCCGGGGAGGCGAGCCCCTCGGCCGTCTCCATCCGGCGCAGGAACTCCGTCCGGTCGGCCGGATCGCCGATCAGTCCGTACGAACCGGTCAGCGCCGGGAAGTTGAACGCCTTGGACGCGGAGGTGACCAGCGCCCAGCGCCCGTCGCCCGCGACTCGCGTCCACGGCACATGCGTATGGCCCTCGTGCACGAAGTCCGCGTGTATCTCGTCGCTGATCACCGCGACGCCGTGCCGCGCGGCGAGCGAGGCCATCGCCTCCAGCTCGGCCGTCGTCCACACCCGGCCCGTCGGGTTGTGCGGGGAGCACAGGACCAGGACCTTGCTGTCGGGGCGGGCCAGCTCGCGTTCCAGCGCGGCCGGGTCCGCCACCGGCACACCGCGCAGCTCCCGCCCGAGCCCGGTGACCGCCTTGCGGAAACCGTCGTACGTGGGGGTGTGGACGACCACGCCCTCGCCCGGCGACGTCCACATCTGCAACAGCTGCGAGAGCTGGCTGAGCACGGAGGGCCCGTACACCAGCTGCCCGGTGTCCACCTCGGTGCCGTACCGGGTCGCGTGCCAGTGGGCTATCGCCGAGCGGAAGTCGCCCTGCCGCCAGTCGGTGTAGCCGAACACCCCGTGGTCGAGGCGGGAGCGGAGCGCGTCCAGCACCTCCGGGGCCGTCTCGAAGTCCATGTCGGAGATGGTGAACGGCAGCAGCCCGTCCACCCCGAACCGGTCCGCGACCCCGTCCCACTGGACGCACCAGGTGCCCCGGCGGTCGACGACGGTGTCGAAGTCATAGCGCGCACTGGAACCCACAACGACCCCTTACGTATGCATCTGTCGGAAACATGTCCCCCGGACATGCCGTGGGGGCGGCCCCCCCCCCGGCCCCGGGCCCCCCCCCCCCCATCCTAAACGGGGGCGCGCACTGAACACGGGGGCCGGGGGGCCCCCGGTTGGGGCGGGCCCCCAGGCCCGCC
>NZ_JBIASS010000014.1:0-34631 GCF_042890955.1 Streptomyces sp. NPDC001933 | reverse complement strand
CGGGGGGGGTGTCCTTTGTTTTTTTTCTCAGCGCCCCACCTCCAACCCACACCCCCCCTTTCTTTTTTATTTTGCCCAAACCTCGCCCCCCGCACTGGGGGGGCCCCCCCCCCCCCCGGGCCCCCCGCCCCCACGGCCACACTTCGTACCGGCTGCCGCTACTTCAGCCTGGTGCCGGTGGAGCGCAGGTTGGCGCAGGCCTCCGTGACGCGCTTGGCCATGCCCGCCTCGGCGGACTTGCCCCAGCTGCGCGGGTCGTAGACCTTCTTGTTGCCGACCTCGCCGTCGACCTTCAGCACACCGTCGTAGTTGCGGAACACGTGGTCCACGATCGGGCGGGTGAAGGCGTACTGGGTGTCGGTGTCGAGGTTCATCTTCACGACGCCGTTCTCCAGCGCGGTGGCGATCTCCTGCTCGGTGGAACCGGAGCCGCCGTGGAAGACGAAGTCGAACGGGGACTTCTTGCCGTACTTGGCGCCGACGCCCTCCTGGAGGTCCTTCAGCAGCTCGGGGCGGAGCACGACGTTGCCCGGCTTGTAGACGCCGTGGACGTTGCCGAAGGAGGCGGCCAGCAGGTAGCGGCCCTTCTCGCCCAGGCCGAGCGCCTCGGCGGTGCGCAGCGCGTCGTCGACGGTGGTGTACAGCTCGTCGTTGATCTCGTGCGTGACACCGTCCTCCTCGCCGCCGGTCGGGGTGATCTCGACCTCAAGAATGATCTTGGCGGCGGCGGCCTTGGCCAGCAGCTCCTGGCCGATGGCCAGGTTGTCGGCCAGCGTCTCGGCCGAACCGTCCCACATGTGGCTCTGGAACAGCGGGTTCTCGCCCCGGGCGACGCGCTCGGCGGAGATGTCGAGCAGCGGACGCACGTAACCGTCCAGCTTGTCCTTGGGGCAGTGGTCGGTGTGCAGCGCGACCGTGATGTCGTACTTGGCGGCGACGATGTGCGCGAACTCGGCCAGGGCGACGGCGCCGGTGACCATGTCCTTGTTGTACTGGCCGCCCAGGAACTCCGCCCCACCGGTGGAGATCTGGACGATGCCGTCGCTCTCCGCCTCCGCGAAGCCGCGCAGTGCAGCGTGCAGGGTCTGGGTCGACGTCACATTGATGGCCGGGTAGGCGAACTTGCCTGCCTTCGCCCGGTCGAGCATCTCGGCGTAGACCTCGGGGGTTGCGATGGGCATCTGACCGCTCCTTGGGATATGCGGGTGTGCGTTGCTGGTTCCCTGACCTGGGGGCGACGTCATCGTCGCCCCTATCTTCCCAGACTCTCGTTCCGGCTCCACCCGGCCCACCGCCGGGCCGGTCCGGCAGCCGCTCGGCAGACATGCGGAAGGGGCGGGCCGTTTCACGTGAAACAGCCCGCCCCCGGAAAAATCCGCAGGTCAAAGCCGGATGTCAGGCCAGGTCGAGATCGGCCACCGAGTAGACGTGGACGTACGGCAGGCCCGCCTCGGCGATGGCCGGAGCAGCACCCCGCTCCACGATCACGGCCACGGCCACGACCTCGCCACCGGCCTCGCGCACCGCCTCGACGGCCGTCAGCGGCGAACCACCGGTGGTCGAGGTGTCCTCGACCACCAGGCAGCGGCGGCCCTTCACGTCCGTGCCCTCGATGCGGCGCTGCATCCCGTGCGCCTTCTGGGCCTTGCGGACGACGAACGCGTCCAGCTCCTGCCCGCGCGCGGCGGAGGCGTGCAGCATCGAGGTGGCGACCGGGTCGGCGCCCAGCGTCAGCCCGCCCACGCAGTCGTAGTCCAGCTCGGCGGTGGCGTCGAGCATGACCTGACCGACCATCGGAGCGGCCTTGCCGTCCAGCGTGATGCGGCGCAGGTCGATGTACCAGTCGGCCTCAAGACCCGAGGAGAGGGTCACTTTGCCGTGTACCACGGCCTTGTCCTTGATCTGCTGGAGCAGCTCAGCACGTACGTCACTCATGGCTACGAGCTTAGAGGCTGCCCGGCAGACCGCCGCCGGGGCGGGATCCGGGGCCGGAGCGCGAGCCGGCGCCCGGGTCAGAGCCGGCGCCAGCTCCACGTCGTCGCGATCTCCAGCGGATCGATCGGGGTGACGTAGCGGGGCTCGGTGTTCAGCCCGTTCGGCGGGCCGGACTGCGGCTCCACGCAGACCGCCTCGTCCTGCTCGTCGTAGATCACGACCCACTCGGTCCGGCTCTTCACGGTCAGCTCCAGCTGCTCCGGCCAGGTGAGCGTCACCTCGACGCCGTCCGGCATCCCGAAGCAGTCGTCCCAGGGCCCCTCCAGGGGCGGGATGCGGCGGCCGGTCGGCAGATGGTCCTCGCCCCGCTCCTCCTGCCAGGCCGCGTCGAATGCCACCTCCACGTCCTTGCCACCGCCGCCGAGGTTGCGCAGGAACCAGGGGTGCCAGCCGGCCTGCGCCGGGAACGAGTCCCCGTACGTCTCGATGCCGAAGGCGAGGGTGAGCGAGTCCTCGGCCAGTTCGAAGGTCTGGGTCACCCGTCCCGGGTACGGCCAGGGGTCGGCGAGGTCGTAGTAGAACGACGCCTCCCGTTCGGCCAGCCGGGCGGTGTGCCAGGCGGTGTCCCGGCCGGTGCCGTGGATGGCGTGCGGCGGGGCGTTCAGCGGCAACCGGTGCGGGACGTCGCCGTTGTGGAACAGCCCGTTCCCGGTGCGCCCGCACCACGGCACCATCGGGAAGCAGCCGTACCGCTCCCCCTGCCGCAACAGTTCGGTGCCACCGATCCGCAGGCTGTCGATGCGACAGCCGTTGGCGGGATTCACGGTCAACTCTGTGTCGCCGACGGACAGCCGGACGTCCTTCTCGCTGCTACTCACCCGTCCGACATTACTGGCGCGACCGCTACCGCCGCCGCCTCAACGCCCTGGTCACCACCACGGCGGACGCCAGAGCCAGCGCAGCGGCCGGGGCGACCCAGCGGAGCGTGGCACCCGCGGTGGTCGAATCGGGTGACGGGACGGGGGCGTACCGGCCGCGCGGCGGCGCGTGGTCGACCTCCTCGGCGCTGCGGCCGATCATGGTCCGCCTGGCGTGCGCGGCCTCCGCCGGGGGGTTCTCCGGGGCGGTGAACTCCGTCTCGGACACAGGGTCGAGCGGCGGCGGGGGCACGGGCGCGTCGAAGACGGAGCCGGTGCCCGGAGGGTTCCCGGGAGTCCCCGGCTCCCCCGGCCGCCCTGCCGAGGGCGCCTCGTCCGCCGAGGCTTCATGGGTGGGCGGTACGCCATCGGTGTCACCGGTGCTGTCGGGTCCGTCGGGTCCGTCGGCTTCCGGGGTGATGTCGCGGGCGGTGGCCGCACCCGTCGTGTCGGCCTCCTCGGCCGCCTCCTCGATGGCCTGCTCCACGGCTTCGCCGAGCGGCCCGTCGGGCTCACCGGCGGCCGCCAGCGTCTCCGTCACCAGCTGCTGGGCGAAGCGGTCCAGCAGCCGGCGGGCCGCCGCGAGCACCGCCGCCGCGTCCAGCTCCAGGAGCCGGCCGTCGCCGCTCGCGGTACCCGTGAACCCGATCGCCGTACCGCCGTCGCGCTCGGTCAGCCCGATCGTCAGGCTCAGCTTCACCGAGCCGCTGCCCCGGGCCTCGGTGCCCTCGCCGGTCACCAGGATCCCGACCCCGGCCCCGGACCCGGCCCCATCGGTGAGCCGCAGCGCGCCACGGTAAGTGATCGTGTGGCCGTCGACCCGGATCCTGAGCCGGCCGGAGAGCGGGCCCGCGGACGAGTCGGCGTCCTGCTGCAGGCCCGGCACGCATCGCGCGACACGGGCGGGGTCACCCAGCGTCCGCCTCAGGGACGGGGCCGGAACCGGAACGAACACCTCATGCTCCATGGAAACCGAGCCTACTCAGCCCCGACCGTCGCGTCAGCGGTTCCGCCTCCAGAAGCCACCCCCACCCCGACCGCTCCGCCCCGTCCCCACCCCCACCCCCACCCCGATCACGCCACCCGGACCGGCCCCCGCTCACCGGTCCTCCCAGTACCGCGGATGCACCAGTGTCGACGGCGGCAGCCCCGGCAGCCGGGCGCTCTCCGTCCGCCGCCCCGCGTCGACCAGTCCGGGCTCCGTCATCGACCGCAGCTCCGGGGCCTTCGGGGCAAGGCCGAGCTCCGGTCTGCACCCCGCACCGGCGAGGACGAAACCCCAGCCGTGCGCGCGCTGCTCCCGGTGCGTGGCCCGGTCGGGTCCGGCCGCGGAATCGACGGCCGGACCGCTGATCCGGTACGGGCGGGTCCCCAGGCCCGCCGCCCTCATCGACGCCTCGACCGTCCAGAACGTACGCGGCCGGGACGTCGGCTGGCCCCCGTGCACCACCACCCGGCCGCCGGGCGCGAGTGCCTGGGCGACCAGGCCGTAGAACTCCGCCGAGTAGAGCTTCGTGCTGGTGGAGATCCCGGGATCGGGCAGATCGGAGATCACCACGTCGTAGCTGCCGTGCGCCGCCCGCATCCAGTTGAAGGCGTCGGCGGCGACGGCGGTGAGCCGGGGGTCGCGGAACGCGTGGCCGTTCAGCCCCGAGAGCGCCGGGTCGGTACGGGCCAACCGGGTGACGTCCCGGTCGAGCTCGACCACCGTGACGTCGCGCACGTCCGGGTAGCGCAGCACCTCCCGGGCGGCGAGACCGTCGCCACCGCCCAGGATCAGCACGTGGGCGCGCGGCCCGTTCATCGCCGGGTGCACCAGCGCCTCGTGGTAGCGGTACTCGTCGCGCGCGCTGACCCGCAGCCGGCCGTCCAGATACAGATCCAGGGAGTCGCGGCCCGACCCCGTCAGCACCACCTCCTGGACCTCGGTCTGCACCGCGACCCGCACCGCGTCCCCGTACACCGCACGCCGCGCCGCCCGCTCGAAGTCGTCGACCAGCGCGGTGGCGACGGCCAGCAGGGCGATCACCGCCACGTTGAACACGATCAGCAGCCAGCGGGAGCGCGGGGTGAGGTCCCGGCGGAACACCCACAGCACCAGCGCCCCGCCCGCCGCCGCGTTGACCGCGCCGGTGAACAGCGCCCCGGTGAGCTGCCCGAGCATCGGCAGCAGCAGGAACGGGAACGCGAGCCCGCCGACCAGCGCGCCCACGTAGTCGGCAGCGAACAGATCCGCGACGGCGCCGCCCGCATCCTGCCGGTCGACGCGCTGGATCAGGGTCATCAGCAGCGGGATCTCCGCACCGATCAGGATCCCGATCGTGAGCGAGAACCCGACCAGGGCGTAGCGCGACTCCCCGATCCAGGCGAACGACGCGTACAGCACCAGCGCCGAGGAGCCGCCGACGAGCGCGAGCGCCGCCTCGATCAGCCCGAAACCCACTGCGGCACGGCTGCGTAAACGTTTCGCGAGAAGCGAGCCGACGCCCATCGCGAAGACCATCACGGAGAGCACGACCGATGCCTGGGTGACGGAATCACCGATCAAGTAGGAGGCGAGGGCCACCAGTTCGAGCTCGTACACCAGACCGCAGGCCGCACAGACGAAGACCGCGGACAGTACGAGATACCGGCCGGTCCTCGGCCCTACGGGAAGAAACGCCGCGCCCCCTCGCAGCGACACCTGCTGATCGATCATGATGCGAACGCTACGTCACGATCACGTGGCAGCCTGTCACCCACAAGGGTGCAAGTGGCGTGCTCACAACGGAGTTGGGACTACTCAGAGCACTGCCGCCGACTTCCGCACTCCCACTCGGGTGCGCGTCACCACCAACTGCCCCTCCTGCGGGTACGCGTGCCAGGTGCGCCACCGCACCTGGCCCTCGGTCCGCTGGGCGAGCATGGCGGTGAATGCGTGCGGACTGCCGGGGAACGTACCGGCGAGACCCTGCGGATGGTCGGCGACCAGCGCGAGGAGTTCCTGCGCGCGGCCCGCGAACGAGCCCTCCGAGAGCGTCTCGACGCGCGCCGCGAATTCGTACTCCCATTCCCCGAGCCGCTTGGAGACCCCGAGCGGGAGCGGGGTGCTGCTCCCGGGGATACAGGCCACGGTTTCGGAACAGGTGCCGCGGTCCTCTTCGAGGAGCACCTGGTGGGAGGCGCCGAGCAGGCGCATCTGGAGTCCGGCACCCGCGAGATCGAGGTCGAGCACGGCCAGGGCGGGGAGCGGTTCGCGCCCCAGCGTCCAGGCCAGGTCGGCGGCGCGGGTATCGGAATAAGCCGTCTGGAGGGTCGTGAGCATGAGTCGGCTCCGCAAGCAAGCATGGACACATGGACAGGGGACGCCCCGACGTGGTGCACGTGGGAGGGGTAGCGCCCAATCAGGTCCAACTGGGGTCCGAGGGCTGAATGTTCTCTCAAACCGAGGGAACCACGAATAAGCCGCATCCACAGCGGTTTTACCCAACTTGCCGTGGTTTCCATCCCGTCGGGGGCCTCTCGGATCACCTGTTCACCGGCAACTCGCAAAAAGCCCCAACAAAAAGGTGCCCGGCGGGAGTTCACCCACCGGACACCTCCGGAACCAGCTGTCCGGATCAGCTTCCGCCGCCGCATCCGCCCCCGCCGCCACACGAAGAACCGCCACCGCACGAGGAGTGGCCGCCGCCGCACGAATGGCCTCCGGAGTGCCCGGAGCTTCCGCTTCCGCAGGACGAACCGCCGCCACCGTCACCCCCCGCCCACCAGCCGCCCCCCGCGCCGCTGCCCACGGCCCCCCGCCGCGCGCCCCGCCTGCCCGCCTTCGACCGGTTCCCGGCCTTCACCAGGACCGAGACGAGCAGCACGATCAGACCGACCGCGATCACCACACCGACGAATACCTTCACCGGCCTCACGCCCTTCCGTCCCCCGAAGCGAGGTCCCCCGCTTCCACGCGCTTCCCGCGTGTGTGGGGGATGCCCCCGGCCCCGAACGGCCAAAGCAGACTTGAGCAACTCCAGAGCTTCCGCGCAGGATGACAGCCATGACAAAGGGACGACCGCTGCTCAACCGCCGCCTCGACGGGTTCGGCACGACGATCTTCGCGGAGATGTCGGCGCTCGCCGTACGGACCGGCTCCATCAACCTCGGCCAGGGCTTCCCCGACACCGACGGCCCCGAGGAGATCCGCGAGGCCGCGGTCCGGGCGCTGCGCGACGGGCACGGCAACCAGTACCCGCCGGGCCCCGGCATCCCCGAACTGCGCACCGCGATCGCCGACCACCAGCAGCGGCGCTACGGCATCTCCTACGACCCCGACACCGAGGTCCTGGTCACCGC
The DNA here is from genome assembly GCF_042890955.1 of Streptomyces sp. NPDC001933. Classification (NCBI taxonomy): domain Bacteria; kingdom Bacillati; phylum Actinomycetota; class Actinomycetes; order Kitasatosporales; family Streptomycetaceae; genus Streptomyces; species Streptomyces sp. NPDC001933. Next base: position 27,456 of record NZ_JBIASS010000014.1, on the reverse strand, counting down.
CGGAGCCACCGAGGCCATCGCCGCAGCCATGCTCGCGCTGCTGGAACCCGGCGACGAGGTCATCGCGTTCGAGCCCTTCTACGACTCGTACGCCGCCTGCATCGCCATGGCGGGCGGCGTCCGCGTACCGCTGACCCTGCGCGCCCCGGACTTCCGCCCCGACCTCGACGCCCTCCGGGACGCGATCACGCCCCGCACCCGGCTGCTGCTGCTGAACAGCCCGCACAACCCGACGGGCATGGTCCTCACCCGCGAGGAGCTGACCACGATCGCCCGACTGGCGGTGGAGCACGACCTCCTCGTGGTCACCGACGAGGTCTACGAACACCTGGTCTTCGAGGGCGAACACATCCCGCCGGCCTCGCTGCCCGGCATGCGCGACCGCACGGTCTCGATCTCGTCCGCCGGCAAGACCTTCTCGTACACCGGCTGGAAGGTCGGCTGGGTCACCGCGAGCGCCCCGCTGACCGCAGCCGTCCGGACGGCCAAGCAGTACCTGACCTATGTCAGCGCGGGCCCGTTCCAGTACGCGATCGCCGAGGCGCTGCGCCTGCCGGACTCCTACTTCGACGACTTCCGCGCCGGCCTCCGCCACAGGCGCGACCTGCTCGGCGACGGACTGCGCGCGGCCGGGTTCGAGGTCTACCGGCCCCAGGGCACGTACTTCATCACCACCGACATCGCCCCGTTCGGCGAGAAGGACGCCTACGCCTTCTGCCGCGCCCTCCCCGAACGCTGCGGCGTCGTCGCCGTCCCCAACTCCGTCTTCTACGACGACCCGGACGCCGGCCGCGGCCAGGTCCGCTTCACCTTCTGCAAGCAGGACGAGGTCCTGCACGACGCGGTCGGCCGGCTGCGGCGGCTGGCGTCCTGAAACGGCGCCACCCCGGGGCGGCGGTCACGAGGACCGCCGCCCCGGGGTGGGGTGTCACTGCCGTGCGAGGGCTCAGGCGCTCGGGGGGACCGGGTCCCCGCCGTCCACCTTCTCCTCGGCCGGGGTCAGGCCCAGGCGCTCCTGCAGCCACTTGTCGAACTCGATCGAGGCGCGCACCCAGCTGACCGTCGACGAGACGAAGTGCTCCAGGCTGACGCCCGTACCGATGAGCATCTGCGCCTCACCGATCAGACGGACCGAGACCTCGGTTTCCTCGGAGCCCTCCTCGGGCTCGTGGGTGTGCGTGTAGACCTTGGGCCACAGCGTGCGGCGGTTCCAGTCGTCGATCGCGTCGAGCAGGACCGGGCGCTGGTCCGCGGCGTGCGGGCGGTCGTAGAACGTACGGACCGAGAAGACCTGCTGCTCGTCCTCGCCCCGGAACATGAAGTACGTCCGGAAGTCCTCCCACGGCGCCGCGAGGTCGCCCTCGTCGTCGACGACGAACTTCAGCTCCATCTGTTCGAGGAGCTGCTTGACGAGGTCCTGGTCAGGGACAACGGGGCCCTCGGGTCCTGCCGCCTGCGGTTCGGGCTGGCCCCCGAAATTCGGAATCGAGGACGGATCGATAGACATCGCTGGGTACTCCTGTGGATCGCTCGTGGTTTCCTGCCGACGACCCTAGCCGCGTTTCGCCGCCAGGGGGGTCCGGGCCTGCCTATGCCTTCCGGGGAATCATCTGCGCATCGGCTGCCCGCGCCCGTGACCAGGCGGCGGCGGCAAGGATCGCGCACAGCACCCCGAGGAGTCCGGACGCGCCGATGGTGTTCGCCGACGAGCCGGTCAGCTCCGTCGCGACACCTCCGAGGGCGACGCCGATCCCCTGCATGGCGGTCACCCCCGACCTGGCCAGCCCCAGCGCCTGGCCGCGCTGGTCGACCGGTGTCAGGAGTACGAAGGTGGCCCCGGCGGTGATCTGGTAGGCGGAGCACACCCCGGCCACCATCAGCAGGAACATGGCCGCGCCGACGCCGGGATCGAGCCAGTAGGCGACCAGCGGCAGATTCGCGCCGATCGCCAGCGGTCCCAGCAGACGGCGCCGCGACTCGTCGCCGACCCCGGCCCGCCCCAGCAGGGCCGCCCCCAGCACCATTCCCGCCGGGTGCGAGGCGAGCAGGAGCCCCACCGAGTACGTGCCACCGCCGGCCTCGTCCGCGAACGGGGCGGCCAGCCCTTCGGGCAGGACGACGAACCCCGCGAGCCACCCCAGTGCGAGCAGCGACCGGAGTCTGCGGTCCGACCAGATCAGCCCGGCCGCGCCCCCGACCTGTGCGCCGAGCCGCTTCTTGCGGGCATCCGCACTCGCTGCGGGACGGGCCTTCACGCCGAACCTGACCAGCATCGCCGAGAGGAGGAAGGTCAACGCGTTCACGCCCAGCGAGAGGTTGCTGCCCAGCCACGCGGCCAGCAGACCTCCGCCGGCGAAGCCGACCAGCTGTCCGGTCTGGTGGGTGATCTGCATGACCCGCTGGCCGCGTTCGTACCGCTCGGCGCCGAGCACGGTGGGCAGCAGCGCGCCCTGGGCGGCGCCGAAGGGCGCCTCGGCCAGCTGCGCCAGCACCAGCAGCCCCGCGAGCAGCGGCAAGGGCATCCCCGGCAGGGCCATCAGCCCGACCAGCACCATCCGCACCAGGTCGCAGCTGATCATGACCGTGCGCCGGGGGAACCGGTCCGCCAGGCCGGACAGGAGCACCCCGGACAGCAGCGCGGGCAAGGTGGTCAGCGCATACGTCGCCGCGGTCCACCCTGGCGAGTCGGTGCGTTCGAACACGAGCAACGACAGGGCCACGCGTGCCAGCTGATCACCCAGGATCGACTGGGCATATGCAGCCCAAAGGGTACGGAATTCGCCAAGGTGAAAGAGATTGTCAGATCTGGGCTTTTTGGGCCCCGAATTTATCTCATCGCCTATCCGCTCGTTCATGCGGGCACGCTACCGACTGCCGAATTCCGCCCCTAACTGTGCCTGCGAGCAGGCCACGAAGGACGCCGTGAGGTGTCCTGATTATTCGCGCGACACCGGGCGGAAGCCGCCCGCGCCCAAACAGAAGTCCCTTGTCAGGGGCGGGTGATGCAGCCGGCGGCGGGGGCGGTCCGGGAGATGCCGCCCATCGGCGCGGAGCAAGGCGTTTGGCTCAATATCGATGTTGAACGATGGATCACCGATGACGGTGACCATTTTCGCCTTTCTCCAGACATCACCTTAATTCCTCTCCCCTTGCCCGGCGGGGGAATGGTGGCGGACCTACGGAGGACCGACGGCGCGAACGACGGGGCCCCGGCCCGAGGATCGTGCGGTCCTCGGGCCGGGGCCCCGTCATCGGCAGGCCGTGCGCCCTCTACGCGGTCGCGGGCCCGACGAGCAGGTCGTCACCGACCCGGTCCACCCGGACGGTGTCGCCGTCCTTCACCTCGCCGGAGAGGATCTCCTTCGCCAGCCGGTCACCGATCGCCGTCTGGATGAGGCGGCGCAGCGGCCGCGCCCCGTACGCCGGGTCGTTGCCCTCCTCGGCCAGCCAGGCCAGGGCCTCGGGCGTGACGTCGAGCGTGAGCTGCCGGTCGGCCAGCCGCTTGGCGAGCCGGTCGATCTGGAGCTTCGCAATGTGCGCAAGCTCGTCACCGGACAGGGCGGAGAAGACCACCAGGTCGTCGAGCCGGTTGAGGAACTCCGGCTTGAACGAGGCCCGTACGACCTCCAGGACCCGTTCCTTCTTCTCCTCGGGCTTGGTCAGGGGATCGACCAGGAACTGGCTGCCGAGGTTGGAGGTCAGGATCAGGATGGTGTTGCGGAAGTCCACCGTCCGGCCCTGTCCGTCGGTGAGCCGGCCGTCGTCGAGGACCTGGAGCAGGATGTCGAAGACCTCGGGGTGGGCCTTCTCGACCTCGTCCAGCAGCACGACGCTGTACGGGCGGCGGCGGACCGCCTCGGTGAGCTGGCCGCCCTCCTCGTAGCCGACGTATCCGGGCGGGGCGCCGACGAGCCGCGCCACGCTGTGCTTCTCGCCGTACTCGCTCATGTCGATGCGGACCATGGCCCGCTCGTCGTCGAACAGGAAGTCGGCGAGCGCCTTCGCCAGCTCCGTCTTGCCGACACCGGTCGGGCCGAGGAAGAGGAACGAGCCGGTGGGCCGGTCGGGGTCGGCGATTCCGGCGCGGGTGCGACGTACCGCGTCCGACACCGCCCGCACGGCCTCGCTCTGCCCGATGAGCCGCCTGCCGAGCTCGTCCTCCATGCGCAGCAGCTTCTGGGTCTCGCCTTCCAGCAGGCGTCCGGCCGGGATGCCGGTCCAGGAGCCGACGACGTCGGCGATGTCGTCCGGGCCGACCTCCTCCTTGACCATCGTGTCCTTGGCGGCCTCCTGCTCGGCCTCGGACGCCTCCGCCAACTCCCGCTCCAGGCCAGGGATCTCCCCGTACAGCAGCTTGGAAGCGGTGTCGAAGTCGCCGTCGCGCTGGGCGCGTTCGGCCTGGCCGTGCAGCTCGTCGAGACGCTCCTTCAGCTCACCGACGCGGTTGAGGCCCTGCTTCTCCTTCTCCCAGCGGGCGTTGAGGCCGCGCAGCTCCTCCTCCTTGTCGGCGAGGTCGCGGCGGAGCTTCTCCAGACGCTGCCGGGAGCCGGGGTCGGTCTCGTTCTTGAGGGCCAGCTCCTCCATGTGGAGGCGGTCGACGGCGCGCTGGAGCTCGTCGATCTCGACGGGGGAGGAGTCGATCTCCATGCGCAGCCGGGACGCCGCCTCGTCGACCAGGTCGATGGCCTTGTCGGGGAGGAAGCGGGAGGTGATGTAGCGGTCGGACAGGGTCGCGGCGGCCACCAGCGCGGAGTCCGCGATGGAGACCTTGTGGTGGGCCTCGTACCGGCCCTTGAGCCCGCGCAGGATCGCGATGGTGTCCTCGACGCTCGGCTCGGCCACCAGCACCTGCTGGAAGCGGCGCTCCAGGGCAGGGTCCTTCTCGATCCGCTCGCGGTACTCGTCGAGCGTCGTCGCGCCGACCATGCGGAGCTCGCCGCGGGCCAGCATCGGCTTGAGCATGTTGCCGGCGTCCATGGCGGAGTCGCCTCCGGCGCCCGCGCCCACGACGGTGTGCAGCTCGTCGATGAAGGTGATGATCTGCCCGTCGCTCTCCTTGATCTCGGAGAGGACGGTCTTCAGCCGCTCCTCGAACTCGCCGCGGTACTTGGCGCCCGCGACCATCGCGCCGAGGTCGAGCGAGACGAGCCGCTTGTTCTTCAGGGACTCGGGGACGTCGCCCTTGACGATGCGCTGGGCGAGGCCCTCGACGACGGCCGTCTTGCCGACGCCGGGCTCACCGATGAGCACGGGGTTGTTCTTGGTGCGGCGGGAGAGCACCTGGACGACGCGGCGGATCTCCTGGTCACGGCCGATGACCGGGTCGAGCTTGCCCTCGCGTGCGGCCGCGGTGAAGTCCGTACCGAACTTCTCCAGCGCCTTGTACTGGCCCTCCGGGTCGGGTGTGGTCACCCGGCGCCCTCCCCTGCTCTTCTCGAATGCGTCCAGCAGCCTCTTAGCACTGGCCCCCTGCCCACTGAGGATCTCACCGGCGCGGCCGCCCTCGGCCGCGATGCCGATCAGCAGGTGCTCGGTGGAGATGTAGTCGTCGCCGAGCTCCTTCGCGCGCTGCGCGGCGTCGGCGATGACGGCGAGCAGCTCGCGGTTGGGCTGCGGCGGGGCAACGGTGGACCCGGTGACGCTGGGCTGGGCGCCCAGGAGCCGCTCGGTCTCGGTGCGTACGGCGATCTGGTCGGCCTCGACGGCGGCGAGCAGATCGGTGATGTTCTCGTTGTCCTCGCCCGCGAGCAACGCAAGGAGCAGGTGCCCGGGGGTCAGATCAGGGTGCCCGTCCTTCACGGCCCTGTTGGTGGCCGCGTTGATGGCGTCCCGGCTCTTGTTGGTCAGCTCGGCGTCCACGTGCGCTTTCTCCTCCTTGCGGTGACTGGCCTCTCCACAGCACTGACTCTGACTATGCCAACGTGCGTAAAGTTGAGTCTACCCCACTCAAGGCAATATTGAGTGGACTCCACTCAACTTGATGACGAAGGGCCGTCGCCCCGTCCGCCGACGCCGGGTTGCTTCGAGTGAACCGGCCGCACCGGCCCGCCGCCACCGGGGGGGGGCGGCGGGGCGGGGACGGCGGGGCGGGGACGGCGGGCGGGGGCGGCGCCCCGGGGCCGCGCCCGCGCTGCCTACGCTGTGCCCATGGCAGTCGACGTGACGAACCCCGGCCCCGAGTACCTCGCCTTCTGGCGGGCACGGCATGTGTGCACCCTGACCACGCCCCGCCCCGACGGCACCCCGCACGTGGTGCCGGTGGGCGTGACGTACGACCCCGAGACGAGGCTGGCGCGGGTCATCACCGGCAAAAACACCAGGAAGGCCGCCAACGTCCTGGCCGCCGGCCCGGACGGGGCACGGGTCGCCGTCTGCCAGATCGACGGGCGCCGCTGGGCGACGCTGGAGGGGCGCGCGACGGTGCGCACGGAGCCGGAGGCGGTGGCCGACGCGGTACGCCGCTACGCGGAGCGCTACGAGCGCACTCCGAAGCCCAACCCGGACCGGATCGTCATCGAGATCGCCGTGGACCGGGCGCTCGGCAAGGCCTGACCGGCCCGCGGGCCGGTCAGGCAGGGCCCGGCCGGGAAAAGCACACCGGCCGGAAAAGGCACAACGGCGCCATCGTGTTCAGGTCACGATGGCGCCGTTGTGTGGGGGAGTGACTGAGCGACATGGAACGACGGGGGATCGCTCAGGCACTGCGGGGGGTGGCGGAAATAGTCTCTGGCTCGAACAGCTGGTGGTCCCGCCGGTCGAGGTTGACGAAGATCATGTCGTACCGGATCGCGCAGCGAACGGGCTGCGGGGCTCCACGCGGCTTGCGGAGGCAGCGGTACGCGCGTACTTCGTCGTCTTCTTCACGTGCGACAACGATGGGGTCGCCGAACAGAGTGACCATCAACGAGTCGCCACAGTGGGGGATGGCAGTGACGAGATCGATGAAATGCCAGCCTGATCGGTAGGCCGTGGCCATCTCTCGCCGGAAGGTCCGGTCGTCCGGCGGGATGGTCATGCGCCCGTGCGGGCCGTGGCGGAGCCGGTACCGGTGGGCGAGACCCAGCCGATGTCGGCAGGCGAGACCCAGCCGATGTCGGACGACTTGGCGGGCGAGACCCAGCCGATGTCGGACGACTTGGAAGGTGCGACCGGCCAACCGATGTCACCGTTGGCCGAGGCCTGGACGACCCACCCGATGTCGGACGACTTGGCGGGCGAGACCCAGCCGATGTCACCGTCGGCTGCGGCCTGGACGGCCCACCCGATGTCGCCACCGGCAACGCTGTCCTCGCTCCAGCCAATGTCGCTGCCGCCCACCAGCCCGACCCCCAGGGCCGCGACGAACGAGACGGCAAGCGCCGAGCGATGCATTCGCTTATACATAGTCGGCTTCGTCCTCACTTGTGGATTCTTCTCCCCCGCACCTAAGACGATGTCTCACCTGGGCACGCAAGCACCACCGCGTAGATGCATCATGTTCTTGCATGTTCAGGAACCTGGGGGGTGACGATATGACCACAAGCAACACAAAGCCGACACATTCTCATGGGATCACCGAACTGTGCGACGCGGGAGCAGGGCTTTACGCCAGTGCTTTGCGGCTGGGACGCATCGCCCGCGCCGAAGTGGAACCGGCGCCCTGCCTGATGGAGTTCGCGCTTCTGCATCCCGATCCGGACGACCCGGCCTGGCTCCGGCCCGTTCCGCCGTCCACCGCTCTCGCACAACATCTGCATCCCATCGAGCGCGAGATCCTGGAACGGCGCCGGCACTCGGTCGAACTGACGGAGTCGTTCGAGCCGTTCATGGACATCAGCACTCTGGGACCGCCCAGCACCCACGCCATCACCGTGCTGGAGGGCGTGAACCGGATCAACGCGGCCCTCGATCTCGCCACCGCAGAGTGCCGCACCGAAGTGCTCACCGTCCAGCCCGGCGGCGGCCGCAGCGAGGACCGTCTCAGCAAGTCGCTGGAGCGCGGCCTGTCCGTCGTCCACCGCGGCGTCGGCATCCGCACCCTCTACCAGCACACCGCTCGCCACAGCCCCAGCACGCTCGCGTACGCGGAACGCATGGCCGACGACAACATGGAGATACGCACGCTCGAAGAGCTCATCGGCCGCCTGATCGTGTTCGACCGGACCGTCGCCTTCATCCCGGCCAGCGACGACGACCAAGTCGCCCTGGAACTACGCCATCCCGGGCTGGTCGAGTACCTGGCCAACGTGTTCGAGCAGCTCTGGACCAGAGCGGCTCCCCTGCGGGAGGAGGTCAAGTACGAACCGACCTCCCTGGGCATCAGCGGGGTGCAGCGCTCCATCGCCCAGCTCCTCGTGGAGGGCCATGTGGACGACTCCATCGCCCGCCGCCTCGGCATGAACGTCCGCACCTGCCGGGCCCACGTCGCCAAGCTCGCCGCCGCGCTCGGCAGCAACAGCCGGGCCCAGCTCGGCTATCTGATAGCACGGTCGGGGATGCTGGAGGAGGAGCAGCGCTGAGGGCCCCGCCCCGCGAGCGGCTTCACCGGTTCGCGGCGGTGTACGGCAAAGGGCCGGGGAACCGGCCCGTGAGCCGCCTCCCCGGCCCTTGAGGCCCCGCGTTCAGTCCTTCGGCCGCTTCGGCCGCCAGACCACCAGCGCGCTGGTCTGCTGGACGTCCTGATACGGCACCAGATCGCGCCGGTACGAGGCGTGCACCTGGGCCTCGCGCTGCTGCATCGCCTGTGCCGCGCCGTCCACTGCCGCCGAGAGCTCGGCGACGCGCTGCTGGAGCGCGGCAACCTGGTTCTCCAGCTCGATGATGCGCTTGATACCGGCGAGGTTGATGCCCTCGTCCTGCGACAGCTGCTGCACGGTGCGCAACAGCTCGATGTCGCGGGCCGAGTAGCGCCTGCCGCGCCCGGCCGTGCGATCGGGCGAGACGAGGCCGAGACGGTCGTACTGGCGCAGTGTCTGCGGGTGCAGGCCCGAGAGCTGGGCCGCGATCGAGATCACGTACACCGGGGATTCATCGGTCAGTTCGTACGGATTGCGTCGTCGGCCGTCCACCTCAAGCTCCCTTCGCTGCCTGGAACAGCTCCGCCCGCGGGTCCTGGCCCGCGGTCGCCTTCCGGTAGGCCTCCAGGGCGTCCCTGGCCTCGTTGCTGAGGTCGCCCGGCACCTTCACCTCGACGGTGACCAGCAGGTCGCCCCGGGTGCCGTCCTTGCGTACGGCGCCCTTGCCGCGGGCGCGCATCGTGCGCCCGTTGGGAGTGCCCGGGGGCAGTTTCAGCGTGACCGCCGGACCGCCGAGCGTGGGCACCTTCACCTCGCCGCCGAGTGCCGCCTCCGTGAAGTCGACGGGCACGGTGACCGTGAGGTTGTCGCCCCTGCGGCCGAAGACCGGGTGGGCGTCGACGTGGACCACGACGTACAGATCGCCGGCCGGTCCGCCGCGCTCGCCCGGACCGCCCTTGCCGCGCAGCCGGATCCGCTGGTTGTCCGAGACGCCCGCCGGAATCCTGACCTGCATGGTCTTGGAGGACTTCGCCCGTCCGCTGCCCTTGCAGACATCGCACGGGTCCTGGGCGATGAGGCCCCGGCCCTTGCAGTCCACGCAGGGGTCGGTGAGCGAGAAGCCGCCGCCGGTGCCGCGCGAGACCTGGCCGGTGCCGAGGCAGGTCTGGCAGACCCTGGGGGTGCCGTTCTTGTCGCCGGTGCCGGAACACGCCTTGCAGGGCGCCTGGCTGGACATCCGCAGCGGGACCGTGGCCCCCTCGACGGCCTCGGTGAAGCTGAGCGTCACCTCGGACTCGATGTCCTGGCCGCGACGCGGCTGCACCCGTGTCCCCGTACCGCCCCGGTTGAACAGGCCGCCGAAGACATCGCCCAGGCCGCCGCCGCCGAAACCGCCGGCCGCGCCGCCCTGGCCCCCGCCCTGGGCGCCTCCGAAGAGGTCGCCGAGGTCGAAGTTGAAGTTGCCTCCCGCGCCACCGGGTCCGGCCCGGAAGCCGCCGTTGCCGAAGAGGGCGCGTGCCTCGTCGTACTCCTTGCGCTTCTTGCTGTCACCGAGGACGTCGTTCGCCTCGGAGATCTCCTTGAAGCGCTCCTCGGCCTTGCCGTCGCCCTTGTTGGCGTCCGGGTGGAACTCGCGGGCGAGCTTCCGGTACGCCTTCTTGATCTCGGCGTCGGTGGCGTCCTTGGGGACGCCGAGGACCTTGTAGTAGTCCTTCTCGACGAAGTCCTTCGTGCTCATCGACGTCCCTCCTTCCGGACGATCGGCCATGCGACCGGCCCGTGGGCCGGTCGCATGGCCGGGCGGTGGGCCGCGAGGTGGTCGGACGGAATGTCAGACCTCCTCGGTGCCACCGCTCTCCTCGTCGGTTGCCTTCTCTTCCTTCGTTGCGGCCGGTGTCGCACCCGGCTGGGGTTCGGCCACCGCCACCCGCGCGGGGCGGATGGTGCGCTCGCCGATCCGATACCCCGGCTGCAGGATCGCCACGCAGGTCGTCTCGGTGACATCCGGCGCGTACGAGTGCATCAGGGCTTCGTGGATCGTCGGGTCGAAGGGCTCGCCCTCCTTGCCGAACTGCTGCAGGCCCAGCTTGGCGACGACCGTCTCCAGGGATTCGGCCACCGACTTGAACCCGCCCACGAGCTCTCCGTGGTCCCGGGCCCGGCCGACGTCGTCGAGCACGGGCAGGAGCTCGGACAGGAGACCCGCGACCGCGATCTCCTTGACCGTGGCCCGGTCCCGCTCGACCCGGCGGCGATAGTTCTGGTACTCGGCCTGGAGCCGCTGGAGGTCGCCCGTGCGCTCGTTGAGCGCGGTGCGGACCTGGTCCAGCTGGGCCGTCAGGCCGACTGTCTGTACTGCGTCCCCGGCCGGGGCCGCCCCCTCCTCCGAAGAGGAGGAAGAGGCGTCCTTCGGCTCAGCTCCGTCAGGGGTGGCGCCGGAGGGGACGTCGGGCTTCTCCTCGAAACCCGGAGTCTCCTCGGTCACACCGCACCGCCCTTGGCGTCCTTCTCGTCGTCCACGATCTCGGCGTCGACGACGTCGTCGTCGGCCTTGGCCTGGGCACCCGGCTGCGGGTCGCCCTGCGGGGCGCCGTCGGCCTGGGCGTTGGCGTACATCGCCTGGCCGAGCTTCTGCGAGACGGCCGCGACCTTCTCGGTGGCGGTACGGATCTCGGCGGTGTCCTCGCCCTTGAGCTTCTCCTTCAGCTCGGTGAGCGCGGTCTCCACCTCCGTCTTCACGTCAGCGGGGACCTTGTCCTCGTTGTCCTTGAGGAACTTCTCCGTCTGGTAGACGAGCTGCTCGCCCTGGTTGCGCGACTCGGCGGCCTCGCGGCGGCGGTGGTCCTCCTCCGCGTACTGCTCGGCCTCCTCACGCATCCGGTTGACCTCGTCCTTCGGCAGCGAGGAGCCGCCGGTGACGGTCATCTTCTGCTCCTTGCCGGTGCCGAGGTCCTTGGCGGCGACGTGCATGATGCCGTTCGCGTCGATGTCGAACGCGACCTCGATCTGCGGGACGCCACGCGGGGCCGGCGGCAGGCCGGTCAGCTCGAACATCCCGAGCTTCTTGTTGTACGCCGCGATCTCGCGCTCGCCCTGGTAGACCTGGATCTGCACGGACGGCTGGTTGTCCTCGGCCGTCGTGAAGATCTCGGACCGCTTGGTCGGGATCGTGGTGTTGCGCTCGATGAGCTTGGTCATGATGCCGCCCTTGGTCTCGATACCGAGGGACAGCGGGGTGACGTCGAGGAGCAGTACGTCCTTGACCTCGCCCTTGAGGACACCGGCCTGGAGCGAGGCGCCGATGGCGACGACCTCGTCCGGGTTCACACCCTTGTTGGCCTCCTGGCCACCGGTCAGCTCCTTGACGAGCTCGGCGACGGCCGGCATACGGGTGGAGCCACCGACGAGAACGACGTGGTCGATCTCGGAGAGCTGGATGCCCGCGTCCTTGATGACGTTGTGGAACGGGCTCTTGCAGCGGTCCAGGAGGTCGGCCGTGAGCTGCTGGAACTGCGAGCGCGTGAGCTTCTCGTCCAGGTGCAGCGGGCCCTCGGCGGACGCCGTGATGTAGGGCAGGTTGATCGTGGTCTCGGTCGAGGACGAGAGCTCGATCTTCGCCTTCTCCGCGGCCTCGCGCAGACGCTGGAGAGCCATCTTGTCCTTGGACAGGTCCACGCCGTGCCCGTTGGCGAACTGCTTCACCAGGTAGTCGACGACGCGCTGGTCCCAGTCGTCACCACCGAGGTGGTTGTCACCGTTGGTGGCCTTCACCTCGACGACGCCGTCACCGATCTCCAGGAGCGACACGTCGAAGGTGCCGCCACCGAGGTCGAAGACGAGGATCGTCTGGTCGTCCTTGTCGAGCCCGTACGCCAGCGCGGCGGCGGTCGGCTCGTTGACGATGCGCAGGACGTTCAGGCCCGCGATCTCGCCGGCCTCCTTGGTCGCCTGACGCTCGGAGTCGTTGAAGTACGCGGGGACGGTGATGACCGCGTCGGTCACCTTCTCGCCCAGGTACGACTCGGCGTCGCGCTTCAGCTTCTGCAGGATGAAGGCGCTCATCTGCTGCGGGTTGAAGCTCTTGCCGTCCAGGTCGATCTTCCAGTCGGTGCCCATGTGGCGCTTGACCGAGCGGATCGTCCTGTCGACGTTGGTCACTGCCTGGCGCTTGGCGACCTCGCCGACCAGCACCTCGCCGTTCTTCGCGAAGGCGACGACGGACGGCGTGGTCCTGGCGCCCTCTGCGTTGGTGATGACGGTGGGCTCGCCGCCTTCGAGAACGCTGACGACGGAGTTAGTCGTGCCCAGGTCGATGCCGACCGCACGTGCCATTTCAATTCCTCCAGCTTGACTACTTGAGTGGATCTGACTCAAGGATGCACGACCCCCGCCTCACTGTCAACAGACCTGAGTCGAGGCGACTCAACTATCGTGCACAGACTCCGCGCGCCCCACGATTCCCCAGCCCTGCGGCCACCCCGACCGCCACACGACTCACCCCCCGCCCCGCACACAACACTCCCCCACCCCCGGGCGGCGCAGCCCGCCCCCATCATCGCCCCATGGGATCGTTATGTCACAAAATGCCGCGAATCACGTAAAACCGGCATTCGATCCGCTGCGACCCCAGGCAGGTGCGAACGATGCAGACACAGAGACGGGGACGGGGACGGACACGGGCACGGGCACGCGCACGACAGTGGGAGCGCCCGCCGGCCAAGCGCGTACTGGACGTGACCCTCGGCTCGGCCCTCCTGACCCTGACCTCCCCCCTGCTCGCCGCGGGCGCCCTCGCCCTCGCGGCGCGCAGACCCCCCGGCGGCGTACTGACCCGCTCGCCCCGGATCGGCCTGAACGGCCACGTCTTCGTACTGCGCTCACTGCGCACCCGGCACCTGCGGCTGGACCTGCTCTCCCGGCTGCCGCACGTCGTACGGGGAGACCTCTCCCTGGTCGGCCCGGAACCCCTGGCCCCGGACGACGCCGACCCCGCCGCGGCACACTGGCGGCAGGAACTGAAACCCGGCCTGACGGGCCTGGCGCAGGTGCACTCCCGCTCAGGAATGCCGTGGTACGAGCCGGACCTGCTCGACCAGCACTACGCCGAGCACCACGGGATGGGGCTGGACCTGGCCATCCTGGCGAGGGCCGTGCACGCTCCGCTGCGCGAGGCGGCCCGCGGGCTCACGCGGCGCGGAAAGGCGCGCCTGAGCGACACAGATCACCGCCCATCCGGCTACAGCGCGACGGAAGAAGTGGGTACTGTCAGCACAGACTAATTAAGTTACTGCTTAGTAAGCACTGCGATCACCGATAATCGACCAGTACTCGTCTCATTGACGCTGGATCCGACCCTCCCCACCCTCGCAGGCCCGAGGAGCCCCCAAATGCAACTCGCCGCGATCATCGTGTCGCTGGTTCTGATCGTGGTCGGCGTGGCCCTGTTCCTCCGCGCCCTCCTGCAGATCTACAACTTCATGCGGCTCGGCCAGAACGTGCCCGCCGGCACCCGCACGGACGAGCCCGCACAGCGCACCGTCACCGTGGCCAGGGAGTTCCTCGGCCACACCCGGATGAACCGCTGGGGCATCGTCGGTGTCGCGCACTGGTTCGTGGCGGTGGGCTTCTTCTCGCTGCTGCTGACGATCGTCAACGCCATCGGCCAGCTCTTCAAGGCCGACTGGCTCCTGCCGATCATCGGTGACTGGGCACCGTACAACGTCTTCGTCGAGTTCATCGGCACGATGACCGTGCTCGGCATCCTGACCCTGATCGTGATCCGGCAGCTGGCCCACCCGCGCAAGCCGGGACGCAAGTCCCGCTTCGCCGGGTCCAACTTCGGCCAGGCGTACTTCGTCGAGGCCGTCATCCTCATCGTCGGCGTCTGCATCTTCATGCTGCACGCCCTCGAAGGCGCGCAGCACCACGTCGACAGCTACGAGTCCTCCTTCTTCATCTCGTACCCGGTCGTCAACTGGCTGGAGGGCATGGACCTCTCCACCCTCCAGAACCTCACCTACTTCTTCGCCGGCCTGAAGATCGCGACCTCCTTCATCTGGATGATCACGGTCGCCCTGAAGCAGGACATGGGTGTCGCCTGGCACCGCTTCCTGGCCTTCCCGAACATCTGGTTCAAGCGCAACGCCAAGGGCGAGACCTCGCTCGGCGAGCTGCTGCCGATGACGTCGGGCGGCAAGGAGATCGACTTCGAGGACCCGGGCGAGGACGACGTCTACGGCGTCTCGCAGATCGAGCACTTCTCCTGGAAGGGCCTGCTCGACTTCTCCACCTGCACCGAGTGCGGCCGCTGCCAGTCGCAGTGCCCCGCCTGGAACACCGGCAAGCCGCTCTCCCCCAAGCTCCTGATCATGTCCCTGCGCGACCACGCGCACGCCAAGGCCCCGTACCTGCTGGCCGGCGGCGGCAAGGACATGGAAGGCAACGAGAAGGCGTCCGAGGAACAGCTCAAGGACGTCCCGGCCGCCGCTCTCGCCGAGGCCGAGCGCCCGCTGATCGGCACGGCCGAGGAGAACGGCGTCATCGACCCGGACGTGCTGTGGTCCTGCACCACCTGCGGTGCGTGCGTGGAGCAGTGCCCGGTCGACATCGAGCACATCGACCACATTGTCGACATGCGCCGCTACCAGGTGATGATCGAGTCCGCGTTCCCGTCCGAGGCGGGCACGATGCTCAAGAACCTGGAGAAGAAGGGCAACCCCTGGGGCCTGGCGAAGAAGCAGCGCGTCGAGTGGACCAAGGAGGTCGACTTCGAGGTCCCGATCGTCGGCAAGGACGTCGAGGACCTCACGGAGATCGACTACCTGTACTGGGTCGGCTGCGCGGGCGCCCTGGAGGACCGGGCGAAGAAGACCACCAAGGCCTTCGCGGAGCTGCTGCACATCGCGGGCGTCAAGTTCGCGATCATGGGCGGCGACGAGAAGTGCACCGGTGACTCCGCCCGCCGCCTGGGCAACGAGCCGCTGTTCCAGCAGCTCGGCCAGGAGAACGTCGCGATGCTGAACATGGCGTTCGGCGAGGACGACGACGAGCCGGAGACGAAGAAGCCGAAGTCGTCGAAGAAGATCGTCGCGACCTGCCCGCACTGCTTCAACACCATCGCCAACGAGTACCCGCAGCTCGGCGGCGAGTACGAGGTCATCCACCACACCCAGCTGCTCCAGCACCTCATCGACGAGGGCAAGCTGATCCCGGTGACCCCGGTCGAGGGCCTGATCACGTACCACGACCCGTGCTACCTGGGCCGTCACAACAAGATCTACACCCCGCCGCGCGAGATCATCGCGAAGGTCCCGGGCCTCCGGAACGAGGAGATGCACCGCCACAAGGAGCGCGGCTTCTGCTGCGGCGCCGGTGGTGCCCGGATGTGGATGGAGGAGCGGATCGGCAAGCGCATCAACAACGAGCGCGTCGACGAGGCTCTGTCCCTCAACCCCGACATCGTCTCCACCGCCTGCCCGTTCTGCCTGGTCATGCTGACCGACTCGGTCAACGGCAAGAAGAACGACGGCAAGGCCAAGGAGTCGATCCAGGTGGTCGACGTGTCGCAGCTGCTGCTGGACTCCGTGAAGACCCCGGCCGACCCGGCCGGTGAGGCGGAGGCGGCGGACGCGCCGGAGCCGGAGCCGGTGAAGTAACCCGGCGAGCCGCACGACGGAAGCGGCCGGACCTGCCCAGGGGGCGGGACCGGCCGCTTCCGCTTTCCGTACCCGACCGCCCCGCCGTCCTGGGGCTGTCCCCCCGGGGTTCCCCTAGGGGATGTCACAGCTCGGCGGCAATGGCGGGCAGGTTCCCCAGGCCCCCTGACCGCACCGGCCCGGACCAGGTACGTTCGACGACGTGGCTGGATTCAGGATCGGACGCGGCCGGGACAACCGCACCCCGCAGCAAGCGCAACAGCAACCGCGGCAGCAGCCGTACGGCACACAGGCACCGCCGCCGTACGGTCAACAGCCCTGGCCACCGGCAGGAGGCAACGCGGCCCCGCCGCCGTACAACAACGGCGGTTACAACGGCGGCGGCCACGGCGGCTACAACGGCGCCGGCGATGGTGGCGGTCACGGTGGTGGTCACGGCGAACCGGAGTACTTCGGCGACCCGTACAACCACCCCCAGCACCCCCAGAGCCCCCACGGCTCCCCCCAGCACGGCGACCCGTACGCCAACTCCCCGGGCCATACGCAGGCGTTCAGCATCGGCGAGGACCCGTACGGCCCCGGCGACACCTACCGCGCCGGCCAGGCCCCCGCCCAGCCCGCAGGCCCCCGGCTGCCGTGGAAGGAGCTGCTCACCGGCATCGTGCTCCGCCCGGGACCGACGTTCTGGCAGATGCGCGACTACCCCGTCTGGGGCCCGGCGCTCATCGTCACGTTCCTGTACGGCCTGCTCGCGCTCTTCGGCTTCGACCAGGCCCGGGACGACGCGATCCACGCGACGATCTCCACAGCGGTGCCCTACGTCGTCATCACGGGCATCGGCTTCGTCATCGGCGGCCTGGTCCTGGGCGCGGTCACGCACACCCTCGCCCGCCAGCTCGGCGGCGACGGCGCGTGGCAGCCGACGGTGGGCCTGTCCATGCTGATCATGTCGATCACGGACGCGCCCCGCCTGATTTTCGCGGTCTTCCTCGGCGGCGAGAACTCCCTGGTCCAGATCCTCGGCTGGGTCACCTGGCTGGCCTCGGCCGCCCTCTTCACCTCGATGGTGAGCAAGTCGCACGACCTGCCGTGGCCGAAGGCGCTGGGCGCGTCCGCGATCCAGCTGATCGCGCTGCTGTCGATCATCAAGCTGGGCACGATCTGACGCCGGCCCGCTCCTGTTCGTACGACGAAACCCCCGGCACATTCCGTCCGCCGGGGGTTTCTTCGTACAGAGGCGGACGCGGATGTCGAAAACCCGTGACCTGCTCCGTCCCAGCGGTGAACGCGACCAGAATGGGTCGCACCAGCACCGAGGAGTACACGATGGCCAAGTACCTGATGCTCAAGCACTACCGCGGCGCTCCGGACGCGGTGAACTGCGTCCCCATGAACCAGTGGACGCCGGAGGAGATCACGGCGCACGTGCAGTACATGAACGACTTCGCGGCCCGGCTGGAGAAGACCGGCGAGTTCGTCGACGCCCAGGCGCTCGCCCCCGGGGGGACGTGGGTCCGGTACGACGGCGAGGGGCGCCCGCCGGTCGCCGACGGCCCGTTCGCCGAGACCAAGGACCTCATCGCCGGCTGGATGGTGATCGACGTCGACAGTTACGAGCGCGCCGTGGAGCTGGCCGGGGAGCTGTCGGCCGCCCCCGGGGCGGGCGGGAAGCCGATCCACGAATGGCTGGAGCTGCGCCCGTTCCTGACCGCCGAGCACACCATCACCGAGTAAGCGCACCGGCTCGCCGATGAAGGACCCATCCATGAACGAGGCCCTGCTCCGGAGCCTCACGCCGAGCGTGCTCGGCATCCTCGTCCGCCGCGGAGCCGACTTCGCGGCGGCCGAGGACGCCGTCCAGGACGCGCTGGTAGAGGCGGTCCGCGTCTGGCCGGCCGGCGCACCCCGCGACCCGAAGGCCTGGCTGATCACCGCGGCCTGGCGCAAGTTCCTCGACGCGACCCGGGCGGACACCGCCCGCCGCCGGCGCGAGGACCTGGTCGACGAGGAACCGGCGCCCGGACCGGCGCCCGCGGTGGACGACACGCTCCAGCTCTACTTCCTGTGCGCCCACCCGTCGCTGACCCCGTCGTCCGCGGTCGCCCTCACACTGCGCGCCGTCGGCGGGCTGACCACCCGCCAGATCGCACGGGCCTACCTGGTGCCCGAGGCGACCATGGCGCAGCGCATCAGCCGCGCCAAGCGCACCGTCTCCGGCGTCCGGTTCGACCGGCCCGGGGATGTCGCCACCGTGCTGCGCGTCCTGTACCTGGTCTTCAACGAGGGCTACTCCGGCGACGTCGACCTCTCCGCCGAGGCCATCCGGCTCACCCGGCAGCTGGCGACCGTGATCGACCACCCCGAGGTGTCCGGGCTGCTCGCCCTGATGCTGCTCCACCACGCCCGGCGCGCCGGCCGGACCGCACCGGACGGCAGCCTCGTACCGCTCGCCGAGCAGGACCGCAGCCGGTGGGACACCGCGTTGATCGTCGAGGGCATCGGCATCCTCCAGGCGGCCCTCGCCCGCGACCGGCTGGGCGAGTTCCAGGCCCAGGCCGCCATCGCGGCCCTCCACGCCGACGCGCCCACCGCCGGGGAGACCGACTGGCCGCAGATCGTCGAGTGGTACGACGAGCTCGCCCGCCTGACCGACAACCCGGTCGTCCGCCTCAACCGCGCGGTGGCCATCGGCGAGGCCGACGGACCACGCGCCGGCCTGGCGGCACTCGCGGCGCTGGACGACTCGCTCCCCCGCCACACCGCGGTGGCGGCCTACCTCCACGAACGCGACGGCGACCTGTCGACAGCGGCACGCCTCTACGCCGAGGCGGCCCGGAAGGCACCCAGCCTCCCCGAACGCGACCACCTGACCCGCCAGGCGGCCCGCCTCAACACCCACCAACGCCACTGACCCCGACCCTGAGCAACCCCGCTCCGGGCCCGGGAGGAATCAGGCGTCGAGAACCTGCCCACTGCGCCGCACGACGGGCTTGTCCACACTCCACGGGAAGTTGATCCAGCGGTCGGTCTTCTTCCACACGTATTCGCACTTCACCAGCGAATGCGGCTTCTCGTAGATGACCGCGCTGCGCACCTCGGCGACATGATCGATACAGAAATCACGCACCAGCTTCAGCGTCTTCCCGGTATCGGCGACATCGTCGGCGATCAGAACCTTCTTGTCCGAGAAGTCGATGGCATTGGGAACGGGCGCCAGCATGACCGGCATTTCCAGGGTGGTGCCCACCCCGGTGTAGAACTCCACGTTGACCAGGTGAATGTTCTTGCAGTCCAGTGCGTAGGCGAGCCCGCCGGCGACGAATACCCCGCCCCGCGCGATGCTGAGCACCACATCGGGCTCGAATCCGTCGTCCGCCACGGTCTGCGCCAGCTCACGCACGGCACGGCCGAACCCCTCGTAGGTCAGGTTCTCCCGCACGTCGTCCGCGTTCACATCACCGCTCATGGGAATCACACCTGGGTCCGATGGAAATTCATGAAGGAACGCGACGCCGTCGGCCCGCGCTGGCCCTGGTACCGCGACCCGTACCGCTCGGAGCCGTACGGGAACTCCGAGGGCGAGCTCAGCCGGAACATGCACAGCTGCCCGATCTTCATCCCCGGCCACAGCTTTATCGGCAGCGTCGCGAGATTCGACAGCTCCAGCGTCACGTGCCCGGAGAAACCGGGGTCGATGAACCCGGCGGTCGAATGCGTGACCAGCCCGAGCCGCCCCAGCGAACTCTTGCCCTCCAGCCGCGACGCAAGATCGTCGGGCAACGAAATGACTTCGTAGGTCGACGCGAGCACGAACTCACCGGGGTGGAGGATGAACGCCTCGTCCCCGTCCGGCTCGACCATGCGCGTCAGATCGGCCTGCTCGACGGCCGGGTCGATATGCGGATAGCGGTGGTTCTCGAACACCCGGAAGTAGCGGTCGAGCCGCACATCGATGCTCGAGGGCTGCACCATCGACGCATCGAACGGATCAATGCGTACACGTCCGGCGTCGATCTCGGCCCGGATGTCCTTATCTGAGAGAAGCACGCCCCGAGGATACGCAGAACGCGCGGGCCCACCCCAATCCGGGACCACCCGCGCGCCTGCCACCGCCGTTACCGCCGCTCGAACACCACGGGCACGGCATGCCGCAACCGAGCGCAACGCGGACAGCGAATAAGCCGCCCGGGACCGATCCGCCCGGCCCCGAGATGCTGCATCGGGAACGAAGCGGTAGCGAAAACGTGCCCTTCGGCACAGCGGACGACGGTGCGCTCCATGGAGTCCATCAAGTCCCTTCCCCAACAAGCCTTGGACGAGAACGCCACATTAGGGGATGAACGGGACGCCACTCCACACGGCACTCCGACCCCTCACGCTACGCCCCCAACTCCCGCCCGCAGCACGCGCATCCACCCTCTCCCCACAGCAAAAAGGCCCCACGGCTCAAACGCCGGGGACCTGGCATGGGGTACAGTGTGCAGCGGTAGAGGCCGCTGAGGCGGCATGCTTCGCGGGTGTAGTTTAATGGTAGAACATGAGCTTCCCAAGCTCAGAGCGCGAGTTCGATTCTCGTCACCCGCTCCACATGAAAGCCCCAGGCCAACGGCCCGGGGCTTCTTTGTTATCTAGACCTCTTGCCGGACTGCGCGCCCTCCGCGTGCCCCATCTTGCGCGAATATGCAGCCCAGAGGGCACGCGACGCACTACGTGGGTCGACTCGTCGCACGCCCGCCCCGCACCACGAGACGCGCCCCAGGTGATCCGCGCCACACGCGAGTTTCGTGCGACGAGTTCGCATCCACCAAGGACAGGTCGGCCCCACCTGTAGACCTACCACCCGGGCGGCCCGGGCAATGGCATGAAATGATCACGCACGGCAATCATGGCGTGACGTGTTGTCAGTGGTGAGTGTTTTCATGGGGCCGTTGTGCAGGGAGGCATGACTCAACTGGATGGGGGACACGGCCGTGCCCGTGATCGAGCAGTACGTGAAGTCGGACGGAACCGTGGTGAGGAGGCATACCCGTCTCCCAGCCGGCGCCCGCCGGGAGACTGCCATCCTGGGAGCGGTCGTGGCCGGGGTGTTCATCCTTGGCAACGGCAACACCGTCACCACAGGCGCCGATACGCAACCGATGCAGTTCCGGTTACCGCGGCAGCAACCACAGCAACAGCAGCAGTCGCCGGTGGTCTACCCGATCAAGCGGCCCGAGTGGGACAAGCCTGCCGCGCGGCCAACGCCAACTGTCTCGTATCCGATCGTCTTTCCCAGCCCGAGGAGTGGACGATGAGCCAGAGTCCGGTCCGGCGTCGCCGGAGTAGTCGACCCCGTAAGCAGAATGGCTCCGGTCTTCAGTTTCTGTTGATGATCGGCCTGGTCGGTGCGGTGGCGTCCAGCCTCATTGCGTCCATGGCGTCCTGGGTGACCGAACACCCGTGGGTCTTCGCGCTTCCGGTCATCGCGGCAGCGGGTACGGGCGCCGTCGGTGTGCACCTGCAGAGGAAGAAGGCCCACCGGGATGCCGTCCGAGCGCAGGGGCTCCGATACTCGGCAGAGCACTTGGATGGCCTGCACTACACCCAGTTCGAATACGCCGTACGAGACTTGATGTACCGAGACGGCTGCCGGGACGCGCAGCAAGTTGGCCGGGGTGGCGACCAGGGAGCAGACGTAAAGGCCACCGATCCCCACGGTCGCCGCTGGGTGATCCAGTGCAAGCATCGCAAAGACGGCGTACGGGGATCAGCAGTCGGCTCGCCCGATCTTTTCGTCCTCAACGGCACAGGCCGCCAAGTACACGGCGGCGACGTTTTGGTCATGCTCACCAACGGCCGCTTCTCCAAGCCTGCCCTCGAATTCGCCGAGTCCCAGAGCCTCCACCTCGTCGACCGCGACCTCCTCGCCCAGTGGGCCAGCGGTTCGCGCCCTCTGTGGGAGCTACTCCGGTCTGTACCGCCTCCCCGCAAGCCCACCTCGCTCTCCTGATCCAGGACGCCGAGGTGCTGGAGGTGGCTACCTCCGACGAGCACCCGGAGCGTGGGCGGACCAGGGCTGCATATCTGCGCGGGCTGGAGGTCCTGGGCGCAATCACGACTACGCCAGCTGGCCTCACGCTGCTGGTGCAGCAGGGGCAGACGGCATATCAAGCAGTGTTCGGCGGCCAATGAGCAGCGAAGGGGCTCCTCCGATCAATCGGTTCGGAGCCCCGGCCTGCTAGGCGTGAACCGCATCTGGCAGTACTCGGCGAAGCGCGCTACCCACGGCCGGGCCGGCTTCTGATACCTGGAATAGGTCAGCGCTGCTCAAATAGCGGTAGCTCTGCGGCGGATGGAAAGTTCCCGCCGCACGCAGCGCGCTGAGCGACACCGGCTCGTCGAAGGACACGGGGTCCTCCAAGGTCAGCCCGCTCGCTTGGGCAGCCCCATCCATGTAGGCGTCGTACTCGTGTCGAGTGATTCCTGTCTGAGTACGATGCGCCGACCAGACCTCCTTGGGCGAGGCCACATGGATCGAAGCGATACGCGCCATGCCCACCAGGGCCATGGTGGGCGCGGTCGCGTAGAGCAGGACTGGCGTTCCGGGAGGCGCGGCGACACGTTGGCGGCGGACCTCCACCGTCTTACTGCCGGCCAGAATCGCGTTGGCGAAGCGCGGGTGGACGGACAGCAGCATCGCGCGTTCCGGATCGTTCACGTCGTTCGGTGCCCCTCTTGGTAAACAGCCTGGAACAGCTCGTTGCTGACCTTGGACAGCGAGATCAACGAGCCCGGCGACCACGGTATCCCTCGCCCCCTGGCCAGCGAGGTCAATCGTCGCAGCGTCACCGGCTTCGGGAAGATCTCGGTGTCTGAGAACCGCAGCGCCATGGCGCGGCCGGAGGCGTCAGCCGCTTCTCGGACCTCAGCCTGACCATATACGCCCAGGTGTTCGAATTTCGAGAAGAGGGCGTCAGGTGTGTCGATAAGTACCTCGTCAAGTCGCGAACTGCCCACCACCATTTGGCCTTCGCTTGGAGAGCCGCCCTCGCTGACGTACCAGAGCAGCCGAGCAGGGACGCTCTCCCCGCGGCGACCCGAAGTGCGGTAGTACACGTGCTCTCTGCTGATACCGAGGGTTTCACTCCGCGGAATGAGCATGGCGGGGACGTTGAAGAGCTCGGTCGACCAGCGCGGCTTGATGGGCACCAGGAAGGACGGCAGCTCGGAGTCGATCACCTTCACTGGCCACCATGCCCGCTCCACCACAGAGGCCAACTCGGCGGGCATGCCAGGCTGGAGCGTAGTGGTATCCACAGTTAGTTCGCGGGCAAGGCCGCCTGCCACTGTCCCTACCTCTGCGGCCGTCCCACAGACGTTCACGAGGAGGGCGACGAGTTCGCCGTTGCGTTCGAAGAAACCGTCGTCCCCAGCTGCGGACCTGGCAGCTTCGGACGGATGCGGATCACTGACGCGGATGATCTCGGCACCGCTATCTCGACCGAGACGCTTGAGCAGGAAGAGGAGCTGCCGGGCCAGTGTCTCCTCCAGCGGATGACTGGCCGTGCGAAGTACGGGGACAACCAGGGTTCGCCCGTCCAACGCCCATGCGTATAGCGCGACCGGGCGCCCCTGACCATCCCGGAGCAGCTCGCGACGCCAGGCGACCGCGCCCTTGTTCAACGCCCGCAGGCGCTCGGCGAAGGCAGAGCCGTCGTCGCCACCCGTCTGATTGAAGAAGGCGACCAGTTCCTCCTCCGCCCCCGGTGCCACCTCGCCGGACCGGAACTCTGTCCCCATCAGATCAGCCGGGCGGTACATCTGGGCCTGCCGCAGCTCGTCCACGTGCAGTGTCACGGTGGAAGGTGAGACGACACGAACGCGGGCAACCTCCCAGGCCACATCGGTCAGGCGGGACAGCAACGGATCACGGGTTGCCAGAACTTGCAGACCGGCGCAGGAGGTCTCGGCCACATACCGAAATCGGAGTCGGAGCTCAGCGTCGACGATCAGTTCAGGGATGGCCTGCGTTGCGGCTTGGAGCAACTCACGGCTTCGCCTGTCTACAGCCTCCGACACGGGGGAAAGCTTGCGCAGGCCGGTCAGGGCCGCCTGCTGGTGTTGACGCTCCGCCGTGATCGTGAGGTCCCGGATCTGGTGGACCAGCTGAGGCGTGTAGGCAAGCTCTACGAGGTCCGCCATCCAGCCGGCTTCCAATGCGCGGGACTCCTCCGCATCGGTTGAGTCGGTAAGACCACGCAGATCAGCGAACACGCCGTGGTCAACCGTTACCACCAGGAGCGCGTCGCTCTCCATCTCTGTGAACAGGTCCGGATGGCCAAGGTCCAACCACCAACCGTCCAAGATCTCGCCGTCACGGCCACGTCCTCGGACCTCGCCATCCGGGACGAAGCCCAGACTCCGCCACATCCCACTCAGGTTGTAGTCCCGTCGACACTTGGCCTTGATCCCGAGCCGTTGCGGATACCTCTCCCTGATGCCTTCCACCAGCTTCCGGCCTATTCCCCGGCCGCGCTGTTCCTCCGCTACACATAGGTGCGCAAGTCGAATACGCGCGCTCCTCTTCGGCAGTCCGAACAGCGCGTAGCCGATCACCTCGTCCCCTTCGACGGCGGCTAGAAGGCCGCCGTCCTCCGCCGCCTTGCGGTAGGCAGGGGGCTTCAGGAGCCCCAGTGTCCTGGTATAGCGATCACCCAGGGCAATAGCCTTATAGATCAACTCATCCTGCGCGGGCGAAACGGAAACCAACTTGATCGCCACTGCTCCCCCTCCAGTTGGGCCGGGCGCGACCGACCACAACTCCCCTGTCAGTACATCCAAGGAAAGCTGATCTCAGTCAGCTCGTGCATTCAAGGGGGCATGAGGGGCGCACGGTGCTGCGAGGACCTTCATTGCCCGCGTGGCGATCGCGTGCGGGCCTGATCGGGAAAACCACTGGCTGGCCCGGATTCGTAGAAGCGAAAGTCAACGGCGGCCCACCTGCGCTGGTCGAGACCGCGCTCGGTGCGGAGAATCCCGATGGTCCCGCCGTCAGGGGCCGCAGATGCATTGACCGCACATCACCGGACTACGCCTTGAGGGTGAGCGCTGCGGGGCGTGCAGCAGATGCCACACGCCCCGTCCGTCGTTTCAGGTTTCGCGCGCCGGCGGCTGGGCGACCGCCTTCTGGCGGGCGGCTCGGACCCTGGCGTCGATGCCGTCGGCGACCTCCCGCTGCCGCTCCCCGTCGGAGTGCTGGTAGATCAGTGCCGCCTTCTCCGAGGACTGGCCGGCGCGGACCATCGTGTCCTTGAGCGTGGCGCCGGACTGGGTGGACAGGGTGTGGCCGGTGTGCCGGAGGTCGTAGAAGCGGAAGCCCTCCGGCAGGCCGACCTGGGCGCGGGCCCTGCGCCACTTGCGGCCGAAGGTGGACCGGCGGAAGGGTGCGCCCTTCTCCCCGACGAACAGCAGCCCGCAGGGTTCCTTCTCGGCGTACCAGTCGAGGTGACGCTTCACCTCGATGTGCAGGAAGGCCGGGAGGAAGACGGTGCGCCGTCCGGCGGCCGACTTGGTGTCGCCTTCGACGCGACGGCCGGTGGTCAGTTCGGGTGCAGCGTCACGGATCTTGACCGCGAGCGGTTCGAGCGTGACGTCGGGCCGCCGAAGGGCTGCCTGCTCCTCCGGGCGCATGGGCCCGTAGGCGCCGAAGTAGACCATCAGTCGCCACCTCGGTCCCATGGCGTCGGCGAGTGCGTCGACCTGTTCGACGGCGGCCGTCGGGCGTTCCTTGGCCTTCTCGCTGCCGGCGCCCCTGATCCGGCAGGGGTTGCGGCGAATCAGCTCGTCATCGGTCGCCGTCTCCATGATGGCCTTGAGGAGGCGGTAGGACTTGGCGACGGTCGTCGCACCGGTCGCCGCCAACCGTTCGGCCCGCCAGGTACGCACGCCCGGTGGTGTGATGGCGTCCAGGTTCACCGTGGCGAATGCGGGCAGCAGGTGCAGGCGCAGGAGCCTTCGGTACAGCTCCTCCGTGGTGGCGGAGAGCCCGCGCTCCTCGACCCACTTCATTGCGTAGGTCTCGAAGTTGACCGAGCCGGCGTCGGGGTCCACCCAGTGCTTACGCTCGATGTCGGCCTGGGTGAGCGTGAGCCAGGTCTGGGCGTCGGTGCGCGTCTCGAAGGTCTCCGGCGCGGTGCGGCGGCTGCCGTCCGGGGCCCAGTAGCGTGCCTGCCACCGCCCCGACGGGAGCTGACGAACGGTGCCGAATTCACGCCGCCGCTGCGGCTTGCGGGCGGCCATCAGGCGGCCTTCCCGAAGCGGGAGCGCGCGTCACCGAGAGTCGGAACGGTGCGCTCCTCGATGTAGGCGGCGATGGCGCTCTCGGGTATCCGTACAGGCTTGCCGAGTTTGACGTAGCGGATACGGCGCTCCTGGATGAGTCGCCGGATGAAGCGCACGCCGGTGCCGAGGCGCTCGGCTGCCTGCTCCACGGTGAGGAGGGTGTCGGTAGTCACCTCCCCCTGCAATCGCGGGTGCTGAACGGGGGCGTGCGGTATCGCCGAAGGGCGCAAGTGAGTGCTCCGGTTCCGGCCGGCGGATGGAGCGGCAACCCCGCGCCTGGCCTCGTGTCGTTCAGGGATGGGATGGGCAGGACGGCCACAGCGTGGGTTTGCGTTCCCGCTGCGCCAGGTGGAGTGGGCCGCTATGCGTCGGAGGCGGGCCCGTACTCTTCGTTGCTCTTCGTCAGTTCGGTGGCGATGGCGTTGGAGACCATCACGTCAGCCTCCTTACGGATGTCCGGGTGTTCGGCGAGATAGGCGTCGAGCTGGTCGCGGGCCTTCCGTGCCTCGTGGTTGGCACGGTTGGAGGCTCTGTAGGCGGCTACGACGTTGTCGATCAGCTCCATGGCCCGGCCCTTGGTCGCCAGGCTGGGCGGCCCGACGAAGTTGCTGAGCGGGACGCCGAAGATCTCGGCGAAGCCGATGGCCTCGTCGAGGTTGATTCGACGCTTGCGGTTCTCGATGCGCCAGACCGCAGACGGGTTCATGTCGAAGCCGACATCGTTCATGCGGTCGGACAGCGTGGTGGTGCTCCAGCCGCGTTTCTCGCGCTCCAGCTTGACCCGCACGGCGGCGTTCTCCTCGCCGCTGAGGAGTACCCCCTCGGGGATTCCCTCGTCATCCGGCATTGCCCCTCCTCCCGTTCAGTGGATGCACCGCCGGTTTTGCGGCAGTCGGGTAGCCGGAGGGATTCGCACCCTCCGGCTCCCACAGATCCGTACGTGACGATCTCTCGTCATACGGCTCTTGTCGTCCTGATCACCAGGC
>NZ_JBIASS010000013.1:258910-269936 GCF_042890955.1 Streptomyces sp. NPDC001933 | reverse complement strand
CATCTATATAATAAACCCCCCGTTTGTCGCCGGTTTTTTTGCGGGGGTGTCGGGGGGGGGCCCGGGGGGGGGGGCGGGGGGGGGGGGGGGGCCGGGGGGGGGGGGGCCCCCCCCCACGGCAGCGTCACGGCCGGGTCGTCACCTTGTAGGTGGTCCTCGCGTCCGCGACGGCCCCGCCGTTCTTTGCTGTGATGGTGAACTTGCTGGTGCCGGGGGCGGTCGGGATCCCGGTGATGCCACCGGTGTCCTGGTTGAGGGTCAGGCCGCGCGGGAGGCGCCCGTCCGTGACCTCGTAGCGGATGGTCCGCGGAGTCGTCGAGGTCACCTTGAAGGCGTACAGCCTCCCGACCCGGGCGTCCGTCGGCTCCGCCGTGACGAAGCCCGGCATCGGGGCCCTGACCGGCTGCGGGTCACCGATCGGCTGACCCGACGTGTCCATCTCCCGCAGCGCCCACTCGGCGTCCGGCGTGACCTCGGTCAGGTGCCAGTGCCTGCTCGCGACGCCCAGTTGCTTCTTCTGCTCGGCAGTGAAAGCACCAGCTGCGCGCGCGGACTCCCACATCCGGACGGCGGCGAGCAGAGCGGTGGTGTTCTTCCCGGACTGAAGGCTGCTCACCCTGGTCTCGAAGTTGATACCGGCGTCGAGGGAGGCCGCGTGCGCCATGGTGTCCTCGATCGTCTGCAGGGCGGCGTCGCCCGAGAGCCCTTGCTGGCCCATCATCCCGGGCAGGTAGTTCGCCCGGTAGAAGATGTTGCTGCGGATGATCTGGGCGTAGCTCGTGGGGCCGATCTCGCCCCAGCTCGCCCTGGACTGGGCGTCCCACGTGTTCGACGCGAGGTTGCTGCACTCGGTGATGAAGTTCTTGGTGGTGACCTGCCGGTGGACGCCGTTGACGAGCCGTGCGAAGCCGTAGCCGCCCCAGCCGTTGTAGCCGGTACCTTCAAGGCCGTCGTAGGACGTGGCGTGGACGCCGCTGGTGTTGTACGCGGTGGCAAGGCGGGTCGCGATCTCGTCGGTGATCGGCAGACTGGCCAGTGCGCCTCCGTAGCCGTTCTGGATGAGCCGGGCGACGGTGGTGCCGGCCGGGTAGTCCTTGGCGGCCGAGGACCACTGTGCCCGCTTGAGTCCGCCGACCTGCCACTCGGTGTTGCTGACCTTGGTGACGGAGCCGTACGTTATGAACTCATCGCCGATGCGCAGCCGTTGGCCGTCGACGCCGGAGGCCAGCAGGCCGTCGGCGTCCACGTACAGCGTGGTGTCGGAGCCGGCCAGCGGTCGGGTGAGCTTGGCGGAGCCGCCCAGCGCGAGCCGTGGATCGGCCGGCGCCTTCACATACGGGTCGTGGGCGTCGATGAAGGTGGACAGGGTGTGCACCCCGACCTCGATGCCCTTCTTCGCCGCCGCGGCCACCAACTGGGCGGCCGCCGCGTCCGATCCGCCGAAGGAGCCGTTGAACTGGTAGTGCCCGTGCGACGCCCACGGTCCGTCACCGGTGATCGCGTAGATGTTCCGCACCCCGGCCTGCGCGGCCAGCTCGGCGGCCGCGGTGACGTTGCCCGTGTTGAGGTCGCGGACCCAGAAATGGGTCTGCGAGGTGCGCTGGGCCGCCTTCTGCCACTGGCCGTCCAGGGTGGGGTACGCCTGGTCGTGCTCCTTGGCGATCTGGCTGAGCACGGTCAGGGCGAGATCCGGCGCGCTGCCGAACAGGGCGATCTTCGAGCCGACGATCCGGCCGTCGGGCCCGGGCAGCGGGCCGAGCGGGATCTTGTAGCCGTTGGTGCGCTGCCGGACCCGTACCTGGCTGTAGTCGTAGGTGGTGGCGCGCAGGACGCTGCCCCAGGTGGTCTTCGCGGCGACGTTGCTCGCCAGCCACTCGTCCTTCGCGCCGGTCTGCAGGCCGTACGGATTCCATACGAGGTCAGGACCGAACCCGTACGCCAGATGCTCGTTCGGCCACCCGCCCACCGTCTTGTCGTTCAGCGGCCGGACCCCCATGACGAAGTCGGAGTTGGCGACCACACCGGCCGTCTCGCCGATGGTGTCGTCGAGCGTCGTCGGCAGCGGACCCCACAGCAGCGTCTGCACATCCACACCCGAGGCAGCCGTCAGGCCGACGACTTCAAGGGTGGAATGCGTGGCAAACCCGACGGCCTCCACCTGGATCGTCACGCTCTCGCCGACGAACTCCAGGACCTGCCGGTGGTGCGCCCGGTCACGCGACACGACCCGCACCTTCGCGGGAACCACGTGCTTGCCGTCGGCCACCACGCTGACCAGCGGCACAGGGGTGTCCTTGGCCAGGTGGTCGGTGCCGTCGCGCAGGTCCACCAGGCTGTCCACGTACCCGGTGCCGCTGATGCCCACCGACAGGAAGCCCGCCCCGATCCGCAGCGACGGGGACGTCTTGGTCCTGGCCGTTCGCGCGGCATGCGCGGGTCCGGCGGCCATGGCCACGGCCGTGGCCGAACTCAAGCCACTGGCAACCAGAAAACGACGCCTGTCCACATGTCCTCCTAGATGAAGTGACTCTCGATGACGCGCGGGATCGCTGATCAACTGCCCGTGAACAGCGCAGAAGGGAGCAAGGCCGGCAAACGTCGAGCGACGAACGAGGTCACCTGGATAGTTCGTATTCTTCAACGAAGATGGTTCGCGCTGTTCCGAGGAGCGGGATCGGGGGACGGCTGTGAGCCGGAGAGCCCATAGGCCTGCCCGTGCAAGGAAGTGCGCTTGCTTCTCCTGTGTAACTACCGCAGCACAAGTGCGGTCTAGCGTGCACGGCACGGAAGTGGCCGTCAAGGCTTAGTTCGGATCTATTCCCGATGGCGCGGGTGCTCCGTGGGGCGGTCCGGGCACCCCTGTACGGGCGGCCCGAGAGGTATCTTGGGGGCCCAGCACTTGGCATTTCGTGACGGCATGCATCGGATACATGGAGCAACATGACTGGATCTTCCCGGCCCGCGTCCGCGTCCGCGGCATCGGAGACGGAGACGGAGGCGGAGGCGGCTCCCTACCGCCCCGGCTACGAGGTCGCGGCGGAGCGCATCCTGGAGTACGTCGCCCGGCAGGGGATGGGGCCCGGCGACCGGCTGCCGACGGAGAAGGATCTGGCGGCCGAAGTGGACATGAGCAGGACGGTGGTGCGAGAGGGCGTCAAGATCCTCTCGGCCCTCGGGAGGCTCTCGGTGGAGAAGGGGCGCGGCATTTTCGTGGCGCATCCCAGGAACGACCTGTGGTCCGACACGTTCTCCCGGTTCCTGCCGACCGACCCGAGCCGCGTCGGTGAACTGTTCGAGTTCCGGCGCTTCACCGAGGCCGAGACCAGCGGGCTCGCGGCCGCGCGGGCCACACCGGTTCAGCTCAGGGCGATCCGCGAGGCGGCGCAGCGCTCGGCGGAGGCCGCCGAGCGCGACGACCACGAGTCGTTCGGCCGGGCCGATGCGGAGTTCCATCAGGCGATCGGCGCGGCAGCGGGGAACGCGTTCCTCTCCAGCCTGGTCGACGCGATCCAGCGGCTGCAGCGACAGGTCACCATCGTGGCCCTGGCCGACTCCGCACCGGGATCACTCGCCGGGGCCGCGGAGCAGCACCTGGCGATCCTGGAAGCGATCGGGGCCGGTGAGCAGGAACAGGCGGCCGCCCTCATGGCCCGCCATATCGACACGACGGAACTCCAGGTCCAGCGAGAGATCCGCAATCGCATCTTCGCCGCTCCCGCCGGCCGGGACGGGGCGTGACCGCGGACGACAGCCTCGATCAGTAACGCCCCGCCTCCCCGCCCCGCCGCCCACACCGGAAACGACCGGGCGACGGGGCGGTCGAAGTGTGCCGGGTCGTGAACCGGGGCACTGACGCGTCTCGTTCCTGCGAAGCGAATCCGTGGCGGCCGGCGAAGCTCTGCCGACATGTATCAGATCTATTGTCGCCCTGGTTCAGGCAATAACTCCGTCTCATCTCTTGACATGCCGTCGTGCGCGGACTTCCATACCCCAAGGTGCCCTGACGGGCGAACGCTGAGTGGAAGCGGTCGCCCCCGGGAGCAGCAGGACTCTGGGAAGAGTCTGAACCATGTGACGGATTCGGTGGACGGTCGGCAGCGGGATTCCCTCTCTCGTCTCGGTACGAACAAGACAGCGACTCGGTACCGCCCCCGGACAACGACGGGTAGGGGAAGTTGGACATGATGCGCAATCCGATACTCACGAGAACCGCCGCCCTCGCAGGTGCTCTCCTCCTGGCCGGGTGCACGGCCGGCAGTTCCGGTACGAGTGCGTCCAAGGGCGACGGCGACAAGGTCACCCTGACCTTCCTCACCTTCGAGACGCCCAACCTGGACGCGAAGTACTGGGACGCCGCGATCGCCCGCGCCTCGGCGAAGGTGCCCGGGGTGACGATCAAGAAGCTCGTGTCGCCCAGCGCCGACCGCACCGGGTACGCGAAGCAGCTCGACAGCACGGGTCAGTTCCCGGACGTGATGATCGGCCTGAACCCCGCCGGATTCGCCGAGGCGGGCAAGCTGTCACCGTGGACGGACAAGGAACTCGCGACGTACGAGAACCCCCGCGCCAACACCTACGACGGCAAGGTCTACCAGCTGCCGTACGCCGCCCAGACGACGCTCGTTTACTACAACAAGAAGGACTTCGCGGCGGCCGGCATCGACACACCGCCCCACACGTACGGTGAACTGCTGGACGACAGCGCCAAGTTGAAGAAGAAGGGCATCAACCCCTTCGTGGTCGGCGGTGGCGGCAAGGATTCCTGGGCCGACATGTTCCCGCTGATCTGCACGGTCGCCACCGATGTCTACAAGAAGACGCCGGACTGGCTGTCCCAACGCGCCAAGGGCAAGGTCAAGTTCACCGACCCGGCGTTCGTCGCCGCCGCCCAGAAGGTCGCCGGCCTCGCGGACAAGGGATACATCGACCGCGCCGGCCTTTCCCGCTCCTACGCGGACACCGAGCAGGCCTTCCGTGACGGCAAGGGTGCGATGTATCCGATGGGCAGCTGGTTCTCCGCCTCGGCCGACACGAAGAAGCCGGACTTCGACACCGGCGTCTTCGCGTGGCCCACGGACCAGGGGGCCCCGGCACTCCCGGGCGTCCTCGGCGGCGGGATGACGGTGAGCTCCAAGGCGTCCGATGTTCCCCTGGCCAAGAAGTGGGCCAAGGCGTTCATGGAGGACCAGAAGAACCTGGACGCCGCCGTCAAGGCCGACGGGCTCATCATCGACATCAAGGGCTACAACCCGCCCAGCACCATGGGCCCCGTCTACAAGAAGACCGTGGCGGCGTATCGGCAGGCCCAGAAGGACGACGGGATCGTCAACTCGTTCTCCCAGGAGACCGGTGACGGTTCCCTGCCGCCCGGCCTGGCCGACAAGGCCGCGGCCGGCGTCCAGAATCTCCTCGGCGGCCGCATGACAGCGCGTCAGTTCGGTGCCTACATGGACGAGCAGTGGGACAAGGCCACCCGATAATGCGCATACGTACCCTGAGCCGTCCGGAGGGTTCCGCCGCCGCGCCCGAGGCGAAGGACACGGCAGCGGTCCGACCACAGGACACCCCCGCGCGGCGGTCGTCGCGACCGTCCCGGCGCTTCCGGCCGAACGGCGGACCGGGCCGCTTCGCTCTCTTCGCGGCTCCCGGACTGCTCGCCTACCTGGCCCTCGTCCTGGTGCCGATCGGCATGACCGCCGGCTACAGCCTCACCAACAAGAACCCCTTCAACCCGCCGACCCGGTGGGTGGGCCTGTCCAACCTCACGAGCCTGTTCTCCGACGACGATTTCCTCAAAGCACTGCAGAACACCGTCGTCATCACCGTGATCGTGACGCTGGTGACCAACGCCGGCGGCCTGGCGATCGCCCTGCTGCTCGACCGGCGCGGCTGGCTGTACAACGCTCTGCGCAGCGTGTTCTTCGTGCCGGTCGTGCTGAGCGCCGTGGTGGTCAGTGTCATCTGGCAGGCGATCCTCGTCGACGACGGCCTGCTCAACTCCATGCTGCGACACCTGGGGGTGAGCCATCCGCCGGGCTGGCTCTCCGACCCGAGCCTCGCCCTCTACACGGTCTCGTGGGTCATCGCCTGGCAGGGGCTCGGCTTCTGCGTGGTGATCTACCTGGCCGGGCTGCAGGGCATCCCGCAGGAGTTGCACGAAGCTGCGGCCATCGACGGCTGCGGACCACTGATGCGGTTCCGCCATGTCACCTGGCCGATGCTGGCACCCGCCGTCACCATCAACACGGTCATGTCACTGATCGGCGGATTCAAGGCCTACGACCAGATCCAGGTGCTCACCAACGGCGGCCCCGGCCCCGGCACCACATCCACCCTCGCCTTCCAGGTGATCCAGACCGCGTTCAACGGCAACCATGTCGGCTACGCCTCCGCGATGGCCGTGGCGATGCTGGTCCTGGTCGCGACCGTCTCCGTGATCGCGCTCGGGTGGCTGCAGAAACGCGAGGTGTCCGCATGAGCACGAAAGCGAAGACGAACCCGGACCTGAACGCGAGCGTGAACAGGGGTGGATCAAGGGCGTGGATACGTCCGGTCGTCGCGCTCCTCGCCGGCCTGCTGTTCTTCCTGCCGATCTACCTCGTGCTGGTCAACGTGTTCAAGGACGGTTCGGCGATCGTGTCGAACCCGGTCGGCCTCCCGGTCCCACCGACCCTGGACAACATCCAGAGCGTGCTGTCGCGCCCGGACCACCTCTTCTGGTACGGGCTGGTCAACAGCACGGAGGTCACCGTGATCTCCATCCTCGTCATCACCGCGATCTCCGCCATGCTCGGCCACTACCTGGCCCGGTCGACCGGCGTCCTGTCCAAGGTCATCATGGTCGTCCTGCTCTGCGGTCTCATGGTGCCGCCCGCGGTGATCCTCACCCCGATCACCGAAGTCCTGCGCGCGCTGGGGCTGATGAGCAGCGTGCCCGGACTGGTCCTGGCGTACGTCGGCTACTACATGCCGTTCGGGGTGTTCGTCTTCGCGGGCTTCGCCAAGACGATCCCCCGAGAGCTCGAAGAAGCCGCGGCGATCGACGGCGCCGGGGCGTTCCGCGCCTTCTGGCAGGTGGTCTTCCCGCTGATGCGGCCGGCCTCGGCCAGCGTGGTCATCTTCCTCGGCGTCTGGATCTGGAACGACTTCCTCAACCCGCTGATCGTCCTTGGCCCGGCGGCAGGCACCACGGTGACCGTCGGCATCTACCGCGCCATCGGCGAACACCAGGCGGACTTCGGCTCGGTCTTCGCCTTCATGTTCCTGGCGACACTGCCCATCCTCGTCTTCTACCTGGCCTTCCAGAAGCAGTTCGTCAAGGGCCTCACAGGAGGAGCGACGAAGGGTTGAGACCGGGCGGTACGGCTGGGCATGTGACAGGGCGGGGCGGAGACCGACGCAAGGCCCCGCCCCCCTGTCACATGTCGCGGACTTCGGAAGCTCGCGCCCCTTCACGTCCTTTCACGTCCGCTCACGCCCCTTCAGCGAGAGGCATTCCTCACCCCATGCACCCCACAGCACCCGTGCACACCACCACCGCCGTCGACGCACTGTCACTGGGTGCCGCCGCCCTGGGGAACCTGTTCCACGCAGTCAGCGACGAGGACGCGGCCGCCACCGTGGAGGCCGCCTGGAACTGCGGCATCCGTGCGTTCGACACCGCTCCGCACTACGGGCTCGGCCTGTCCGAACGCCGGCTGGGGGACGCACTGCGCACCCGGCCACGTACGCTGTTCACGCTGTCCACCAAGGTCGGCCGCCTGCTGCGCGCACGCGACGGGCTGCCCGGCGACGACCTGGCGAACGGCTTCGCCGTCCCGGCCACCCACGAACGGGTGTGGGACTTCAGCGCCCGCGGTGTACGCACCAGCGTCGAGGAGAGCCTCGTACGGCTCGGCCTCGACCGCGTGGACACCGTCTACCTGCACGACCCGGACGGCCACGAGCGCGAGGCCTTCGACTGCGCCTACCCCGAGCTGGAGCGGATGCGCGCGGAGGGCACGGTCGGCGCGATCGGCGTCGGCATGAACCAGACCGCGATGCCGACACGCTTCGTCCGCGACACCGACATCGACGTGGTCCTGCTGGCCGGCCGCTACTCCCTGCTCGACCAGAGCGCTCTGGCCGCACTGCTGCCGCTGGCGGCGCAACGCGGAGTGTCCGTGCTGGTCGGCGGGGTGTTCAACTCGGGCCTCCTCGCCGATCCCCAGCCGGGCGCGACCTTCGACTACGCACCGGCCCCGGCACACCTGCTGGACCGGGCGCTGGCCCTGCGCACGCTGTGCGAGACCTTCGGGGTTCCGCTGCGGGCAGCCGCCCTGCAATTCCCTCTGGGACACCCGGCGGTCGCCGGTGTGCTGCTCGGGGCACGCAGCGCCGCCGAGGTGACGGACGCCGCCGCGATGATCAGCCACCCCGTCCCCGAAGAGATGTGGCTCGCCCTGCGTGCCCAGGGTCTGCTGCCGCCGGGCGCGCCGGTGCCTGTACCGAAATTGATCTGAAACTCAATTCGCTGGAACACGCACACAAGGATGGTTGCAGAATGCTTGACAGGAGAAACTGCCTTTCTTTGTTGGCGGCTGCCGGAGTCGGAGCGAAGATCGCTCTCGAACCCACGGTCTCACGAGCCCAATCGCTCGACGCAGGGGTTGCCGGAGCCAGTGGCCAGGCCGCGGAACTCAGCCGTGCTCTGCGCGAGTTGCACGGCTCCCTCCAGGTGTCGATCCGGGAATACGACGGCACGACGCTGCGCCGGGCCCAGCAGTTCGACGGCGACCTGCTGACCGACGGACCGCGACAGTGGCGACTGAAGTGGGATACGCGGCGGGTACCCGATGGTCACGGGTGGGAGGTCACCCTGACCTGCACGCTGGAGAAGGGGGCGGCGGAACAGACCGCGATCTCCGTTGATTTCCCCTTCGAGAGCTGGGAGACCGCCAACTATGTGATGATTCCCGGAATCATCTACAACGGCAATCGCTATCGCACCATCGGCAACGGATACAATCCGGACTATCCGGCCGACATGTACTACAACCCACAAACGCCGCTGACGATATCGAACAACCCGCGACTGGCCGTCGATGCTGCGGCGCCTTCGCGGATTGAGCTGGCGACGTTCAGTACTGCCGCCCCGGCGATGAGCTTCTTCTCGCCCGAGTTCAAAAAGGGATGGATCGTCCTCACCGAGCAGGGAACCCGCCTGGGCAACAGTGGACTCTCGATTGAGGAGAGTGCGAGCAGGGAAAGCTGTGAATTCAGCATCTCGGCACCTGTCGTGCGCCGACAGGTGGCCGGTTTCGGAGATTTCCGGACGAGCGATGACAGGGCGTCGGACTGGGCTCCCGGTGACGCGGTCTCGATTCGCTTCCAGGTCTTTGCCTTCGATGCCGACGGAATTCCGGCAGTCCTGCAAAAATTCATGGATGTGCGAAAGTCGCTCACCGGTCCCACCGCGCCTCGCAACCTGCTTCCGATGAGTAAGCTGGCCGAGCTCGGCACCAACATCTGCCGAGGCAATTTCACAGAGACCAAGGCAGGCCGCTACTATCTGCCGGAAAACTCCAGGCACTTTCAACTGGGTTGGGTCAGCGGAATGATCAACACCTACCCCATGTTGGCTCTGAATGACCCGACGGAACGGGGCAGGGTCTCCGATGAGCTGGACTTCATCTGTTCCCGCATGAAGGGGCGGAGCGGATTCTTCTACGGCTTCATCAGCGAAGACGGAGAGATCCGATCGGAGAAGGCCCACCCCGACTTCCCTGCCGTGCAGGCGATGGTGCGCAAGAACGGAGACGTGCTCTTCTGGCTGATCAAGCATGTGATGCTCCTGAAGGCGCAAGGGCACGGCGACACCATCAAGGAATCCTGGGAACTGGCCGCAGCCGGTCTGGCCGAAGCATTCATCCGGACCTGGCGAAAGCACGGAGAATTCGGTCAGTACATCGTGCCCGAAACAGGCGAAATCGCCGTGTACAACTCGACGGCCGGTGCCATCGCTCCGGCCGGGCTCGCCCTGGCGGCTGAATACTTCCACCGTCCGGACTGGTTGGCCGCGGCCGAGGAAGCAGCCGAATTCTACTATGAGCGCGACACCAAATCCCGTGGGTTCACCAGTGGAGCATGCGCGGATATTTCACAGGATGCGGACTCCGAAACGGCGTTCGGTCTCCTGGAGTCATTCATGGCGCTGTACCAGTACACCGGAAAGAAGACATGGCTGAACCGCGCGAAGGTCCAGGCCGCTCTGTGCTCGTCCTGGACCCTTGCGTACGATCCACTGTTTCCGGCAGGCAGTGATATCGCGCGGCTGGAGGGAAGGATGGCCGGCGCCGTCTGGGCAAGCAGCCAGAACAAACATGCCGCGCCCGGCGTCTGTACGTCCTCCGCTGACCACCTGTTCAAGCTGTATCGAGCTACTGGGGACAAGAAGTACGCTGAACTCATCAGCGACATCCAGCACGCCCACGCCGAGGCCGTCAACATGCCGGGACACATAACCACCGACTACCTCATCGGTTCGAGCATGGAGCGGATCCAGCCCAGCGATGCCGAGGGCAAGGGTGCCGTCGGTGAATTCATCAGGACGAGAAACTCCTGGACCGAGACCAACGGTGTCTTGATGGCACTCGAACTTCCCGGAATCTACGTCCGGCCCGGGGAAGGAATTCTCATTCCCTTTGATCATGTCGAGGCCGAGCATGTCAGCGAGAGCCGTCAGGCCGCCGTAGTCCGCTTGACCAACAACACGGCCTACGCGGCACGGGTGTCGGTACTGGCGGAAACGGCCCGCCAATCGGCCCGCCCCCTCGGGTACACGGCGTTCCTCGATTGGCCGCAGGTCGAAGTCCCGGCGGGTGGGTCGGTCACCGTGCGAATCACGAGGAAAGGCAAGGTCGCACGTCAGGCCTGATCCGACTGAGCCTGTCCCCGTCCACGGTCTGTGAACCGAGGCAGGCAAGCGGCGGGGGGGGGGGGCGCCGGCGCGGGCGCCCCCCCCCCCCCCCGGCCCCCGGGGGCCCAC